>JBBSTE010000004.1:0-106549 GCA_038236185.1 Sphingomonadales bacterium | reverse complement strand
TCTTTTTTTTCTCAGCCGGCCCTCGCGGCTGCCGCCAGAATGACCCGTCGCCAGCGACTCCGCACTGCCCACTCCTCGGCCCCGCGCCAAACCGACCCAAACGGCGCGCATTCGCGCGAACACTCGATTGAGCGGTCGCGCGACAGGCGCGGGGACGCGCAAGCGAGGAGACGCGCATGAAGGTCGTGACGATCGCCGCACGCAAGGGAGGCGCTGGTAAAACCCTACTCACCGCTTCGTTTGCGGTTCTGGCCTGCCAAGATTGCACCGAACGAAAGCCGGAGGGAGACGATGCCCGAACAGCTTCAGTCGCCATGATAGATCTCGATCCGCAGGGGTGCCTCACCGATTGGCGTAACGGCCGCAGCCTGCCGGGTCCGGCGCTGATCGCGGTCGCACCACGGTATCTGCCGAAAAGGCTCGCCGAACTGGAGGCAAGGGGGGTCGAGTACGTGTTCATCGACACGCCGCCCGGCCAAACGGAGTATCGGGCGCTCGGCATGGCGTTTGCCCATCTCGTCGTCATCCCGACCAGGCCCGCCGAGCTTGACCTGTCGGCGACAATCAAAACAGCAGTGCTCGCCGAGCGGAGCGGGGCCCGGTATGCCGTGCTGCCCAATGCCGCCAACTTTCGCAGCCGCGCCATGGGCGAAACGATCCGCATGCTCCGGGATGCGGGCCTCAGCCCGTTGCCGCCGATCCACAACCGGGTTGGGTTGGCGCTGTCGAGCGGGAGAACGCTGAGCGAAAATGATCCGACCTCGCGGGGGGCAGCCGAGCTTGCGGCGACGTGGGCGGCAATTATCCATCTGCTGAAGGGAGGCTCGCGTGGTTGACTGCACGATGGGAGGATTTAGCACCGGTTGGGCGAGGCCGGTAGCCGAGCCGTTGACGCGACCCATTAAGCCGCAAGATCAGCAGTTGCATCGGGTCGCGGCAACGCTCGACCATCGCCGCTTTGTGGCGTTCAAGGCGTTCGCCGCGGACCAGCGGCTCAGCGGAGACGACGTGCTCGTCCTCGCGCTCGACCGGTTGCTACGAGGCTAGGAAAGGGGAGCGGGGCCGCCGGCGCCGCTCCCCATTACCGCCGCGTCTTCTTGCCACGACAGACGGCCAACGCCGTTGGCCATCACCGCGACGTTAGCGCCTATAGTTTCCCCGAAACCGAGTTGGGGAAGTGGACGTTTCGTGGACGACCCAAGGGGTCACTCACGGGCAGATCAAGGCTCCTGGATTGCGGACCTGGATTCACCTGCCGAGGATCCCGCATTGAGCACCCTCTCCAAGTCGCACAGAAAAACCGCTCCGGCGCCCGCTAGCGATACACCGTAGTGTGATCCGGACCCGACGCGGCAACGGCGTTGAAGACCTCATCGAGATGGCCGTCCGTCAGGCGCACTGCTCCATACCAGTCGACACGCGCGCCCGTTGGCGCGAAGCCGGCCGGGAATACCGCCGGCCAGCTTTCCAGCAGGTCGCAGCCCCGCGCACCGTTGTCGTGTTTCAGCAGGTTGGCGAGGTCCCGGACGGCGTCGAGGCGGGGACTCACCGTGATGCCCAGCGCCCCGACCGCCCTGACGAGCCTGGAATGGTCGCGTACGTCGTCACCCGTCCAATTTCGAGCCCCGCGCTCCCAGTGGTGATAGGCGGCAAGCGCGAACGCCTTGCGCAAGGCAGACTGCCCTTCGAGCTTCGTATCGACGTCCATTTCGTGGACTTGCTCCTGATCCCACAGCACGTGGCCCTCGTCGTCTCGTTCGCCGATCCACTCGACCTCCCCGCTGTCTACACCCTCCTGGTAGGCGAGTGCCTCCTCCCTTGCACGCTGCAACCCCTCGTGGAGCGCATCGGCCGCTGATTGGTATGCGGCGATTAGCACCGTGACGCCTTCCTGGAAGACGTAGCCCTGCATGTTGAAGTTGAAGCCGACCATTTTCCCTACCCCAGTACGCAACAGGCGACGTTTCGTCGCCACGCTCCGCGCTGCCTGTCCGGCGTACATTCATCGCAAAGGTCAGGCGCTGGTCGCAACCCACTGGGCGGTACCAACTCTGAACACGACCGCCAAGAGCAGGTCCGCACGCTTCCTCGCAAGGGTGCACCCGAGTTCGGCTAGCCGATCTCGAGCCGAAGGACGCCACCGACGTAGACCGAGATCGGCCCGTCCTCAGAGACCTTTACGGAGGCCCCATAGCCGCTAATCGATCGGGCCGCCGTCGATCTCGCACCTGGAAGGCTCGACCATGCACTTAGGCCGAGTTCGTCGCGCCGCCCGACTGAAAGGTCGACCGCCATGCAGGCAGCGTCGAGGACGCGCCCGTCGCCGCCGAGCAGGACCGCGCCGTCGATGGTGGAGGCGTCCCTGACCAGCGCGAGATGATCGGGGTTCGTGACGTCGAGACCTGCGACAAGGTCTCGGAGACCACGGTTGTATCGCCGCTTGAGATTGGTATCGGGGACAAGCAGCGGAAGGTCGGTGGCGCTCGCGAGCACGCCGAACAGGGCGCCCCGCCGCTCGAAGCTTGCATCCAGCGCCATCCTGGCAATCACGCGGGCGAGTTCGATAGACGCGACGGGCAGTAGCAGATCGGACAGCGTATCCAGGTCGACATGCTGCCACCGGCTCCGCCTTCGCAGGAACTTCATCCCGTTCGCTAGGCGTACCCAAACGTCGCCGTTGGCGGTTGCGGCGATCAGGGCAACGCCGTTCGTGACGAGCCCCTCAACGTGCGCTAAGCTGGGATGCAGACCGCCGGTCGCCGGCGGTGCGTCCTGCGGTAGCACGATCACCCCCGCCACCGTGGAGCGTCTGGGCGTCGCTACAAGCGCGATCGAGCCCTGCCGCGTAAACGCGCGGACCCATTTTTCCGCGGTCAAGGCGGTATCGAGCGGGATGAGCGTCCGGAGTCGGTGAAAGCGCGGGCCGGCCGCGTCGGCGACGTGGGACACCTGGTTGGTTACGAGCAGCCGGGTGGCGAACGCCGACCGTTCGTAGGTCGTTTCCCGGGCACCCTCCATAGTTCGCAGGCACCGGAAAAAGAAATCAGTGCGAAAGGTCGCGAGCCTCGCGATCACGCGCATTAGGCGCGTATGGCCAAGCGAGGTCCACAGCTCCCCATCCCGATGGGCGCGGGGGGCGGCGGCCACGTCGGTGTTGAAAACGCGGGTGAAGACACGTGCCAGCGAGAGTGCGTGGTCACCGCAAGGTGCGCCGAACTGCAGCGCTACGGCGAACGCTGGCTTCGCCGCGCCGCCGAACAGCGCGCAGACGATCTCTGACCGGTCATCGCTTACGCAGACATCGCGCTCGGGTGTCCGGCCGGCGATCAGCGCGATGGCCGCGTCGCGCGCGTGTCCGTCTACCACCACCCCGGGGAAGATCGACCGCGCGCTGTGAATGAACTCCACGAGCGTGGACTGTTGGGAGCGGCGACGCGGGTCGGCTTTGCCGGTTGCGGCACCCGCTCCGCTCATCTTCCTTCCACTTCCCGCAGTCATCGCAAAGCCGCCCCTCGCCATCCCGAGACACACGAAGTAGCTTGCGGCGCGGAAAGGGGAAAGCGGTTGGGCGGAGACAAGACATATAGGGTGCTTTGCCTGGATGGCGGCGGCATGCGGGGCGTCTACACCGCAACTTATCTGAATGGCCTCGCAAAGACGTTCGCCCGCCGCCGCGGCGTTGCGGCGCTCGACATCGGCTCGGGCTTCGACCTGATCTGCGGGACCAGCACCGGTGCGATCGTCGGGTCGGCGCTCGCGTGCGGGATCGACGTCGGCGCGGTCGTCCAGCTCTACGAGCGAAACGGCCAAGCGATCTTCCCGCGTCGCGTGCCCAAGTCGTTCGGCCTTGGCCTCCTCCGCGACATCCTCCGGCGGCCCGGATACCTGCGGGCGGGGAACGACGCGCTGCGCGCGGCCCTGCGCGAGCGACTCGGCAGCGCGACCTTCGGCGAGGTGCACGAACGCCGGGGGATCGCGCTCGCCTTTCCCGCCGTCGCGCTGGCGAACCACCGCAGTTGGGTTTTCAAGACGCCCCACCTGACGACCACCAACCACCGCGATGACGCCATCACGCTCGTCGACGCCTGCCTCGCCTCGAGCGCGGCGCCTGTGTTCCGGTCCATTGCGATGCTCGGCGGGACCGTTACCGGCGCTGAACAGCCCCGCGCCTTCGTCGACGGCGGACTTTGGGCGAACAACCCTGTGCTAGTCGGGCTCATCGAGGCGCTCGAGGCCACCCGGCCCGACCAGCGCATCGAGCTGTTCTGCCTTGGCACGGTGCCCGCCCCGACAGGTGAGAACGTCGCCGCGGAAGACGTGCACCGCGGGCTGCCGGGCTGGGGCTTCGGCAGCGTGGCGGCGGGCCTATCCATCGACGCCCAGCAGTTCGCCTACGATAACATGGCCCGCATGCTGGCGCGACACGTGCGCCAGGACTGCCACATTCACCGCTTCCCCTCGCTAGGCGCGCCGGCGAGCCTGCTGCCCTACCTCGACCTCGACGACGCTCGGCCGGAGGCGGTCGCCGCGCTTGAGACGCACGCCGGGTCGGACGCCGACATGACCAACGCCGCCTGCGCCGATCCCGGGAGTCGCGCAGGGCAGGCGATCTGTGAACTGTTCATGAGCGAGCGGATGCGCCCGTTGGGCCAGCTCCCCGTGCTGGGCGCGATCCTTGGCCACCTCTGACATGTTTGGCCTCCGACCGCCACGCGTCACCAACTGCCACACGGACCTGCAGGCGCTGCACGCGCGGCGGATCGCCATGCCTGCAAACCAGCTCGAGGAGCTTCGCGCCAAGCGCGACGGCGTCAGGGCGATTATCAAGCGGCGGCTCGCGCAGATGGAAGAGCGGCAGCCGCTCATGTTCCGCGGACAGGGCAGCTATGCCATGAATACGATCATCCGCGGACAGGACTATGCAGACTACGACATCGACGACGGCATCTATTTCGCGCGGAGCGCGCTCACCGGGCCGTTCGGCGGCGAGCTGTCGCCGCTTGCCGCCCGGCAGCGGATCTGGGAGGCGGCATACCACGAGCGGTTCACTGATCCTCCCGAAATCCATAAGAACTGCGTGCGGGTTTTTTATGCTAGGGGCTTCCACGTCGATGTCCCCATATACCGTGTGACCGGCGGGGCATTCGGCCCATCGGTGTTCGAACTCGCCTCAAGCCGGTGGAAGACCTCAAACCCGCAGGCCGTGACCGCGTGGTTTAAAACGGCGAACGCTAGGAGCCCCGGTATTGGCCTCAACCGGCAGCTCACGCGCACCGTCCGCTACGTCAAGGCCTGGGCCCGATCGCGGGCTGCGTGGCAGTTTCGCATGCTCGGCGGGTTCGGGCTGACGAAGCTGGTCGTCGACTGCTACGCGCCGTTCCCGGACCGCGATGACCGCGCGCTCCTCGTCGTCCTGGCGAAGATGCACGCGAGGCTGGCCGCAAGCACGCTCATACCGCACCCCGTCCTGGCGGGAGAGTTCATCTGTGGCGCCGAGCGGGACGCGCCAGTCCGGTTCCTGCGCAGCTGTCTCGACGACGCACTAACTAGGACGCGGCCGCTGACCGAAGGATGCGCCAGACCCGCAGGCCTCGCCGCCTGGGGCAGCATGTTTAATACGAATTTTTTCGCCTCTCGACCCGCGGTGCGCTGGGTCTGAACGAACGGCGGTGTACCTCCAATTGTAGTTCCAAAGCCGTCAGGCCTTCCTTCGCCACACCCGTTCGCGCGGAGACGTCTACGGCCAGGCTCGCCCGAAAGCCGACCATCCGCTGCGGGCGATTTGCGACGCAGCGGGGCCGATGACCTCGGCGCCGCGCTCGGTATATTCAGATGTAATTCGCTACCCTATACCCCCGTGCTCTCACTACACCCTGTGGGTTTGGGACGGGCGATCACTTAGGAGCCCGGCGGCCGATTAAAGCAGCAATAGCACGTCCCCTGTGATTTTCCCGTCTAATCGGCTCCCGGATGAACCGGCATCGCGCAATGACGGGTGTCTCGCTCGTGGTTGGGTGGAGACCGACCCTCGGGGGTGAGCGCGCGCAGCCGGTGCGTGCCGAAACCGGCAAGATCACAGCTGTTTGTGCCGATCTTAGTTGTTTGGCGACACCTCGGCGTTGGGACCCACGGTATGCCCACAGGGTGTGCGAGGGTCAGCTAGGGCGAATGACCAGTTAGCTGATAATTCTGTGAGATTGACTCGATGTGCTAAAGGGCACATTCGGGTTCACGGCGGTCTAAGCTGCTGTAATCGCAGCAGACTACGAATCTGAGGGTCGGGCGTTCGAATCGCTCCGGGTGCGCCAATTTTTCAATCGCTTAGCAGGCCAGTGGGGCCGTCATTCCGACGATCCTACAGTCGGTATTTTGACTTATAGCTTTTTAGGCAGACGAGTTTGCCGATGCGCGCGACGTCGCCGCAGGCGGACGGCATGCTGAACGATCGCCAGCGCCGACATGCCCAACGGTGCCGACGAACCGATCGGATCGGGCGAAGCCGTGACCGACACCCACCAGCGCGTCACGCCGTTATCCCGAATCTCCTGCCATATCATCACGGCGTCGCGACGAAGAGAAAGGCGAGCGCGAGCAAGACATAGACGCCGATCAGCATCAGCCCCTCGAACCAGTTGGTTTCGCCATCGGCGGCGATCGAGCGGACCACGAACACCGCACCCGCGATCGCGAACAGATCGAGGATGCTCGGGAAGACCAGCGACATCGGCTCGCCGAGCGCCAGGGAGATCAGCACGAGCAACGGCGCGATCACGAGGCCGACCTGGACCGTCGAGCCGACGCAGATCGACATCGCCAGGCCCATCCGGTCTTGCCGCGCGAAGCCCACCGCCGCGAACAGATCGGCCGCGGTGCCGATCAGCGCGAGCGGCACCACGCCCAGGAACAGCAACGGCAGGTGCAACGTCGTGGCCGAGGATTGGAGCGCGCCCGACACGAATTCGGCGCACACCGCCACCCCGATCGTCGCGACGATCAGCACGATGATCGCGGTCCTCAGGCTCCAGCGCGCGGGCTCGGGCGATCCGCCGCCATCCGCGGATTTGCCACCGTCGCCCTGCTTGGCCTCGTCGGCCTTATCGGTGCGGACGAACACGTCGCGATGCGTCACCAGCGTAAACACCAGATACCCGGCATAGACCAGCAGCAGCACCACCGAGACCCCGATGCTCAGCTGCAACTCGCCCAGCGCGCGGACCGGTCCGCTCGCCGCGCGCGCGACCTCCGCCCGATCGAAGATCGCGGGCAGCAACAGAGCGAGTGTCACGATCAGCAACAGGCTGGATTGGAGCCGGGCGCGCGGTTGCGGAAAATGCTGTTCGCGGCGACCGATCCCGCCGACGAAACACGCCAGCCCGATACCGAGCAGGCTGGTGCCGAGGATCGAGCCGGTGAGCTGGGCGCGGACGACATCGGCGTGGCCTTCGACGATGACGAACAACGCGAGGATGAGCTCTGCGGCGCTGCCGAAGCTGACCGTCAGCAGGCCACCCACCGCGGGTCCCGCATGGACCGCGACCTGTTCGGTCGCGCGCCGCATCCATTCGGCGAGCACCGCGATCGCGATCCCGCCAATCGCGAACAACAGCAGCGGCGGGGTATCGAACAGATAACGCAGCCCGATCGCCACCGGCACGATCAGTGTCACCCCGATCAAGATCCGCGGCAATCGGGTCTGCTCGTCGGTCGCCACGGGCCCTCCTTTGCTCGACGGTTGAATTGGCATGCCGAAGACCGCGCTCGTGAACCGCTCCCGGCTCTTCACAGCTAACGACCGATGAGATGGTTCCGACCCGACCGAACCCGGCACCCGCGCGTACGGCGGGGTGTACGGTAGGATTATCGGCTCGGAGGTTTCATCGAGACGGGCCGGGATTCCACGATGATCGGCCGCGACAAGGCGGATGAGCGGTTGGCTTTTCGGTAACGGCGCTCATCGCACGAGGTCCCCACGAAAACCGAGGCGCGCCGCATGTGACCGGACGCGTTGGAGATGAAATGCTTAAGACGTTCGTACGAAATTACCCCTATATCCATCTCTGCCTCGGACTGATCGGCAAGACGTTGTTCTTGATCGGGTCGGTCCTGTTTCTTCAGCGCTTTTCGGCCTGGCATCACGTCGCCGTGGTGATCTTCATCGTTGGATCATTCGGCATGCTGCTAGGCGCGGTCGGCAAGGCGGTCACCGATCTCGATACGATTGCCCGGAACGGCCGCGGCAAACATCGGCGTTGAATTCGAATCGCCGGGGGTGCGCCAAATGCCGCGGTCAGCCGCCGCTTCGTGCCCTACCGCCGCCTCCGGCGTAGGCCAGCGGTCGATTCGCCAGTTACCCACGCTCCTGCCTGCGCAGGAGCACATTTCCGCCCTTTGGTTGACGAGCCGTGTCATCAGCGTAAAGCACCCAGCATCCTGATAAGACAAGAAGGTTGCCCCAATGCGCTCAGCGTACATCGCCACAATTTTGCTCGCCTCATCCGCTCTCGGCGCCGCCGCGATCGCCCAGACCGCGCCCGAAAAGACCGAACAGACCCAGACCGTTGCCAAGGCCGCCGAAGGCCCGGTCAAACCGGCGAAGGCGGATGGGCCGCAAATCGGCGACTTCGGCTTCGATATGGCGGGCCGCGACACCAGCATCGCGCCGGGCGACGATTTCTACAGCTTCGCCAACGGAACCTGGGAAAAGGCGACGCAGATCCCCGCCGACCGCTCGTCCTTCGGCATGTTCCAGGTTCTCCAAGATCTGTCGCAGCAGCGGACGCGCGAAATCCTCGAGGATGACGCCAAGACGCCCGGCAACAAGCCTGGCGATTTCTACGCCAGCTTCATGGATCAGGCCGCGGCCGACGCGAAAGGTATCGCTCCGATCAAGCCGTGGCTCGCCACGATCGCCGCATCGAAGGATCGTGCCGCGCTTGCGACCGAGATGGCCGAGCTCCAGCGCCAGGGCGTCGGCGGCTTGTTCCGCGTCGGCGTCCAGCAGGACGACAAGGCCCCAGACACCTACATCGTCGGAATGTACCAGGGCGGGATCGGG
This sequence comes from Sphingomonadales bacterium, assembly GCA_038236185.1. Taxonomy (GTDB): domain Bacteria; phylum Pseudomonadota; class Alphaproteobacteria; order Sphingomonadales; family Sphingomonadaceae; genus Sphingomonas. The sequence continues at coordinate 97,494 of JBBSTE010000004.1, read as the reverse complement.
CTTCCCGACCGCGATTATTACTTGAAAGACGATGCGAAGCTCGCGGCGGTTCGTACTGAATATCAGGCGTATCTCGCCAAACTGCTGATGCTTGCCGGAGAACAGAACGCCGCGCCGCGCGCCGCGGCGGTGTTCGCGTTCGAGAAGTCGCTCGCGACCGCGCACTGGACCCGCGAGGAAAGCCGCGACGCCGACAAGACCTACAACAAGCTCAGCTTCGCCGATCTGACGACACAGGCACCGGGCTTCCCCTGGGCGCAATATGCCGACGCGCTCGGCGTCGCCGGTCGCCCGGGCTATCTCGTCGCGCAGCCGACCGCGGTGGTGGGCGAGGCGAAGGCGTTCGCCGCGACGCCGCTGCCGGTGCTGAAGGACTATGCGATGCTGCGGACGCTCAGGTCGTTCGCACCGTATCTGTCGTCCGACATCGACAAGACCAATTTCGCCTTCACCGGCACCACGCTCGCGGGCACCCCCGAGCAGCAGGCCCGCTGGAAGCGGGGCGTGACCGTCGTCAGCAACGACATGGGCGAGGCGATCGGCGAGACCTATGTCGCCAAATACTTCCCGCCCGAGGCGAAGGCCGCCGCCGACGATCTCGTCAATAACGTCATCGCCGCGATGGGTGATCGGCTGCGCAACCTCGAGTGGATGGCGCCCGAGACCAAGACCAAGGCGCTCGCCAAGCTCGCCGCCTTCACCCCCAAGATCGGCTATCCGACCAAATGGCGCGATTATTCGGCGCTCGTCATCAAGCGCGACGACCTCGTCGGCAATGTCGCGCGCGCCAATGCGTTCGATTATCAACGCGATCTCAACAAGCTCGGCCAGCCGATCGACCGGACCGAATGGTTCATGACGCCGATGACGATCAACGCCTACGCCAATCCGGTGATGAACGAGGTCGTCTTTCCCGCCGCGATCCTGCAACCGCCGTTCTTCGATCCCAAGGCCGATCCGGCGGTCAATTACGGCGGCATCGGCGCGGTGATCGGGCATGAGATCAGCCACCATTTCGACGACCAGGGTCGCAAATACGATCTGACCGGCAAGCTGACCGATTGGTGGACGGCCGAAGACGTCGCGCGCTTCCAGGCGTTCACCGACAAGCTCGTCGCGCAATATGACGCGTACGAGCCGCTGCCCGGCGTCCACGTGAAGGGCGGCAACACGCTGGGCGAGAATATCGCCGATCTTGCCGGGCTGACCGTCGCGCTCGACGCCTATCACAAATCGCTGGGCGGCAAGCCCGCCCCGGTGATCGACGGTCTCACTGGCGACCAGCGCTTCTACTACGGTTGGGCGCAGGTCTGGCGGAGCAAATATCGCGAGCCGGCGCTGCGCCAGCAGCTCATCTCGAACGAACATTCGCCTGGGCAGCAAAGGGTCGCGACCGTGCGCAACCTCGATCCCTGGTACAAGGCGTTCGACGTCAAGCCCGGCGGCAAGCTGTACCTGACCCCGGAACAGCGCGTCCGCATCTGGTAACCGCCCGACGCGCAGATAGGTTTACCGATCTCGTCAATGCGAGCGCAGCGAAGCAATCCAGAGCCTCGGGGTGCTGGACTGGATTGGTTCGTCGCTCCGCTCCTCGCGATGACGACCCCGCTTACGCGCGCCTAGCCGATGCGTTGCACACGCGGGCGCGCTTGACGCCCGCGCCGCACCCTCGGATGACATGAGGCGATGGCCGCGCTTTCGATCCCACCCGCCACGTCGCGCGTCATCGCCGGGGTCGCGATCGGGGCGGGGCTGCTCGCGGCGCTGCTGGTGCTCTGGCTGGTCGGCAGCATCGTGATCGCGGCGGGCTTTCTTGCCACGGCGATCGTCGCCGCGAGCGGTGTGTTCGTCTGGCATCTCCTCCATCGCCGGCGCGACGGGCCCATTCCCGAAGTCGACTGGAGCATCGTCCGCGCCGCGGCGCAGGCCGCCGAGGACGCGGTCGCGGTCACCGATCGCGCGGGCCGCCTGGTTTCGGCCAACGATCGCTATGAGGCGCTGTTCGACGGCTTTCCGACACCCCCCGGACTACCGCTCGACTACTCCGGCGTCGATGAGCTGGGCGCGATCGGGCGCGCCGCCTGGCGCGACGGGTTCGCGTACAGCGATCGGTTGCAGCTTCACGGCGGCGGCCTCGCCGTCTCTGTCGCGCGCGCGGGCGAGCACCAGGATATGCTCGTCTGGCAATTCGGCGTGGCGGAGGGAAGCAGCCGCGTCGCGATCCTAGAAGGCGCGTTGGGCGGCGTTCTCGGTGATCGGCTCGCCGCGAGCGGCATCATGGCGGCGCTGGTCGGTCCCGAGGGCCGCGTCCTCGCCGCCAATGCGGTGCTTCGCGCCCGCGCCACGGGACGGGAGAGCAGCCCGATCGAAGGCCGCGACTTCGCCTCATTGCTGATCACCGACGCCGCAGGCCGCGTCCGCTTCGAGCGCGAGGGCATCGCCGGCGGCGCGCCGCTTCGCGTCGTCCAGGTTCCGTTCCTCGAAGAATCCGACGGCCCGCTGCTCGTTGCCTTGCTCGACGAGGAAGAGGTCGGCCCTTCGGGCCATCCCTCGAGCGTCGCGAACCACATTCAAACGCTGGTCGGGCTGATGCCGTTCGGGATGGCGCTGGTCGATCGCGACGGCCGGTTTCAGCAGCTGAACGACGCCTTCATCCGCGCCGCCGGGGTCGATCCGACAGCGCTGCCGCTTTATCCCGGCGATATCGTCGTACGCGAAGACAAGGGCGCTGTCGCCGACGCGGTGCGGCGGCTTGCGGCGGGAATGGCGCATTCGACTGATCTCGTCGTCCGCCTAAAGACGCATCCCGACGAGCCCGTCGCGCTCACTATCGCGGGGGCGCGCGGCCTCGGCGATGCCGCGGTTCTGCTGAGCCTCAAGGACAACAGCGAAGAATCGCGCCTGAAACGCGAGGTCGCGCAAGCGACCAAGATGCAGGCGGTCGGCCAGCTCGCGGGTGGAGTCGCGCACGATTTCAACAACATCCTGACCGCGATCATCGGGCATTGCGACCTGATGCTTATGCGCCACTCGCCGGGCGACAGCGATTACGACGACATTCAGCAGATCCGCACCAATTCGAATCGCGCCGCCGGGCTGACCCGGCAATTGCTCGCTTTCTCGCGCCAGCAGACGCTCCGGCCGCAGGTGCTCCAGCTCCCCGACATCATCTCCGAAGTTTCGAATCTGCTGAAACGCCTGCTCGGCGAGACGGTCGTGCTCGACGTCAAGCACGGCCGCAATCTCGGTCCGGTCCGCGCCGACCCCGGCCAGCTCGAACAGGTCGTCGTCAATCTCGCGGTCAACGCGCGGGACGCGATGCTGACAAAGGACCCGCACGGCGGCGGCAAGCTGACGATCCAGACGCGCTCGGTCTCGATCGCCGAGGTGCGGCGGCTGGGCTCGGATATCCTGCCGCCCGCCGATTATACCGCGCTCGAGATCACCGACACCGGCACCGGCATCCCGCTCGACATCCTGCCGAAGATCTTCGAGCCGTTCTTCACGACCAAGGAAGTGGGGAAGGGGACCGGGCTCGGCCTTTCGACGGTCTACGGCATCGTCAAACAATCGGGCGGCTATATCTTTGCCGATTCCAGACCGGGGCAGGGCGCGGTCTTCACGATCTATCTGCCCGTCCATGCCGCCGCCGCGTCATCGCGCGCAAAGGAGCCGCCGAAGGCCAAGCCCGCCGATCTCTGGGGCACCGGCACGATCCTGCTCGTCGAGGACGAGGACATGGTCCGCGCGGTCGCCGAGCGGGCGCTGTCGCGGCAGGGGTATACCGTGTTGACTGCGGAGAACGGCGAGGTCGCGCTCGAATTGCTGGCGAAGGAGCAGCGTCCCGACCTGCTCGTCTCCGACGTTGTGATGCCGACGATGGACGGCCCGACGATGGCGCGCCGGGCGCGCGAACTTTATCCCGACCTGCCGATCCTGTTCATGTCGGGCTATGCCGAAGAGCAATTGCGCCGTTCGATCGACCTCGACAATGTCGCCTTCCTGCCCAAGCCCTTTTCGGTCCAGCAACTCGCCGAAGCCGCGCGCGACGCGCTGGCCGCAATGTGACGGTTGGGGCGTAAGGTTGCGCGGTCTCGATTGCCCGCTATTGGCTGGACGATGAGTGCATCCGACCGCATCCTCCTGGTGGAGGACGAGCCGCTGATCGCGATGATGCTCGAAGATTTCGTCGATGTTCTCGGTCACAGGGTCGTCGGGACGGCCGATTGCGTCGCGGTCGCGTTGAATATCATCGAATCTGGGGGAATCGACGCCGCGATTCTCGACGTCAATCTGCGCGGTGGCGAGAAGAGCTGGCCGATCGCCGACGCATTGGCGGCCCGCGAAATTCCTTTCGTCCTGGCGACTGGCGGCGGCGATGAGGGTATCGCCGACGCGCACCGCGCCCGGCCGCGCCTCGATAAGCCGTTCACGATGGACGGCGTGGAAAAGGCTCTCGCCGCACTTTCGGGATAGGCGTTCCGTGGCCTTTCGCCGGAGGATTACTCCGTCGACTTTTCCGATGTCGGTTCGCCCGAAGCTTTCGCCCGGCGCCGTCCGCGCGGCGCCGTCGCGGCACTGCTTTCGCCTTCGGACGATCCGGTTTTCGCGGGGCGCGATGCGGCAGGAGGCGTTTCCGACGCCGCGGCGGCCTCGTTTGAAGGCGTATCCGCATGCGCTTTTCGTTGTCTCGGTCGGTTTGCGCGGCTCGCCTTTCCGCGTCCCTCCCGGCGTGGCGCTTTCGCTTCGACAGCAGCCGAGGCGCCGCTTGCCGGCTGACTCGACTCTTCGCTCGCGGCCGTCACCTGGGGCGAGGCTTGGAGCCGCTCGGCCCGTTTCGCTTCTCGCGCCGCTCGCCGCTCCTTGCGTTCCTGGGCGACTTCGGATTCCACGCGCGGGTTGGCTTTGGGCTTCCGGACAGCGGCCGCCTTTTCGGCCGTGCTCGTGGTGTCGGGCGATGGACTCGCCGCTTTGGCGGCTTCCGCTTGCGCCTTCCCTTTCGCCACTTTCTTGCCCTTGCCGCGGGCGGGGACCATGCCTGTATAGGAATCGACGACCGTCGCGATTGCGCGCTTGGGCGGTGGCGGCGGCGGTGGTGGCGGCGCGGCCCTGGCGGCGGCGGCGGCCGCCCGCGCGGCGACTCGCGATGCCACCTTGGCGGCGTGCGCAGCCAGGCCGGCCGCGCGCTTTTCCTGGGTGGTACGGACGGGAGCAGTCTCCACCGTCGGCGTTGCGGCTTCGGCTTCGTTGGACGCCGCCGCATCGTCTTCAGATTCCTCGGCGATCTCCGCCGCGGCCGATTGCGGGCGTTCGGGCTTGGTCATCACGTAAGCGCCGCCTTCACTGGCCTCGATCAGCGCCGCCTCGATCAGTTGAATCGCCTTCGCCGCCAAGCTCCGCCCGTCCGCGCCGAGGCCGGAATTGCCCAGCGTGGCGGCAATCTCGAACGCGGGGAAATACGAGACGCCGGGTCGCCACGCCACTTCCTCCATCGCCACGCGAAGCACCGCCTTGCCGTGCGCATTGGCGGTGACGACGTGCGCCGGCATCGCAGTCGCCTCGGGCGGTTCGGGCGAGATCATCAGGATGATCGACATCCCAGGGTTCAACCCGCGCAGCCCGTCGATCGCGTCGTTGAGGTCGGCGATCGTCTCGGCGACGCTGAGCGTGCGAAACGCCTGGTGTTCGGGTTCGAAGCCGAACGCTTTCGCCCCTCGCCACCCGGGAGCGACCGCCCCGTCGGCGATCGTCTCGCAGATTTCCGAACCGCCGAGCGCCACGATCAAGCTGGAACAGCGCCGGAATGCGGATCTGACGGCGTTCAAATGGCTCTCGACCAACAGATCGAATTCGCGGTCCGACCGCGCCGGATAACGCAGGCGAGGCCGAAACACGTCGATGACGCTGTCGCCCTCGTGCCGGCGGTCGGCTTCGGGAACGAAGCTGCGATCGGCGCGCCGGACGAGTTGACGCAGCGCGCGCGCGTTCCAGATTTCGCCATAGCCCGCGCTGAAGCTCAGATATTCGTCGGTCTCGGGAGGTATGTCGGCGAATGCGGGATGCGGCGGTTCAACCCCGATCACCGGAAATTTTCGGTCCCGCATCGTCGTCAGCAAAAGGGACGCCAGCATCGTCCCGACCCCGGCGACGGCACCGCTCTTGCGGATCAACGGTGTCGTGAACGTCCCGAACTCCGCGGGCTTCAGCGCGCCTTCGACAGCACGCGCCCAGATCTGCCGATCGGGAAATTCGTCTTCGGGATTCATGCGTCGTCCGTTCCTGAATTCATCGGCATGGCGCGCGCGACGTCGATCAGTTCCCGCAGCATCTCGCGGCCGTAATCGTCGTTGGCGTGGACCGCGTCCTCGGACCAATAATCCTCGCGCAGGAACCCGTCCGTGCCGCGCAGCCGATCGGGCACCGGAACGAAAACCCCGCCCGCGGCCGCGGTCGTCTCCGCGAGCATCGACTGAACCAGCGACCACAGTTTCTGCATCGTATAGGGAGAACTGAGCCTCGGCGGATCGAGGGGCTCACCTTGCTCGTCCACATCGCCGACGATTCGCATCGCGATGGCGTCGGGGTCGCCCAGCGGCGGCGGCGTTCCCGCGACGAGCACCGGACTCGGCGCAATCGCGACCAGCCGGCGGACGAGATCGCCGAGCGGCTCGATCGACGGCGCGAACAACGCGCGCAACTGCGCTTCGGCGACGTAGGACGCGCGCGGATCCATCGGCAGGTCGGGTGCGGCCGACAGTACGAAATCTATCGGCGGCGTCGGTTCGACCAGGAACGCGGCGTGATGCTGCGTTCCGCTCCAGACGATCGCGGGCACGCGCGCGCCCGCCGCCTCCTCCAGCGCCGCCCAATAAGCGTCGTCGCGCGGCCAGGCGCCGGTCAGCGCCGTCGCCGCGGCATCCTCGATCGGAATCTGGCCAGGGGCGGGGGATTCGTCTTCGGCGGGAAGCGGTACACCGAGTGCCGCGGCATGCGAGTGGCCGGCGACGACCAGCGAAAGTTCCACGAAATTGCCCCTAGTTCTGACCGGCGCGTAGCTAGTCCGCGCGCGCGGATGATACAAGCGTCGGGCTTGCACCCGCGCACGCGTCGACCTAGCCCGATGCGATGACCCATCAGTTCGACAAGGCGCGGTTGCCCAGCCGCCACGTATCGGTCGGCCCCGAGCGCGCGCCGCACCGCAGTTATTATTATGCGATGGGTCTGACCGAGGAGGAGATCGCGCGGCCCTTCGTCGGCCTCGTCTCGGCGGGCAACAATTCCGCGCCGTGCAACACCACGCTCGACGCGCAGGCCGATGCGGCGCAGCGCGGCGTCGAGCAGGGCGGGGGCATGCCGCGCCGTTTCAACACGATCACCGTCACCGACGGCATCGCGATGGGGCATCAGGGGATGAAATCCTCGCTCGTCAGCCGCGAAGTGATCGCCGATTCGGTCGAGTTGAGCGTGCGCGGCCATTGTTACGACGCGCTCGTCGGCTTCGCGGGGTGCGACAAATCGCTTCCGGGCATGATGATGGCGATGCTCCGCCTCAATGTGCCGAGCGTCTTCGTCTACGGCGGCTCGATCCTCCCTGGTCGCTTCCGCGACAAGGACGTGACCGTCGTCGATGTGTTCGAGATCGTCGGGCGCTATGCCGCCGGGACGTGCCCGCTCAAGGAAGTCCACGCGCTCGAAAAGGTCGCGTGCCCCGGCCACGGAGCGTGCGGCGGTCAGTTCACCGCCAACACGATGGCCTGCGTCGGCGAGGCGATCGGTTTGTCTTTGCCCAACAGCAATATGGTCCCGGCACCTTATAGTTCGCGTGAACAGATCGCGGTCGCCGCAGGCGCGCAGGTGATGGAACTTTTGGCGCAGAACATCCGCCCGCGCGACATCTGCACGCGCGAGGCGTTCGTCAACGCGGCGCGGATCGTCGCGGCGACCGGCGGCTCGACCAACGCCGCGCTCCATCTCCCCGCGATGGCGCACGAAGCGGGGATCGAATTCGACCTGTTCGACGTCGCCGAAGCGTTCAAGACGACGCCGTATATCGCCGACCTCAAGCCCGGTGGCCAATATGTCGCCAAAGACATGTACGAAGCCGGCGGCGTCTACATGCTGATGAAGACGCTCCTCGCCGAAGGCTTGCTCCACGGCGATTGCATGACGGTGACGGGCAAGACGCTTGCCGAAAACATCGACCGCGTCACCTGGAACCCCGACCAAAAGGTCATCTACGACGCCAAATCGCCGATCTCCCCGACCGGCGGTGTCGTCGGCCTGCGCGGTAGCCTTGCCCCCGACGGTGCGATCGTGAAGGTCGCGGGCATGCACCGGCTGCAATTCGAAGGCCCGGCGCGCTGCTTCGATTGCGAGGAGGACACGTTCGCCGCGGTCGAGGCGCGCTCGATCAACGAAGGCGAGGTTATCGTCATCCGCTACGAAGGGCCGAAGGGCGGTCCCGGTATGCGCGAGATGCTGTCGACCACCGCCGCGCTCTACGGCCTCGGCATGGGCGAGAAGGTCGCGCTCATCACCGACGGCCGCTTCTCGGGCGCGACGCGCGGCTTCTGCATCGGCCATGTCGGTCCCGAGGCCGCCGACGGCGGGCCGATCGCACTCGTCGAGGACGGCGACACGATCCGTATCGACGCCGAGACGGGAACGATCGATCTGCTGGTAAGCGATGACGTCATAGCGTCCCGTCGCGCCGCGTGGTGCCCGCGATTGTCCGATTACGGGGCGGGTGCACTCTGGCGCTATGCGCAGAACGTCGGGCCGGCGTACAAGGGCGCGGTCACTCACCCCGGAGCCGCCGCCGAACGCCATGTCTACGCGGATATCTAGCATCGCCCTCGTGGTCCTGCTCACAGGCTGCGGCGGAGCCGCGACCGACACCAAGGCACTGGCGCAGGCCGAGGCGAATCAGAGCGTCGAGGCCGCCGACGACGGCCGCGTCCAATGTGCGCTCGACGGCGCCGAAGCGTTCGCGCGGGTCTGCGAACTCGATCGCGAGGAAACCGCCGACGGCCTGATCCTGACGATCCGCCACCCCGACGGCGGCTTCCACCGGCTGCGCGTGACCAAGGACGGCCGCGGCGTCGTCGCCGCCGACGGGGCCGAGCCGGCCACCGTCACGATCGTCGCGCCCAACGAGATCGAGGTCGCTATCGGCGGCGACAATTACCGCCTGCCCGCCACGGTGCGCGGAGGGGCCGCGAAAGCCAAATGAAAGATAAGTATATAGATTGCGAACGGTACAGTCTTAGCCCTCTCCCGCTCTTCGCGGGAGAGGGTTGGGTGAGGGTCTTCTTCTTCTACGCTCAAAGAAGGAAGACCCTCACCCTCCCACGCTTCGCGTGGGCCCCTCCCTCTCCCGCGAAAAGCGGTAGAGGGGTCATCTGCACCGACGCATTTGCAATCGCTATAACCGTCCAATGAACCGTCTCGAGGGCCAGCCGATCCTGACCGCAGCCGAAATGCGCGCGGCGGAGGACGCCGCGATCGCGGGCGGTGCGACAGTCGACTCGCTGATGGCGCGGGCCGGGGCGGAAGTCGCCGAAGCCGTCCGCCGTCTCGCCTCGGGAAGCGAGGTTCTGATCCTGTGTGGCCCCGGTAACAACGGCGGCGACGGCTATGTCGCTGCAAGCGTTTTGACGGAATCGGATCATCCCGTGCGCGTCGCAGCGCTGCGTGAACCCGGCACCGACGCCGCTGGGGGCGCGCGCGCCCGCTGGACCGGACCGATCGAAACGATCGAAGACGCGAAGCCTGCTCCGGTTCTCATCGATGCTCTGTTCGGCACGGGCCTCAAGCGCCCGCTCGAATCCGACCTGGCCGGGCAACTTTGCCGTCTGATCAACGCCGCCCGCCTGTCGATCGCGGTCGATTTGCCGAGCGGCGTCGGAACCGACGACGGTACGCGGCTTTCCGACACCCCGATCTTCGATCTCGTCCTTGCGCTCGGTGCGGCCAGGCCCGCGCACGTCCTCTATCCTGCTGCCGGTCAGGCCCGCGATGTTTGTGTCCTGGACATCGGTATCGATGCGGAAAGCGACGTTTTGGTCCTGACGCGCCCAAGCCTCGCCGAACCCGGCCCGGACGCGCACAAATATTCACGCGGCATGGTCGCGATCGTCGCGGGCGCGATGCCCGGCGCCGCCGCGCTCGCCGCCACCGCCGCCGCACATGCCGGGGCGGGCTATGTCCTGCTGCTTGGGAGCGCCACCGATCGCCTCCCGCACGCGATCGTCCGCCGCCGCTATGACGCCGCCGCGCTCGACGACTCGCGTATCGGTGCGCTCGTTATCGGCCCGGGCCTCGGTCGCGACGACAAGGCGCGCGAGCGTCTCGATGCCGCGCTCGCCACCTCGCACCCGCTCGTCGTCGATGGCGACGCGCTCCATCTGCTCGATATCGCCCGCCTCCGGAAACGCGAGGCACCTGCGATCCTCACCCCGCATGCGGGCGAGTTCGCCGCGCTGTTCGGCGAAGGGCAGGGCAGCAAGATCGACCGCACCCGCGCCGCCGCGCGCGACAGCGGCGCGACGATCGTCTTCAAGGGCGCGGACACGGTGATCGCCAGCCCGGACGGTGCTGTCCGCGTTGCCGTCGCCAAGGCGCCTTGGCTCTCCACCGCGGGGACCGGCGACGTCCTTGCTGGCACAATTGCCGCGCAACTAGCCGCCAATCCGGCGGACCCTTCAGGAGCGGCGGGGGCGGGCGTCTGGCTTCACAGCGAAGCCGCGCGCCTGCTCGGCCCCGCCTTCATCGCGGACGATCTCGCCGCCGCCCTCCCACGAGCGCTTGCGCAATGTCTGTGATCCTCCGCGTCGCCGCGCGCGGCGATGGCGTCGCGGAGGACGGCCGCCACGCCGCCTTCGCCGCCCCCGGCGACACGCTCCACGAGGACGGCCGCGTCGAACCCGGCCCGCACCATCAAACACCGCCATGCCGTCACTTCCCCGAATGCGGCGGCTGCCAGCTCCAGCATCTCGACGACGAGAGCTGGGCGCAATTCCTCACCGCTCGCGTCGCCGGTGCGCTCGCCGCGCATCATCTCGAAGCGCCGATCCGCGCGCCCGCACTGTCGCCGCCGCGCACCCGCCGTCGCGCGGCGCTCCACGCCGAGGGCAAGGGCAGGGTTACGCTCGGCTTCAGCGCCGAAGCGAGTCTCGACATCGTCGACATCGTCGAATGCCACGTCCTGCGCCCCGAGTTGTTCGCGCTCGTTGCGCCGTTACGCAAACTGCTCGCCCGCCTCGGGCTGAAGCGCCGCGCCGACGTGCACATGACATTGGCAGACCGCGGCGTCGATCTGCTGATCGCGCGCTTCGCCCCCGAAGGCCTCGCCGCCGCCGAAGCGCTGACCGCGTTCGCGCAGGACCATGCGCTCGCGCGGCTGTCGCTCGACGACGGCTATGGCGCCGAAACGCGCTGGGAACCCGAACCCGCGACGATCACGCTCGGCGGCATTCCCGTGCCTCTCCCGGTCGGCGCTTTCCTGCAGGCGACCGAAGAGGGGGAGGCGGCGCTCGTCGCCGCGGTGAAAGAGGCGATCGGGAATGCCACTACGACCGCGGACCTGTTCGCGGGTCTCGGGACCTTCGCGCTCGCGCTGCCGGGCAAGGTCTATGCGGCGGAGGCGGCGCGCGATGCGATCCTGTCGCTCAAGGCGGCGGCGGCGAGCGTGCGGCGGCCCGTCTTCGCCGAGCATCGCGACCTTTATCGCCGCCCGCTCACGAGCGCCGAGCTCGATCGTTTCGACGCAATCGTGCTCGATCCGCCCCGCGCCGGCGCGCGCGAACAGATGCCCGCGCTCGCCGCGTCAAAGGTCGGGTCGATCGCCTACGTATCATGCAATCCCAGCAGCGTCTCGCGCGACGCTGCGGTTTTGTGCGAGGCGGGCTGGCGCATCGACTGGGTCCGACCCGTCGGCCAATTCCGCTGGTCGACCCATGTCGAACTCGCCGCGCGCTTCATCCGCTGATCGGATAGTCCGCGCGCACGAACCACAATCCGTCGGGCGGCGCGTTCAGACCGAGCGCTGCACGATCCTTCGCCTCCAAAGCTTCGCGCATCTGCTGCGGCCACCACTTGCCCTGACCGACCAGCGCCAGGCACCCGACCATCGACCGCACCTGATGATGCAGGAAGGATCGCGCCGACGCCTCGACGACGATCCGCGCGCCGTCGCCGCTCACGTCGAGACGGTCGAGCGTCCGTAGCGGCGAATCGGCCTGGCAATGCGCCGATCGGAAGGTTGTGAAATCATGCTGGCCCAGCAACATTGCCGCGCCCTCTCGCATCGCGTCGAGATCGAGCGGCGTCATCAGCCGCCACACCAAGCCCTTCTCCCACGTCAGCGGCGCGCGCCGGATCGCGATCCGGTACGCATAATGCCGCGCCAGGCACGAGAACCGCGCGTGCCAGTCGTCCGCCACCACTTCACACGACAGCACCGCCACCGGCGCGGGCCGCAGTTTGGCGTTAAGCGCCTCCGACAGCCGGAACGGCGTGATCGCCTTGGCGATATCGAGATGCGCGCGCATCGCGGTCGCGTGCACCCCCGCATCGGTCCGCCCCGCGGCGTGGACCGCGACGCGTTCCCCCGTCACCGCGAACGCCGCCTCCTCGATCGCCTGCTGAACGCTCGGCCCGTGATCCTGCCGCTGCCAACCCATGAACGGCCGGCCGTCATATTCGATCGTCAGCGCGAACCGCGTCAAAGCTGCGCTCCGGCAGGAATCGGGAAGCCGCGCAGCAATTCCGGCACCGTCATTACGTCACGCCCTGCGCGCTGGACAAGGGTGGGACGGATCGCGCCGCTGGCACAGGCGATGGCAAGCGCATTGTCCAGCACCAATCCGTCGCCCCGGCGGAGGCCGGGGCCGCCCGCGGCAAGCGAATCGCCCGAAACAACGCGGTCCCGGCCTCCGCCGGGACGACGATGATCCACTACCTCCGCCGCCAGCACCCGTACCCGTTCGCCCGAAACCTCGAACCAAACCCCCGGCGGATTAAACGCGCGCACCTGCCGCTCGACAACCTCCGCGTCCTGCGAGAAATCGAGCCGCGTTTCCGCCTTGTCCACCTTCCCCGCATAGGTGACGCCATCCTCGGGCTGCGCGACCAGCGGATACGCGCCGATGTCGCCAAGCACTTCAACGATCATCGCCCCCCCCATCGCGGCCAATTCTCCCGTCAAATCCCCCGCCGTCTTGCCCGCGACCGAGGTGCGCCGCTCCAGCAATACCGGCCCGGTATCGAGCCCCGCCTCCATCTGCATCACGCAGACGCCGGTCTCGTCATCACCCGCGAGGATCGCCCGCTGGATCGGCGCCGCGCCACGCCATCGCGGCAGCAGCGACGCGTGGAGGTTGATGCAGCCGAGCCGGGGCGCCGCCAGCACCGGCTTGGGCAGAATCAACCCGTATGCCGCGACCACCGCGACGTCCGCCGCCAGAGCCGCGAAAGCCTCCTGCGCCGCCGCATCGCGCAATGTCGTCGGCGACCAAACCTCGATCCCCAAAGCCTCCGCCCGCGCCTGCACGGGCGACGGCACCAGGTCGCGCCCGCGCCGCCCGCCCGGTCGCGGCGGCTGGGTATAGACCGCGACGATCTGATGCCCCGCCGCCGCCAGCGCGTCGAGCGCAGGCACCGCGAATGCAGGGGTTCCCATGACGACGATCCGCATGACCCACCTCAACCCGCTGGCGCGCGCCCGCGCAAGCCCTCTGTGCTCCTGCGAAAGCAGGAGCGGTGGGGGCAGTCGGCGCGCTCTCTACCCAGTGCTCCTGCTTTCGCAGGAGCACGATCGCTTGCCCGAATTCGAGAACCCCCTATCTCTCCCCGCGATGGCTTCCCCCGAGATCGACGCGCTCACGCAGGCGCTGGCGCGGCTTCCCGGCCTCGGCCCGCGCTCGGCGCGGCGCGCGGTGCTCCACCTCATCAAGAAGCGCGAGGCGGCGATGGCGCCGTTGCTCGCGGCGCTGACCGCGGTCGACGAACGCCTCGCGACCTGCTCGACCTGCGGCAATGTCGACACGACCGACCCCTGCGGCATCTGCGCCGACCCGCGGCGAGACGCCCGCGCGCTCTGCGTCGTCGAGGAAGTCGCGGACCTGTGGGCGCTCGATCGATCGCGCCTGTTCCCGGGGCGCTTCCACGTCCTCGGCGGGCGGCTGTCCGCGCTCGAAGGCGTTCGCCCCGAAGACCTCGCGATCGACACGCTCGTCCGCCGTATCGAGAGCGGTGGCATCGACGAAGTCGTCCTCGCGATGAACGCGACATTGGAGGGCCAGACCACCGCGCATTACGTCGCCGAACGCATCGAGCGCTTCCCCGTCCGCGTCACCCAACTCGCGCACGGCCTGCCGGTGGGGGGCGAGCTCGATTACCTCGACGAGGGCACGCTGGCGCAGGCACTCAGGGCGCGGCGGCCGGTGGGGTAGGGTGAAAATGGAGATGGCAATGGCAATGGCCAGTGAGCACCACAAACTACGAATTGGTAGGAGCACGTATCTCTTTCCGCTCGGGAGCATTCTGCTGTTGGGCGCTTCGCCGCCTGTCAATTTGCCTAACCCGCTCGCTCCAGCATTGAACGGAGACCTTCAATGCTACCAGCCGAACGAAACGACCAAGACATGCGCATCCATTGCCGCTTACCGCTCGATCGACAGCACTCATTATTCAAACCCGGCGGTGGTTCTCCTATCAAAGGCTGGTCCGATTACGCTGGAGACGATCACTCCGGTCGAGGTAGTTGGTGACGCGGTCTGCGGTGCCATAACGGCGAAAGTCCTCGCCGCCGGAAAAATACAGGTGGCTGGCAAGCCTTTGGGAGAAAAGGATGCCATACCGCTTTTGGCGCAGATCGCTGAGAGCATGGGACCGCTGATAGGCAAGCAGATTTGCACCAAATACGTATCGACGACCAGTGGTTTGACGGCCAAAGTCAGTATAGACGGCGTTTACACTCCAGCTATGGATCAGCGCGTGAAGTGGGTTCGTCCGGCTGAAGGTTACATCGTGGCGCCCTGAGGATATTTTCGGTTTATCGTTCGCGCAAATGCCCCCGCTTGACCTCCCATCCCCCATTTCCTAGCTCGCGGCGATGGCCGTTCTCCCCATCGTCGAAGTCCCCGATCCGCGCCTGCGCCTCGTTTCGGAGCCCGTCGCGAGCGTCGACGAGGACACTCGCACGCTCGTCGCCGACATGATCGAGACGATGTATGCCGCGCACGGCATCGGCCTCGCCGCGATCCAGGTCGGGGTCGCGCGGCGCGTGCTCGTCATCGACCTGCAGGAACGCGAGGATGCCGACGGCAAGCCGATCGCCGAGCCGCGCGCCTATATCAACCCCGAAATCCTGAGCGTTAGCGACGAGGAGGCGGTCTACAACGAAGGCTGCCTCTCGATCCCCGAGCAAAATGCCGAGGTCACCCGCCCCGCGCGCTGCCGCGTCCGCTGGCTCGACGAACAGGGCGCGACGCATGAGGAGGACCTCGACGGGCTGCTGGCGACCTGCATGCAGCATGAGATCGACCATTTGAACGGCGTGCTGTTCATCGACCACATCAGCCGGTTGAAACGCAACATGCTCCTCAAGAAGCTCGACAAGACCCGCAAGGCGGCTTGAACCGGATCGAACGTCCGCCAACCGCAAATCTTTCTTCGTCATCCCCGCGAAAGCGGGGACCCAGCTCCTACGGCAGGTGATGGGTCCCCGCTTTCGCGGGGATGACGGGATGGGCCGTAAGCATCGCCGAGTTTCCCTCTGTCCTACATCGATCGTTCGTTCTATGTTCCCATCTAAAGGCCGTAGACGGGTGCAAATATGCGTATCCAGAACATCGTCGTTAGTGTGACCCTAGTGTGACCTTAGCAGGAGCCCCGATGACCGAAACGATCCTGATCGGCCTTCTGGCGCTGGCCGCGGGCGCGCTGATCGGCTGGCTCATCGCCTCGCGCCGCGGCCAACACCTCGCGAGCGATCTCGCGGTGGCGCAGTCGCGCGCCGCCGACGCCGACATCCTCCGCCAGGCGCGCGACGCGGTCGAGCGCGAGCGCAACCAGGCGATGCAGGATCTCGCCAGCCTCCGCGCGCAAACCGACGAGCGCGACGCCGCGCACGCGCGCCAGCTCGAATCCTTGAACGCGCAATTCGCCGCCGCCGCCGCCAAGGCGCTCGAGGCGGCGCAGTCGAACTTCCTCGAACGCGCCGACGCCCGTTTCCGCCAGTCGGAGGAAACCGCGGGGCAGAACCTCAAGTCGCTGCTCCAACCGGTCAGCGACCGCCTGACGCGCTACGAGGAAGCGGTCGGCAAGGTCGAGAGCGAGCGCAGGGGCGCGTTCAGCGAGCTGAAGGGCCAGATCGAGGCGATGCGCGTCGGCCAGGAAAAGGTGTCGAGCGAAGCGGCGAAGCTCGTCAATTCGCTCCGCAACGCCCCGAAATCGCGCGGCCGCTGGGGCGAGCAGCAATTGAAGAACGTCCTCGAAACCTGCGGCCTCAGCGAACACACCGATTTCGAGACCGAGGTCAGCGTCGCGGGCGAGGAGGGCGGTCGCCTCCGCCCCGACGCGATCATCCGCATCCCCGGCGGCAAGTCGCTCGTCATCGACGCCAAGGTGTCGCTGAACGCCTATCAGGACGCGTTCGGGGCGGTCGACGAAGCCGAGCGCAAACGCGGCCTCGACCTCCACGCCCAATCGATGCGGACTCACGTCAACGGTCTCGGCAACAAGGCTTATTGGTCACAATTCGCCGACGCGCCCGATTACGTCATCATGTTCGTCCCCGGCGAACATTTCCTCTCCGCCGCACTGGAACATGATCCGACGCTCTGGGACTTTGCGTTCGAGAAGAAGGTGCTGCTTGCGACACCTACGAACCTGATCGCGATCGCGCGGACGGTG
This sequence comes from Sphingomonadales bacterium, assembly GCA_038236185.1. Taxonomy (GTDB): domain Bacteria; phylum Pseudomonadota; class Alphaproteobacteria; order Sphingomonadales; family Sphingomonadaceae; genus Sphingomonas. Next base: position 80,577 of record JBBSTE010000004.1, on the reverse strand, counting down.
GACGCGGTATGGCGTCAGGAAAAGATGGCCAAACAGGCACAGGAGATCGGCGCGCTCGGCAAGGAATTGTACGAGCGGCTCGCCAAGGCGGCACTCGATCTCCGCAAGGTCGGCGGGGGTCTGACCAGCGCGGTCAACAATTACAACGCCTTCGTCAGCAGCTTCGAGACCCGCGCGCTGGTCACCGCGCGCAAGTTCCGTGACCTCAACGTCGATACCGGCGCCCGCGAGATCGAGGACGTCGCCCCGGTCGAGGCACTCGCGCGTTATGACGACACGCCAGCGCTGATCGGACTGGCGGAGACCGAGTCGCCGGAATGAAAACCGCGTTTGTCCTCGGCGCGGGGCAGATCGGCAGCGCGGTCGCCGAGCGGTTGGCCGACAGCGGGTGGGCCGTCGCTGTCGCAAGTCGCGGCCGGACGTCGCTGCCCCCCGGTTTAGCCGATCGCGGCATCGCCGCCGTCACGTTCGACCGAACCGACCCGCGCGCGCTCACCAAAGTGCTTGCCGACGGTGCCGACCTTGTCGTCGATACGATCGCCTATGACCATGCGGACGCGGACCAGTTGATCGCTATCGAAAGCGGCGTCGGCGCCTTCGCGGTCATCTCCTCCGCGATCGTCTACGCCGACGACGACGGCATGACGCTCGATGCGGCGGGGCCTGCGCGCTTTCCGACGCTCCCCGTCCCGATCCGCGAGGATCAGCGCACCGCCGAACCCGGCCCGGAGAGCTACGCGACCCGCAAGGTCGCGCTCGAACGCCGTCTGCTCGACCGCGCGACTCGCCCGGTGGCGATCCTGCGATCCTGCGCGATCCATGGCATCGCCAGCCCGCATCCGCGTGAATGGTGGTTCGTGAAGCGCCTGCTCGACGGCCGAACCAAGATCCCGCTCGCGTATATGGGCGACAGCCGCTTCCAGACCACTGCAACCGTCAACATCGCAGCTTTGATCGAAGCAATCGCCGACAAGCCTTTCACAGGATTGCTCAACATCCCCGATCCCGACGCGCCATCGGTGCGCGAAATCGGCGAAACGCTGATGGCGATCGTCGGCCGCAGCGCCGAACTCGTCCCCGTGCCCGTCCTCGATGGCGCCTATCCGCCGAAGATGGGCGCGACACCCTGGTCGATCCCGAAACCCTTCATCCTCGACGACACCGCCGCTCGCGCGCTCGGCTATTGCCCCGTCGCCAACTACGCGACCGCCGTCGCGCCGACCTGCGGCTGGATGATCGAGGCCGCAAAGACCCGCGACTGGCGCGAGGCGTTTCCGGTCTTCGCGGACTATCCCTACGATCCGTTCGATTATGCCGCGGAGGGCCGCTGGCTCGCCGAAAGGAAACTCCGATGATCGACCACATCACCTTCGGCGTCACCGATTTCGCGCGGTCGACCGCCTTCTACGACCGCGCTTTCGCCCCGCTCGGCGTCACGCGGCTGTTCGACGTTCCGCCCGAGCAAACAAACGGCGCGAAGGTCACCGGCTACGGCGACACGCGCCCGTGGTTCTGGATCGCCGAGCAGGATGCGACTCGCGGCAAGCTCCACGTCGCGATCGCCGCAAAGGGGCGCGAGGCGGTCGATGCCTTCCATCGCGAGGCACTCGCGGCGGGCGGTACCGACAACGGCCCGCCCGGCCCGCGCCCGGAATATCACGCCGATTATTACGGCGCGTTCGTGCTCGATCCCGACGGCCACAATATCGAGGCGGTCTTCGGCAACACCCCGGCGTGACGTCACCGCCGCGCCAACACCTCATAGGCCATCACCGCCGTGGCGACCGCTGCATTGAGGCTGTCTGCCTTGCCGAGCATCGGGATTTTCACCAGCAGATCGCAGGCGGCCGCCATGTCCGCAGGCATCCCCTGCGCCTCATTGCCGGTCAGCAGGAAGGTCGGTGCGTAATAATCCGCGGCGCGGTAATCGGTGTCGGTGTCGAGGCTCAGCCCGACGAGCTGCCCCGGCCCGGCGCGCAACCACGCGAGGAACAACGCCCATTCGCTCTTCACCACCGGCATTGTGAACAGCGCCCCCATGCTCGCGCGCACCGCTTCGACCGAGAAAGGATCGACGCATTCGCCGATCAGGATCAACCCGCCCGCGCCGACCGCGTCGCCGGTGCGCAGGATCGTCCCGAGATTGCCCGGATCGCGCAGCCGCTCCGCGACCAACCAGATCGCCGCGCTCGTCCGGTCGAGCGATTCGAGGTTCGCCGGAAATTCGTCGAACACCCCGACTACCGCCTGCGGGTTGTCCTTGCCCGAGAGCTTGGCAAGGATGTTGGCAGTCGTCTCGATCGCCTCGCCACCCGCCGCCTCGACCTCGGCCACGAGCGTATCGATCAACGGATGCCGCGCATCCGCGAAGAAGAGCGTCGTCGGCAGCCGCCCCGCCTCGCGCGCTTCGGTCAGGATTCGCAGCCCCTCGGCGAGGAACTGACCCGACTCGCGTCGGTGCCGCTTGTCGCGCAGGTCTCGCGCATATTTGATCAGCGGATTGGAATAGGCGGTGATCGAGCGGGGCAGGGGTCAGTCCTCGCCGAACTTGGCCTCGACGAGATCGCAAAGCGCGCCGACCGCCGCATCCGCGCCGTCGCCCGACGCGCTGATCGTGATCGAATCGCCCGATGCCGCGCCGAGCATCATCAGTCCCATGATCGAGGTGCCGGTGACCGATCCCGCGCCGTCCCCCGAACCCGACTTCGCCACGTGCACCTCGATCGGAAGCTCGGAGGCGAGCGTCACGAATTTGGCGCTCGCCCTGGCATGGAGACCGCGGCGGTTGGTGATGAGGACGGTCCGCGAGACCGTCACGCCGCGGCTTCGCCCAGCACTTCCGACGCAACCGAGATATATTTGCGCCCCGCTTCGCGCGCCGCCGCTACCGCGGCGACCACGCTCATCGCCTTGCGCGCCGATTCGAGCCGGATCAGCATCGGCAGGTTGATCCCCGCGATCACCTCGACCCGCCCGCGCTCCATCAGCGAGATCGCGAGGTTCGAGGGGGTGCCGCCGAAGAGGTCGGTCAGCACGATCACGCCCATGCCGGTCTCGACGTCGGCGATCGCCTTGCCGATATCGGCACGGCGCGCTTCCATGTCGTCGTCGGGGCCGATCGGCACCGTCGCGATCCGCTCCTGCGGACCGACGACGTGCTCCATCGCGGTCACGAACTCGTCGGCCAGCCGACCGTGCGTCACCAATACCAGTCCGATCATCGGGTCCGTCTATCCGTCGTCATGTCGCCCTTGGGGCGTCCTTCGTCCGTGTCGTGCGGCAAGGCCGCCAGATCGCGGTGAGAGACCGTGGGCGAAAACCCCGCCGCGCGCAACCGTGCCGCCACGCGGGCCGCGACGTGGACCGAACGATGTCTCCCTCCGGTACAGCCGAAAGCGACGGTAACGTACGCTTTTCCCTCGGCGCGGTACCGCGGGATCAGCAGCAAGAGCAGATCCTCGATCGTCGCGACCGAAGATTCGTAGGCGGGATCGGCGGCGACATAGGCGGCGACGTCGGCGTCGAGCCCGGTTCCCGGCTTGAGATCCGGATCCCAGTGCGGATTGCGCAGATAGCGCATGTCGAAAACGAGGTCCGCGTTTGAGGGCAGACCGCGCGCGAAGCCGAACGATAGCACCGAAAGCGTCGGTTCGCTGATGCCGGAGCGCGAAAAGGCCGCGCGGACCTGTTGCGCGAGTTCGTTGGCGGCCAGCCGCGTCGTATCGATCAACCGATTTGCCGATCGCCGCAGCGGCTCGAGCAATTCGCGCTCGCGCTCGATGCCGTCGCGCGCCGGCCTATCGAGGGCCAGCGGGTGGCGCCGCCGCGTCTCGGCATAGCGCCGCATCAATTCCTCGGTCGAACAATCCAGGAAGAGCGTGCTGATCTCCTGGTCTTGGGCGGCCGCGCGTTGGCCGACGATCCCGACCACGCGCTCCGGCGCGAAGCCCCGGGTTCTTGCGCCGATGCCGAGCGCGAGCGGCCGCGCCTCGGGTCCAGCGCCTTCGGGCACCGGAGCCGACAGGAGGCGGTCGAGCAACGGCAGCGGCAGATTATCGACGACCTCCCAGCCGAGATCCTCGAGCGTGTTCAGCGCGGTGCTCTGTCCCGCGCCCGAGAGCCCGATGACGAGCAGGATTTCGCTCGGCTGCCGCGTCATTGCGCGGCGCGCTCGCGCAACGCGATCTCGCATTTGATCGGCGCCGAAGACTCGCGGGGATCGAGGCGGATCGCCGGCAGCGCGATGCCTGCGATGTCGCGATACGCCGCCTCGGGCATTCGTTCGACCTCCTGCGACAGCGTCACGACAAGCGCCAAGTCTACACGATCGACCAACTCGAACCCCACGATCCCGATGCCTCGCACCTCCATCCTGCCGGCGATCGTCGCTGGGGCGGTAGCGATCACGCGTTTACCCTTTCGCGCGACGATCGTTCGATCGTCGGCGACGAGCGTCGCGCCGCGATCGATCAGCCTGAGCGCCAGATCGGATTTGCCCGCGCCCGTCGCCCCTTCGATCAGCACGCCGCGCCCGCCGATCGCAACGGTGGTGGCGTGAAGCGTTTCGGTCTCGGGCACCGCGGTCACGACGTCTCCGCAAGCGGCAGGCGGACCACGAACCGCGCGCCGGTTCGGTGGTCGGCACGCGATTCGATGGCGATGCTGCCTTGATGCGCTTCGACGATGGTCCGCGCAATGGCGAGGCCCAGCCCTGAGTGCCGGCCGAACGCTTCGCCTTCCGGGCGAATCGAATGGAACCGGCGAAAGATCGTGTCCGTCGCCTCCTCGGGAACGCCGGGGCCTTCGTCCTCGAACGCGATTTCGATGGCTCCGGCCCTCTTCTCCGCCGACACGCAGACGCATCCGCCGTCGGGCGAGAAGGAAATCGCGTTGTCGATCAAATTCTCGAACACGCGTTCCAGTCGGCCGCCTTCGCCCCAGGTCACCAACGCCGCGTCGCGAGGCTGATCGAACGTCAGGCGGATGTCGCGATCGACGCCGCGCTCGACGCGCTGCTGCAACAACGCCTTGATCATTGTGCCGATCGCCAACGGTTCGAACTCGGCACGGCTGAGCTGCGCGTCGAGCCGCGACGCATCCGAAATGTCGGTGATCAGCCGGTCGAGCCGATGGACGTCGTCGCGGACAATCGCCAGCAGCCGTTCCTGCAACGCGGGGTCTTTGACGCGCGCCAGGCCATCAACCGCTGACCGCAAGGAGGCGAGGGGGTTCTTCAATTCGTGCGTCACGTCCGCCGCAAAGGCTTCGGTCGCGTCGATCCGCGCGCGCAGCGCAAGGCTCATGTCGGACAAGGCGCGTGCGAGCATGCCGATCTCGTCGCGTCGATCGGGCAGGCGCGGCACGACGACTTCGCGCGCCCGACCCAACCGCACCCTGACCGCGGCGCGCGCAAGCCGCCGAAGCGGCCGGACGATCGTCCGCGCCAGAAAAAGCGACAACAGGATCGACGCCAGCGTGACCAGCATCAGGACGACGCTCAGCCTGAACCGCTCGACCCTGACGGTCTGCGTGATGTCGATGGTATTGACCGCCATCAGCAGGGCGCCGCCGGGCAGGGGCGCCGCCGCGGTAATGACGGGCGTACGATCCGGCGCGCGCCACACCGACGCGGCAGTCCGCGCGGTGGCGCGCGCAGCACGGACATCGGGCCAGGCGAGGCCGTCGCTTCGCTCCCGGTAGAGCGGCGCGCGGGGCGCCATCACGATCGTGTCGATGGCTGCATCCAGAAAGCGCGCGATGGTCTGGTCCCAGGCCTGTTTGTCGGGATCGACCAGGGTGAAATTGCGCTGCCCGAGCGCGCGGCTGTCCACCACCAGTTTTCCGGCGGTGTCGTACACCCGCAGCCGCGAGCTCGTATCGTCCGCCAGCCGCAGGATCAGCGCGTCGCGCGCGGTCGCGCGGCCCGCGCCGATCGCCTCGGCGGCGAGCCGCACCTCCTGCTGCGTCCGCGCGACGCGGCTGTCGACGAGGCGGCTACGGTACGAATCGAGGTAGAAGAATCCGCCCGCGAGCATCGCCAGCGCGATGATATTGACCGCCAGGATGCGCCGTGTCAGCGAGACCCGGCCCGACCAGCGCAACGTCAGGTCGCGTTCTTCAGTCCTCGGAAAATCTGTATCCGGCGCCATACAGCGTTTCTATCGCATCGAATTCGGCGTCCGCCTCGCGAAACTTGCGTCGGACTCGCTTGATGTGCGAATCGATCGTGCGGTCGTCGACGTAGATGTCGTCCTGATAGGCCGCATCCATCAGCTGATTGCGCGTCTTCACGATCCCCGGGCGCTGCGCGAGCGTTTCGAGGATAAGGAACTCGGTGACCGTCAGCGTGACGGGCGCGCCGCCCCATGTCACGCGGTGCCGCGCCGGGTCCATCGTCAGCCGCCCGCGCTCGATCGGCCCTTCGCCTTCCGCCGCCGTGCCTTCGGGCGCTTGGCTCAACTCGGTCCGCCTGAGGATCGCGCGAATCCGCGCGATCAGCAGCCGTTGCGAGAAGGGCTTGGCGATATAATCGTCGGCGCCCATCGCCAGCCCGAGCGCCTCGTCGACCTCGTCGTCCTTCGACGTCAGGAAGATCACCGGCGTGGAGTGCTTCTCGCGAAAGCGTCGGAGCAACTCCAGCCCGTCCATCCGCGGCATCTTGATATCGAAGATCGCGAGATCGGGCGCGTTGTCGAGCAGCGCCTTCAACGCGGTCTCGCCATCCGAATAGACCCGCGTCAGAAACCCCTCGGCCTGGAGCGAGATCGAGATCGAGGTCAGGATGTTGCGGTCGTCATCGACCAGCGCGATCGTCGCCGTCATCGGTCCGCTTGCGTCAAGATCATGCCGGTTGCGGTAATCCAAACGTGGCACACGCTCAATGGCGCAGACCGATCGGTGCGTTTGACGAGGTTTCACGCCCCCGATATGCGCTTTTGCATAGCGCACGACCCGTGCGACACCGTTTTGAAATTCGAGAGGATGTCCCGTTGAGCGATCGTATTCCCGACGCCGGCCTGGAAACGCAGGGGATCGAAACCCGCGCCACGCTGCACTGGAACCTGGTAACCGCACGTCTCGTCGAGGCGGCGGTGGCGCGCGGCGAGGGCAAGCTCTCCGCCGATGGCCCGCTCGTCGTCGAAACCGGGCAGCACACCGGGCGCAGCGCGAACGACAAGTTCATCGTCCGCGACGCCGAGACCGAAACAACGGTGTGGTGGGGCAAATCGAACAAGGCGATGACGCCCGATCATTTCGCTGCGCTGAAAGCCGATTTCCTGACCGCGCTGCGTGAGAAGGAAGACCTCTACGTCCAGGATCTGTTCGGCGGCTCGCAGCCCGAGAACCGCGTCCGCGTCCGTGTCGTCAACGAACTGGCGTGGCACAATCTGTTCATCCGGACGATGCTGGTGCGCCCCGCGGAAGCCGATCTCAAGGCCTTCCATGCGGAATATACCATCATCGACCTGCCGAGCTTCCGCGCCGATCCCGCGCGCCACGGCACGCGTAGCGAGACCGTGATCGCGGTCAATTTCACCGAAAAACTGATCCTGATCGGCGGCACGCGCTATGCCGGCGAGATGAAGAAGTCGGTGTTCGGCCTGCTCAACTATTTGCTCCCGCCGACCGGAGTGATGCCGATGCATTGCTCGGCGAACATGGGCGCAGACGGCTCGACCGCGGTGTTCTTCGGCTTGTCGGGGACGGGAAAGACGACGCTCAGCGCCGACGCCAGCCGCACGCTCATCGGCGACGACGAGCATGGCTGGTCCGACACCGCGGTCTTCAATTTCGAAGGCGGCTGCTACGCCAAGATGATCCGCCTGTCCGAAGACGCCGAGCCCGAAATCTTCGCGACGACGAAGCGCTTCGGCACCGTCCTCGAAAATGTCGTGATGGATCAGGTCACGCGCCAGCTCGACCTCCACGACAACAGCCTCGCCGAGAACAGTCGGGGCGCCTATCCGATCGATTTCATCCCTAACTCGTCCGACGAGAATATGGGCGGCGTGCCAAAGAACATCGTCATGCTCACCGCCGATGCGTACGGCGTCCTCCCTCCGATCGCCAAGCTGACCCCCGATCAGGCGATGTACCATTTCCTTTCGGGCTATACCGCGCGCGTCGCCGGCACAGAGATCGGCGTCACCGAACCCGACGCGACCTTTTCGACCTGTTTCGGCGCACCGTTCATGCCGCGCCACCCGTCGATCTACGGCAATCTCCTGAAGGAACGGATCGCGAAGCGCGGGGTTGATTGCTGGCTGGTCAACACCGGCTGGACCGGCGGCAAATACGGTGTCGGCAAGCGCATGCCGATCAAGGCAACGCGCGCATTGCTGAACGCCGCGCTCGACGGCAGCCTCAACGACGCCGAATTCCGCACCGATCCGAACTTCGGCTTCAAGGTGCCGGTGAACGTCCCCGGTGTCGATGCCGCGATCCTCGATCCGCGGCGAACCTGGGCCGACAAGGCCGCGTATGACGCGACTGCGGCGCGGCTCGTCGATCTCTTCGTCGAAAATTTCGCGCAATTCGCCGAACACGTCGATCAGGGTGTGCGCGAGGCGGCCCCGAAGATCGCACAGGCGGCCTGACTTTCGGGTCGACGGAGATAGGAGTCAGGGCGCCTCCGCGGACTCGATTGGTTCCACCACGATCGTTCCGCGATCGATCGCAACGATCCGCACCTGCGTACCCGCAGCGGTGTCGAATCCGCGCGCGGGCCAGCTCCCGTCGCCGATGTGGACGCGCCCGCTGTCGCCGGCGATCGATTCCTCGACCGTGACGATCTGCCCCACCATCCGCGCGCCGCGATCATTGAGCAACGGATCGCTCGTTCCGACCGGATAATCGACGTACCATCGTTCGCCGATCAGCACGCTGACGACGCTCCATACCGCGAACGAGCCGAGTTGCACCGCGATCGGCAGGGCTGGCAAAGCGAGCATCGCCGCCCCGGTGATCGCCGCCGCGATCGCCAGGAAAATCAGGAAAACGCCGGGAACCGCGAGTTCCGCCAGCCCAAGCACGACCGCCGCGACCAACCACAGTGCGCGTGCGTGCGAGAGCCAGTCCTGAAGGGTCACTGCTGTTGCTGCCCGCGGTCGAATGGGCCGCGCACCTTGGGTTGCTCCGGTGTCGCGGTAGGCGCGCGCACCGCCAGCGCGTCCTTGGCAAGTTCGCCGATCCCGCCAAGCGTCCCCATCAGCTGTGTCGCCTCGACCGGGAACAGAATCGTCTTGGCATTGGGGGAAGTCGCGAACTTGCCGATCGCTTCGACGTATTTCTGCGCGATGAAATAGTTGATCGCCTGGGTGCTGCCGTTCTCGATCGCTTCGGACACCGCCTTGGTCGCACTCGCCTCGGCCTCCGCTGCGCGCTCACGCGCTTCGGAATCGCGGAACGCCGATTCCTTGCGACCCTCGGCTTCGAGGATTCGCGCCTGTTTCTGCCCCTCGGCGCGCAGAATTTCGGAAGCGCGCGTCCCTTCGGCGTCGAGAATGTTGGCGCGCTTCTCGCGCTCTGCCTTCATCTGCCGGCCCATCGCATTGACGATATCGGCGGGCGGGCGGATGTCCTTGATCTCGACGCGGGTGATCTTGACCCCCCAGGGTGTCGTCGCGTGATCGACCACACGAAGCAGCCGTGCGTTGATCTCGTCGCGCTTCGACAAGGTCTCGTCGAGGTCCATCGACCCCATCACGGTGCGCAAATTGGTCGTCGTCAGCTGGAGCAACGCGACGTAAAGGTCGGACACTTCATACGCCGCCTTGGCGGCGTCGAGGACCTGGAAGAACACGACCCCGTCGGTCGAGATCATCGCATTGTCCTTGGTGATGATTTCCTGACCCGGAATATCGATCACCTGCTCCATCATGTTCACGCGCCGCCCGACGCGGTAGAAGAAGGCGGGATAGAAATTGAAGCCCGGCGCCGCGGTGGTTGTGTAGCGACCGAAATGTTCGATCGTATATTGATAGCCCTGGCGGACGATCTTGATGCTGGTCATCAAGTAGAACAGCACCAAAATCAGAACGAGCGCGGCAGCGATAAGCGTCATGGGATAAGGCCCCTTCGAGGTCAGGCGGACAATCTAGCAGCGAGAGAGCCACGGGCCTAGCGATACCGGCGAGACTTGGTTACATGGCCCGCCACTTCCCTCCCTCGGAAATCGGCAATCATGGACATCCGCCTCGCCCTCACCTTCGACGACGTATTGCTCGTGCCAGGCGAGTCGATCGTGCTGCCGAGCCAGGCCGACACCCGCACTCAACTGACCCGGGGCATCGCGCTCAACATTCCGATCTTGTCGTCGGCAATGGATACCGTGACCGAGGCCGACATGGCGATCGTCATGGCGCAATTGGGTGGTATCGGCGTCCTCCACCGCAATCTGACGATCGACGAACAGGTCGTGGCGGTGCGTCAGGTCAAGCGCTTCGAGAGCGGAATGGTCGTCAACCCGATCACCATCGCGCCCGATGCGACGCTCGCCGACGCGCAGAAACTAATGGCCGCAAATCGCATCAGCGGCATCCCGGTCGTCGAGAAAGACGGTAGGCTCGTCGGCATCCTCACCAACCGCGACGTCCGCTTCGCCGAAAATCCGCGCCAGCGCGTAGCGGAACTGATGACCAGCGATAACCTCGCGACGGTCTCGCCCGGCGTCGGCAAAGAAGAGGCCCGGCGCCTGCTTCACCAACGCCGGATCGAGAAACTGATCGTGGTGGACAAGGCCTATCGTTGCATCGGTTTGATCACCGTCAAGGATATCGAGAAAGCGGTCATGTACCCGGATGCGACCAAGGACGATGCCGGTCGGCTGCGTGTAGCCGCCGCGACGACGGTCGGTGACAAGGGCTTCGAGCGAACCGAAGCTTTGGTCGATGCCGAACTCGATCTCGTCGTGATCGATACCGCGCACGGCCACAACCGCGATGTCGCGCGCGCGGTCGAACGGGTGAAAAAACTGAGCAATTCGGTGCAGGTCGTCGCCGGCAACGTCGCCACCGCCGAGGCGACGCGCGCGCTGATCGGCGCGGGCGCCGACGGGATCAAGGTCGGTATCGGCCCCGGCTCGATCTGCACCACCCGCGTCGTCGCCGGGGTCGGCGTACCGCAACTCACCGCAGTCATGGACAGCGCCGAGGAAGCGCACAAATCAGGCGTCCCGGTTATCGCCGACGGCGGTCTGCGCACCTCAGGCGATCTTGCGAAGGCGCTTGCGGCGGGCGCCTCGACCTGCATGGTCGGCTCGCTCCTCGCGGGAACCGAGGAAGCGCCCGGGGAAACGTTCCTTTACCAAGGCCGAGCCTATAAATCCTATCGCGGCATGGGGTCTGTCGGCGCGATGGGCCGCGGCTCGGCGGACCGCTATTTCCAGGGCGACATCAAGGATCAGCTGAAGCTCGTGCCCGAGGGCATCGAGGGCCAAGTTGCGTTCAAGGGTCCGGCGCGCGACGTCATCCACCAGCTCGTCGGCGGGGTGAAGGCGGCGATGGGCTACACCGGGGCCGCGACGATCGCCGACTTGCAGGAACGCGCGCATTTCGTCCGCATCACCGGCGCGGGCCTCAAGGAAAGCCACGTCCATGACGTGACGATCACACGAGAAGCTCCAAATTATCCAACGCGTTAGCGCTAGTAGAGATTGGCCGGCACCATATCGCTGTCCTACATCGGCGCAAGCTGTCATGGAGCCGTGATGGCCTTTCGACGACCGTCCCGACACCTCTCCGAATCGGCGATTCGGTCACGCCGGCTGCCGCATCCTTGGTGTGACCTTATCGTGACCTTTGGGTGACGCCGCCGGCCCGCACCCAAGCCGCGATCGACTTGCTCGATCAGATCATCGTCGCCACGCGCGAAGGCGGGGCGGCGGCCGACACGCTGATCGCGCGCTATTTCAAGACACGACGCTATGCCGGATCGAAGGATCGCCGCGCGGTGCGCGAACTGATCTATGCCGCGATCCGGATATTGGGAGAGCGCCCGACGAACGGCCGCGCCGCGATGCTCGCGCTTGCCGCGACCGATCCCGACGTGGTCGCGTCCTTCGACGGGTCGCCACACGGCCCAACGTTGATCGATGCTGGGGAGGCGAAGGCGAAGCGAGGCGTCGCGCCGGCGTGGCTCATCAAGGCGCTAAAGGACTCCGCGCTCGACCATGACGAGATCGGCGCGCTGGTCGGGCGCGCGCCGCTCGACGTTCGCGTCAACCGCCTGCAAGGTGCGCCCGAGGATGTCGCCGCGCGGATCGAAGGCGCGGAAACGATCGCCGGACTCCGCGATGCGTTGCGCTTGCCGTCGGGAACCGATATTGCGGGCCTCGCCGGCTTCGTCGAGGTGCAGGACGCGGGCAGCCAGGCGGTGACGCTGGCGGCCGCCGCGCGCGCGGGGATGCGGATCGTTGATCTCTGCGCGGGTGGCGGCGGCAAGACGCTGGCGCTCGCCGCGGCAATGGCGAACGAGGGGCATATCCTCGCGACCGACACCGATCGGACGCGGCTTCAGCGCCTCCCGCCGCGCGCCGAGCGAACAGGCGTGTCGATCGTCGAGACGCGCCTGCTCGATCCGGGCGAAGAAGGCGTGATGCTGGCGGATTGGGCTGGGGCCGCCGATGTCGTCCTGATCGATGCGCCCTGCTCCGGAACGGGTACGTGGCGCCGCAATCCGGAGGCGCGCTGGCGGCTGACGCCCGATCGTTTGAAGAAGCTGGCGGAAACGCAGGCGCATGTCCTGGCTACAGGCGCGCGGCTCGTGAAGCCGGGCGGCGCGCTGGTCTACATCGTCTGCTCGCTGCTCGACGCCGAGGGCGCGGCGCAGATCGCGCAGTTCCTCGCCGATCGCAAAGGCTGGCGCGCCGAGCCGCTGGCGCTGCCGCTCGGTCGCCCGCACGGACCCGGCGTCCGCCTCACTCCGGCGCATGATCGCACCGACGGCTTTTTTGTCGCGCGGCTCATCGCCCCATGCTAGCCCACTGACATCGTGCCGAAGCTGGAGCAGATCATGCGTTTCACGAGTGTTGCCGCCGCCGCGTCGCTGGCGCTGGTCTCGATCTCGACGTCGCTAGGTGCGCAGCGCGCGGACGCACCGGTCAATGCGCGCTCGATGGAACTCCTCGCGCAAGGCAAGGCAGCGCGCGCCGCGGGCAATCTCGACGCCGCCACCGATCTCATGGAAACCTCGGTCACGGTCGATCCGCGCAACCGTCAGGCATACATCGCAATGGCCGAAGTCGCGCGGGAACGTGGTCTGCCGGGCAAGGCGATCCGAATGTACCGCGAGGCGTTGCTGCTCGAGCCGAACGACGTCGCGGCGCTACAGGGGCAGGGCGACGCGCTCGTCGCCAAGGGCGCGATCGCGCGGGCGAAGGAGAATCTCGTGAAGATTCGCACGTTGTGCAGGACGGCCTGCGCGCCCGCCACGTCGCTCGCCGCGGTCATCGCCAAGGGACCGCTGATCACGACGGCTCAGGCGATCGTCCCCAAGACGCCCACCGCCGACGAATAGTCTCGCGCGAGCGCGATCCACTCGTCGATGGTCAAAGTCTCGGCGCGACGCGTTGGATCGATCGCTTGCCGCTCCAGCGTGTCGATCGCGCCCGCCACGCCGCGCAAGCTCTGGCGCAACATCTTGCGGCGCTGCCCGAACGCGTCGGCGGTCAGGCGTTCGAGCGCGGCTAGCGCGACCCCAGGCGGCGCGTCGATCGGCGTGATCGCAACGACGGCGGACATGACCTTGGGCGGCGGCGTGAACGCGGAGCGATGCACCGGCAGGGCGATCCGCGCCGCCGATCGCCACTGCGCCAGCACCGCCAACCGCCCATAGGCGCTCGTGCCCGGCGCGGCGACGATCCGATCCGCGACTTCGCGCTGGAACATTAGCGTCAGGCTCCGCCACCACGGCGACCAGGCGCTCGACAGCCATCCGACGAGCAACGCGGTCCCGACATTGTAAGGCAGGTTCGACACGATGTGCGGCTTGCTCTCGAACAGCGTCGCGGCATCGATCGCGAGCGCGTCCCCTTCGATGATGCGCAGCCGACCCGGATAGGCTTCCGTCAGTTCCGCGAGCGCCGGGATGCAGCGCCGGTCGCGCTCGATCGCGGTCACCCGCGCACCGGCGGCCAGTAGCGCGCGCGTCAGCCCGCCCGGTCCCGGACCGATTTCGAGTACCTCCGCACCCGCAATGTCGCCCGGCACGGCCGCGATCCGCGCGAGCAATTGGCCATCGAGCAGGAAATTCTGTCCCAACGCCTTCGACGCCGCCAGTCCGTGCCAAGCGATCACCTCGCGAAGGGGGGGTAGTGGATGAAGCGGTGCGGTCACCCCAGGCAGGCGGCAGCGCGCCGGGTCGCGGCTTCGCCCGCCATCGCGATCGCCGCGATCATCGCGCCCGGCTCGGCGCGATCCTGTCCGGCGATCGAAAAGGCGGTGCCGTGATCGGGCGAGGTGCGCACGATCGGCAGCCCCAAAGTCATGTTCACGCCGTCGTCGAAATGCAGCGTCTTGAGCGGCACCAGCGCCTGATCGTGATAGCAGCACATCGCGACGTCATAAGTCGCCCGCGCACGCGGATGGAACATCGTGTCCGCCGCGAACGGGCCGGTCGCGTCGATCCCCTCCTCGCGGAGCTGCGCGATCGCGGGGATGATGACGTCGATCTCCTCGCGTCCGATCGCGCCGCCTTCGCCCGCATGCGGGTTGAGGCCGGCGAACGCCAGCCGCGGCCGCGCGATCCCGAAATTGCGCGTCAGCCCGCGCGCGGTCGCTTGCGCCTTCGTGACGAGAAGCTCGATCGTCAACAACCGCGATACCTCGGCCAGCGGGACATGCGTCGTGATCGGCACGACCCGCAGCGTCGGCCCAGCCAGCAGCATGACCGCATTCTCGCCCGCGATGCCGCTGCGCTCCGCCACGAATTCGGTCTGACCGGGGTGTGTGAACCCGATATCGTACAATTGCGCCTTGGACACCGGACCCGTGACCAAAGCACCTGCGCCTCCCGTCCGTGCGACGCCGAACGCCACTTCCAGCGAATCGAGCGCGCAGCGCGCACCCTCTGCGTCGGGCTTGCCGGGGACGACGTCGCCGTCGAAGTCGACTGAAAGAACCGGCAGGGAGGTTGCGAAGGTCCGCGCCGCTTCGGCCAGCGTCCCGACCCGCTCGATCGGCCCGTCCCAGATGCGCTCGATCGCCCTGGCATCGCCGACCGCGACGAAGCGGGGCAGCGATCGATCGAGCCGCGCCTCCCACGCCTTGGCGATGATCTCGGGTCCGATGCCCGCGGGATCCCCCATCGAAACCGCGATCGGTCCCATGACCTCAGCGATACTCGATGACCGCGTCGCGCCGCAGGTCGCGCAAGGCCTGTTGCGCGCGCAGATTGACGCGCTGCTGCTCGAGCTGGCTCTGAATCTGGTCGCTGGCGGGCATCTGGTCGGCGCGGGGATCGTCGCGGCCGCAGATCACGAGCGTGCGCACGCCATCGTTTTGCGACCCAAACGGCGGCGTAGCCTCGCCGACTTGAAGCTTCAGCATGATCGTCTGAAGCTGCGGCGGCAGATCGCGAATCTTGATCGTGTCGTTCTCGACCACTTCGGCGCCGATCTGCGAGGCGATCTTGTCGACCGAGCCGCACCCCTGGAAGGTCTGGATCGTCTTGGCGAATTCGGCGGTGCGCGCCTGTGCCGCGGTGGGCGTCGTCCCCGCCGGGAAATTGATCGTCACCTGCTTCAGGCTGAGCCGGGCGTCGCGCGGGTCGGCGGTCAGAACCTGCCGCTTGTCCTCCAGATAAAGGATCGAGAAGCCGCCAGGCACCTGCACCGGTCCGGTGATCTGGCCGGGCTGCATCTCGGTTGCTGCCTGTGCGATCGAATCAGGGAGTTGCGCCAGGCGAACCCATTGGAGATCGCCACCGACGCCGCGCGTCGATGCCTCGGAGAAATTCCGTGCGAAATATGCGAAGGGCGCCTCGCCCTTGCGGATCTGGTCGATCAACTGTCGCGCATTGGCGGAAACCTGGTCCGCGCGATCCGGCGTCGCCGACAAATAAATTTCGTGGAGATGATATTCCTCGGTACCCCTTGCTGCCTTTAGCCGGTCGATGATCGACTTCACCTCCTCGTCGCCGACGTTGACGAAGGGCTCGATCCGTCGGCGGAGATAGCGCTGCCACGCCAGTTCGCCCTCGATCTGCCGTCGGATCGAGCGTTCGGACGATCCCTTCTCGCGGAGAAACTTGGCGAATTCGGCGGGCGTCTGCTTGAAATTCCCGGCTACGCGCACGAGGCTCTGTTTGATCTCGTCTTCGGTGATGACGATGTCGGCGCTCTTGGCTTGCTGGATTTCAAGGACCTCGTCGATCAACTGGCGCAGCACCTGCAGCCGCAGCCGGGTGCGATCTTCGTCGGTAAGGTTGATGTTGTTGGCGGCGACGATCAGCGCGGCGCGCTGATCCACATCGGTCTGGGTGATCACCGCGTCGTTGACGATCGCGGTCGCCTTGCGGACGTTCGGGTCGACCGCCCCGAAAATCTGCAGATTTTCGGGGATATTGAGATTGGTCTGCGGAACCTGCGTGTCGCCGACGGTCTGGTTGTTACCGGATGGACTTTGCGCCGGCGATCCCGTCGCTATCGCTAGGGCCGCGGCAATCCCGATGATCCGGCTGGCGAAAGCCGTCTTCGATTGTGTTTCGATCACGCTTGTTGTCGTCCCATTCGCTCGGCGCCAGCGCGCCCGGCGTCGCCCCTGCCCCACATCAACTGAACCGGGGCTTAGCGACCGAGGTTCTTGAACGCCAGCGTCAACAGGAAGCTGTTGCCCCGCCGCGCATCGCCGATGTTCTGATAGTCGCGCCGCCAGGTGAGGCCCATCGTCAGGCAATCGTCGTCATATTGCACCCCGACGCGGTGACGGAGCGGGTCATAGCCGTCGGAGATCGACAACGGGTCCTCGTTGCGGTCGGTCAGGTCGATGACGGTGGAGGCGAAGGCCGACCAGTATCGTGCCACCTGCACGCGCCCGGCCAGCCGGATTTCCTCCAGATCGCGCAAATCCTCCAGCCCGGCGATGTTCCGGTCGAGGCGTAAATATCCGACCAGCGCATAGGTCGCGCGCGATCCCAATGTCGCGTCGATTTCGCTGCGCCGGGCGCCCAAGCTGTCCTTGTCGAAACGATAGCGATACACGACCGAGGCGAAGTCCTTGTAGCGCAGTTCGCTGCGCCCGACGAAATCGGAGAAGCGGTCGCTAAGACCGGTGCCGTCGGGAAAGATCGTCGGCCGCTTCGTTAGTCGATAGCTCTGACCAACGACGCTCGCGACCGAGAAGCTCGGCAAATCGAGGTTCCATTCGGCGCCATAGGTGACCCGGCTCGAATCCTCCCAGCGATCGTACCCCGGAAAACGATTGAGCGCGAAGAGGTTGGAATCCTCGAGATCGACCGCGCGCGCGTCCTCGTTCGGGATGTCGAGGTTGCGGATTTCGGGTGAGGCGACGACCTGCAGGCGTGGGGTCAGGCGCTGGGTGCCGCCGAATATCTCGCCGACAAAGGGCCATTTGATATCGGCGGCGAGCTCGCCGGTCGCGCGCGTGGTGAAGCCCTCCAGACCGCGGTAGCTCGGGGTCGGGGTCGCGAGCGGATCCGACGTGTGGTATGCGTCGGCGCGCGCATAAGCGGTCAGCGTGACTTCCTGGCCCCAATTGGTCAGCCGTCGCAAATCCCAGCGGACATTGGCGAAGGCGCGCTGCGTGTCCTGCCCGGCATCGCGCGTGATCGCGAGCGAATTGACCTGGACCTGGACGTTGCCGCCGAGAAGCGCGTTGCGGAAGATGCGGCGATAATCGATCTCGGGCAGCGCGATCGGCTGGAGCTTCTGGCTGTCGTTCAGGCGCAGAGTCTGGACCGCCCAACCCGCGATCGACAGATAACTATCGGCATCGACGCGCTCGACCGCGACGGTCGTGCGCAAGCGATCGTCGCGCGAGATGTCGTAACGCCGGAGGAACGTGCGATCGGCAACTACGCGCAGCGAGCCGGAAACGCTCCATTCGGGCGAGAACTGGAACCGCGCGACGCCATCGAGATACCCGCGGAACGCCTCACTCGTGGTCCCGCTCACCCCCGAATTGATGTCGTCGCTGCGGCGGCTGACCGTGCCGTATCCGGTGATCGAATACGCGCCGGTCGATGTCAGCGCGCGATATTGCACCTCGGCCATCGGCAACTCGCTGGTGAAGACGTGCGGCGTCACGGTCAGGCCGCGATTCTGCCCGAGCGCGAAATAATACGGCACCGCGAGTTCCAGCCCGTTGACCTTGCTGAGGCGGAAACGCGGCCCGAGCAGGCCGCTGTCGTTGCCGTCGCCGACGGGATGCGAGAATTGCGGCAGCGGGATTGTCGGCAGCCCGAACAGGTGGAACCGCGCGCCGTCGTAATAGATGCGGTCGCGATCGGGCCGGTACGTCACCTTGACCGCGGTGATTTTCCACGATGGCTCCTTGGGGCAGCCCGCCGCATTGGTCACCGCGCACGGCGTGTAGGCGGCGTGATCGAGAACCGCGGTCCCGTTCTCTTGCCGAGTCCCGCGATCGGCCGCGATCCGCCCGCCGCGTTCGAGCACGATCAGCATGTTCTCGACGACGCCGTCCTTGAGCGAATCGGTCAGGTCGATCGAATCGCCGTACGCGATATCGCCTTCGGGATTAGTCACCGCGATGTTGCCGGTCGCGGTGACCTTGCCGGTCTTGCGGTTCCACACGACCTTGTCCGCGCGGAGACGCTCGCCTTGGCGCGCCATGCGGACCTCGCCCGTCGCGGTGACGATATCGGCGTTGAAGTCGTAATCGATCGCGCCCGCGCTGAACTGGACCTGGTCGTCCTTCGCCGGGGAAGGGGCGTCGACGGGGTTCGGCGGCGCGACGGGGCGGTCCTGCAAATCCTGCGCGTGGGCGGTACCGGCGGCGAACGCGAAAAGCGGCAAGACGCAACCGGCGATCAACTCGTTACGCGTCACGACCGTCGCACCACCCCCACCGCGCGACCGCATGTGGCGGCGGCGGACCCGCCCTATCGCATCACCCGTGCTGCGCTGCAATCCGAACGGCGGCTTTACCCGCGCCGCCGCTCGGGCCTAGAGACGATCCGACTCCGCAAGATTTCCAGGACACGTTCATGAAGATCGAATTCGCCGACACGCGCCCCGCCGATGCGACCGCCGTAGCCTTTCCCGTCGGCAAAGGCGGCTTGGACAGCCTGACGCTGCCCGGTTTCGATTCGGCAGCGGGCGATCTCGTAAAAGCGGCGGCGGCGGGCGGGCGTTTCGAGGGCGAGGCGGGCTCGGTCGCCGAAGCGTTCGTCCCCGGCGGCATCCGCGTTCTGCTGCTCGGCGTCGGCGACGGCGACGAGGCTGCCTACGAAAAGGCGGGCGGCGCACTGACCGCGAAGTTGCTCGTGTCGGGCGCGACCGCGGCAGTGATCGACCTTTCGCAGTCGAAGGCGGACGCTTCTGCCGCGGCCCGACTGGCGGCGGGCGCACTGCAGCGCGCGTGGCGCTACGACACCTACCGCACAAAATTGGCCGACAAGTCGAAGCCGACGCTGGAGACGATCACGATCGTCGGTTCCCCGTCCGGCACCGATTCGGTCTGGACCCAACAGGAGGCCGTGTCCGCTGGACTCGACCTCACCCGCACGCTCGTCACGTTGCCGCCGAACGTCCTGTATCCGGAGAGCTTCGTCGATATCGTTCGGAAGGACGTCGAGGGCCTCGGCCTCGAAATCACCGTCCTCGACGAAGCCGCGATGACCGAACTCGGCATGGGCGCGCTGCTCGGCGTCAGCCAGGGCTCGCGCCGCGACGCGCGATTGCTCGCGCTCAAGTGGAACGGGGCGGGGGAGGGCGATCCCACGCTCGCGCTTGTCGGTAAGGGCGTGACCTTCGACACCGGCGGCATCTCGATCAAGGGCGCCGCGGGGATGGAGGACATGAAATGGGACATGGGCGGCGCCGGCGCGGTCGCAGGCGCGATGAAGGCGCTCGCGCAGCGCAAGGCGAAGGTCAATGTCATCGGCGTCTGCGGCCTCGTCGAAAACATGCCCGACGGCGCGGCGATGCGGCCGAGCGACGTCGTGACGTCGATGTCGGGCCAGACGATCGAGGTGCTCAACACCGACGCGGAAGGGCGGCTGGTGCTGTGCGACTGCATCACCTGGGTGCAGAAGACGCATAACGTGAAGACGATTGTCGACCTGGCGACGCTGACCGGCGCGATGATCGTGGCGCTGGGCGACCAGTTCGGCGGCCTCTTCTCGAACGACGATGCGCTCGCCGAGCAATTGATGTCGGCGGGCAAGGCGACCGGCGACCACCTCTGGCGCTTCCCGCTGACCGACGCCTACAACAAGATCATCGACAGCCAGATCGCCGACATGAAGAACGTCGGCCCGCGCGGCGCGGGATCGATCACCGCGGCGCAGTTCATCCAGCGCTTCGTCGACGACGGCGTCAAATGGGCGCACCTCGACATCGCCGGGATGGTCTGGTCCGACAAGGACGGCCCGACCTGGGCCAAAGGTGCGACCGGCTATGGCGTCCGCGTGCTCGACCGCTTCGTGGCGGACAATTTCGAGTAGGCGTCACCCCAGCGAAGGCTGGGGGCTCGCACCGGAAGGGCGTGCGTTCCGTAACTGGGAGACCCCAGCCTTCGCTGGGGTGACGGATGAGTGAAATGCAGGTCGATTTCTACCACCTCACCGTCGCGCCGCTCGAACGCGTCCTGCCGCAGATCGCGGAAATGGTGCTGGCGAGCGGCGCGCGGCTGCTGATCGTCGATGCCGACGACACGCGCCGCGCCGCGCTCGATCGCGTGTTGTGGTCCTATGCCGCCGACAGTTTCCTGCCGCACGCGCCGATCGCGGCGGGTGACGACGCAGCGCAGCCGATCCTGCTCGCGCCCGACGTCAACGCCGCCAACGGCGCGCGCAATATTGCGCTGGCCGACGGCGAATGGCGCGACGATGCGCTCGATTTCGACCGTGCCTTTCACTTCTTCGACGAGGACGCGATCGGCCCCGCGCGCGCCGCGTGGAAAGCACTCGCCGACCGCGACGGCATCAAGCGGCGCTACTGGAAGCAGAATGACGCGGGGCGTTGGGAACAGGCCGCCTAGTTGCATCGGGCGCGAGTCGCGCCTAGTGGAGCGCCACTTTTCCGCAATTCAAATCCAGGAGCCCGTGACCATCATGGCCGCGAACCGTACCTTCTCGATCATCAAGCCCGACGCGACCCGCCGCGACCTGACCGGCGCGGTCACCAAGATGCTGGAGGACGCGGGCCTTCGCGTCGTTGCCTCGAAGCGGATCAAGATGACCAAGGATCAGGCCGAGGGCTTCTACGCGGTCCACAAGGAACGCCCGTTCTTCGGCGAACTCGTCGCCTTCATGACCTCGGGCCCGGTCGTCGTCCAGGTGCTCGAAGGCGAGAATGCGATGCAGCGCAACCGCGACATCATGGGCGCGACGAACCCGGCGAACGCCGAACCCGGCACGATCCGCAAGGAACTCGCCGAATCGATCGAGGCGAACACCGTCCACGGATCGGATTCGGACGAGAATGCCGCGATCGAGATCGCCTATTTCTTCAAGCCCGAAGAGATCGTCGGCTGAGGTTCGGCTTAGTGTTCCCGCGAAGGCGGGAATCCAGGGTAATATAGCGCTGCGCTTGAACCACTGGGCTCTCGCTTACGCGGGAGCACGGCATTAATAAGCAGGTTGGCCGTCTAATTTTCCGGCTTTTCTCGCGCCCAGGTTTTTTGAAGCGACGCCGCTGATCCGGTTCGATCATTCAGCGCGAAGCCGGTCAGGACCAGCTTGCGGCCCTGAAACAACCGTCCTTCGGTGCGCCATAGGATATCGTACAGTGCAATATCCTGGCGCTTGCTGTCACCGTCCCACCAGGTGACGGTGATCAGCGCCGGGACGCGACCGGTGCGAGCGTCGGCGCCTTTGTCGGTCAACTTCAGCAGGGCCGCGGCGATCCAGTTCGCATCAAGGCGCGGCCCAGGCATTGCGTCTTGCGCCGGGATGCCGAGCGCCGCGGGGAATCTGACAGTGGCGGCGCTGAACACGCGGCCGTTGTCCGACAAAGCGATGCCGCCGCCGCCATCGACGACTTCGCCGCGCAACGTCACGATCCCGCTCGCCTTCTTTTCGCTCGCCACCTCGGTCGATTTCGCGACCTGATCCTCCCGGCGATCGGACCAGTTGAGATACAGCGTCGCCACGCCGATCAGCAGCCCCGCGACCGCGACGAATTCGGCGAGCGAAATCCACCGCCGCCGCGTCGCCGCCTGTTCGCGCGTTTCGCTCCCCCTATCGTTCATCGCGCGCCCGCCTCAAGCAACCGGCGGGGCGCGACCATTTCCCAGCTTTGCGCGATCCGGTCGCCGACGCGATCCCAATCCACATCGTCGCGGTCGAGCCGCATCGCAATCCAGCCCGACGGGCCCATATAGGGCGGGCTGTAATAGCAATCGGGGTCCATCTCGATCAGCATCGCCTGCTCCTCGCGGCCGCTGGTCTTGACGATGACGATCGTCTCGCCGTCGCCGTGGTGATCGTGCCAGAAATAGGCGAAGAACTTGCCCTTCTCAATGTGGAAGCCCGGCGAGCCGTGCGACAGGCGCTCGGCAGCATCGGGAAGGGCCAGCGCCAGTTCGCGAACGCGGGCGAGGGGGATTTCGGGATCGGGGCTCATCATGCGAGCCATTCTGCCAAGACGCGCGGATAAAGGCGATGCTCTTCGACGAGGACGCGCGCGGCGAGCGTATCGGCGGTATCGCCGGGTTCGATCGGGACGCGGGCCTGGCCGAGCACTTCGCCGGCGTCGAGCTCTTCGGTGACGACGTGGACAGAGCAACCCGCTTCGTTATCGCCGGCGTCGATCGCGCGCGCGTGGGTGTCGAGGCCCTTGTACTGGGGCAGTAGCGAGGGGTGGATGTTGACGATCCTCCCGCGCCACTTGGCGACGAAATCGTCGGAGAGGAGGCGCATGTACCCGGCGAGCGCGATGGCCTCGGCGCCCGCTCCCCGCAACGCGGCGTCGAGCGCGGTTTCGTAGGCAGGCTTTCCGATATCCTTCGGGGACAGCGCGAAGGTTGGGATGCCATGCTCGCGCGCCCAGGCGAGGCCGGGGGCGGCGGGTTTGTCCGAGGCGACGACGGCGACATCGTAGCCGTGCGCGTTCTCGACCAGCGCCATCATGTTGGAGCCTCGGCCCGAGATGAGGATGGCAATTTTCTTCATGAATCGTCATTCCCGCGAAAGCGGGAACCCATCTCGCGCAGATTCAACTGGCGGCACGGATAGGTGATGGGTCCCCACTTTCGCGGGGATGACGTTATAGTGTCAAGCAATATGCACCGCCGACCATTCACTGCGCGCGCTCCAGGTCTCGGTCGAGCCGCGAACGGTGCAGCCACGCGCACCGGCCTCGACTGCACCGATGCGGTGAACCGTCTCGCCCGCCGCGGCGAGTGTGGCGCTCACCTCATCGGCGGTCTCCGGCGCGACGATCACCGCCATTCCGATACCGCAATTGAAGGTGCGTGCCATTTCCTCTGGTTCGATCGCGCCTTGGCTCTGCAAAAAAGCCATCAGTCTCGGTTGCTCCCACGAGTCCGCATCGATCACCGCATGGCAATCGAGTGGCAAGACGCGCGGAATATTCTCCAGCAACCCGCCGCCGGTGATATGCGCCAGCCCCTTGATCCGGCGTTCGCGCAGCAAAGGCAGCAGGCTCGTGACGTAGATTCGCGTCGGCGCCATCAATATGTCGATCAGCAACCGGTCGTGGTCGAACGGCGCCGGGCGGTCGAACTTCCAGCTTTTGTCCGCCGCCAACCGCCTCACCAGCGAAAAGCCGTTCGAATGCACGCCTGACGAGGCGAGCCCAAGGATCACGTCGCCCGGCGCGATCTCGCGCCCGGTCAACACGCGATCGCGCTCGACCGCGCCAACGCAGAAGCCCGCGAGATCGTAATCGCCCGCCGCATACATCCCCGGCATTTCCGCGGTCTCGCCGCCGATCAGTGCGCAGCCGGCTTGCTTGCAACCCTCCGCGATCGAGGCGACGACTTGTTCGGCGACGCCGCCGTCGAGTTTGCCGGTCGCATAATAATCTAGGAAAAACAGCGGTTCGGCGCCCTGGACGATCAGATCGTTGGCGCACATCGCGACGAGGTCGATGCCGACGCCCTCATGCCGATCCCATTCAATCGCAAGCTTCAGCTTGGTGCCGACCCCATCGTTCGCCGCGACGAGCAGCGGATCGACGAACCCCGCCGCCTTCAGATCGAACAAGCCGCCGAACCCGCCGAGATCTGCGTCCGCCCCGGCACGGCGCGTCGATTTGGCGAGCGGCCCGATCGCGCGCACCAGCGCATTTCCCGCCGCGATCGAGACACCTGCATCGGCGTAGGTATAGGGCAAATTGCGGCGATTGTCGGTCATCGTGCGCTCGCCTAGCCACATCGCGCTTGGATTTCCACGCCCGCTTCGCCAAAAGGCGCTCCTCATGCATTTCCGCCCAGTCTTTGCCGTCGTGGCCGTGCTTGCCTTGATGGCAGGATCGGTCGGCCTGTACGCCCAGATCGAGGGCGGCGACCGCGGCGTCACGCCGATCGATAGCTCGGGCGATTACGAAGTGTCCGACATCACCGTCGATGTCGCCGCCAAAACCGCGGACGCGGCGCGCTATGCCGGCTGGCGGATCGCCCAGCGCAAGGCATGGCAGGAATTGTCGCGGCGGCTCGGCGGGGGCGGGGGCGGGGGACTCGTGTCCGATTCGACGCTCGATTCGATCGTCTCGGGAATCGTGATCGGCAACGAGCAGATCGGGCCGACCCGCTATATCGCGCGGCTCGGCGTGCTGTTCGATCGGGGGCGGGCCAGCGCCCTGCTCGGCATCGCGAATTATGTGGCGCGGTCGGCGCCGATGGTGGTGGTTCCGGTGGAGTGGTCGGCAGGCGTCGGTCAGGTATTCGAGCAGCGCACCGAATGGCAGGAAGCGTGGGCGCGCTATCGCACCGGCAGCAGCGCGATCGATTATATCCGTCCCGCCGGCACCGGCCCCGATTCGCTGCTGCTCGATGTCGGGCAGACCGGACGGCCCGGTCGCGGCTGGTGGCGAACCGTGCTCGACCAATATGGCGGGTCAGACGTGCTGATCCCGACCGTGCGGCTCTACCGCCAATGGCCGGGCGGGCCGGTGATCGCGGCGTTCCAGGCGCGGCAAGGGCCGGACAATCGCCTGCTGGGTTCGTTCACGCTCCGGGTCGCTTCCGCGGCGGGTCTGCCCGCATTGCTCGACGCGGGGGTCAAACGGCTCGACGACACCTATCAGGCGGCGTTGCGCGGCGGGTTGCTCCATGTCGATCCCGGCTTCCAGATCGTGCCCGTCGCCGCTCCCGAGGCGACGACGTCCGAAGAGACGCTGGCGACCGATCAACCGACGGTCGCGACGACGACGATCGCGGTCCAGTACGACACACCCGGCGCGGGGGCGGTGACCAGCACCGAGGCGGCGATGCGCGGCATCCCCGGGGTCGCGTCGGCGGCGACGAACAGCCTCGCGCTTGGCGGACTTTCGGTAATGTCGATCAATTACGGCGGCACCCCCGACGCCTTCCGCGAGGCGCTCCAGGCGCGCGGCTGGCAGGTGTTCGGGGGCGGCACGACGATCCGTATCCGCCGCGCCCCGCAATTGCTGCCGCCCGATATCGTCGCCGATAATGCGACCGCCGGATGAATCAGATCGCGCTGCCGTTCGAATGGCCCGCCGATCCCCGCGACGACGATTTCCTGATCACCGAATCGAACGCGCGCGCGGCGCACATGCTCGAACATTGGGGCGCCTGGCCGGTGATGACCGCGATCCTCGCCGGACCGCGCAAATCGGGCCGCAGCCTGCTCGCCCGCATTTTCGTGGCGAAGAGCGGCGGCGCGCTGATCGATGACGCCGAACAGCGCCCCGAAGCGGAGCTGTTCCACGCCTGGAATCACGCACAGGCCGCGCACCGCCCGCTCGTCATCGTCGCGGACGCGCCGCCGCCCGAATGGTCGGTGCGACTGCCCGATTTGCGGTCGCGGCTTGGCGCGAGCCCTGTCGCATCGATTGAGCCCCCCGACGATGCGTTGATGCGCGCGCTGCTGCGGCGGCAATTCCTCAAGCGCGGACTCGACGCGCGCGACGATCTCGTCGAGTGGCTGACGCTGCGGATCGAGCGGAGTCATATCGCTGTCATGCGAACCGTCGATGCTCTCGATCAGGACGTGCTCGAACGGCGCAAGCGATTGTCGATCCCGCTCGCGCGAACCGTTCTGACCGATGCTGCGTTGATCCCGTCGAACCAAGAGAGACAATGACCCGCCCCGCCCATATCGCTCGACTGGATGCCGACGACGACGCTTTCGAGGGGCGTTCCGGCGAACGCTATTTCAACCGCGAGCTTTCATGGCTGGCGTTCAATCGCCGCGTGTTGGAGGAGGCCTGCAATCCGGCGCATCCGTTGCTGGAACGCGTCAGGTTCTTGTCGATCTCGGGATCGAACCTCGACGAATTCTATATGGTCCGCGTTGCCGGCCTTAAGGGTCAGCAACTTCAGGAAGTTGAAGCACGTTCTGCGGATGGGCTGACACCCTCTCAGCAATTGTCGGCGATCACCGCGGAGGCCGACGCCTTGCTCGCGAACCAGCAAAACGTCTGGCATTCGCTCCGCCGCGATCTCGCCGGGGAAGGCATCGCGGTGCTCAGTTCGCGCGCGATCGATGCGGCCATCACCGGCGACGATGCGGCGTGGCTCGAAACGCACTTTCGCGAGCAATTGTTTCCGATCCTGACCCCGCAGGCGCTCGATCCAGCACACCCGTTCCCGTTCATGCCCAACAAGGGGCTGGCGGTGATGTTCGACCTTTGCCGCTACTCCGACGATGAGCCGATTCGCGAATTGGTCATGCTTCCGGCGACGATGCCGCGCTTCATCCGCCTGCCCGGCGCGCCGGCGCGGTACGTCGCGATCGAATCGTTGCTCAAGCGCTTTTCGGGGATTCTGTTTCCGGGTTATGCGGTTCACGGCGCCGCCGAATTCCGCGTCCTGCGCGACAGCGACATCGAGATCGAGGAGGAAGCGGAAGATCTCGTCCGCTATTTCGCAAATGCGATCAAGCGTCGCCGTCGCGGGCGCGTCATCCGCCTAGAACTCGAGACCGGGATGCCCGAGGCGCTCGCGGCGGAGTTGCGCGAGGAACTCGGCGCGGATGCGATCGTCACCGACAGCGGCGCGTTCCTCGGGATCGACGATCTGTCGGCGATCGTCGAGGAGGATCGTCCCGACCTGAAGTTTCCGCCGTTCAGCCCGCGCTTTCCCGAACGCGTCCGCGAATTCGGTGGTGATTGCTTCGCCGCGATCAAGGCCAAGGACATCGTAGTTCATCACCCGTATGAGACATTCGACGTCGTCCTCGCTTTCCTGAAGCAGGCGGCGGCGGACCCCGATGTCGTCGCGATCAAGCAGACTTTGTACCGCGCGGGCAAGCAATCGGCGGTGGTCAATGCGCTGATAGCCGCCGCCGAAGCGGGCAAGTCGGTGACCGCGGTCGTCGAGCTGAAAGCGCGATTCGACGAGGAGCAGAATTTGTTGTGGGCGTCCGCGCTTGAGCGCGCGGGGGTGCAGGTCGTTTATGGCTTCATCGACTGGAAGACGCATGCCAAGGTGTCGATGGTGGTCCGTCGCGAGGGCGGGCAGTTCAAGACCTATTGCCACCTCGGCACCGGCAATTATCACCCAGTCACCGCGCGAATCTATACCGACCTGAGCTTTTTCACCGCCGATCCGCGCGTCGGGCGCGATGCGGCCCGGATGTTCAACTACATCACCGGCTACGTCGAACCCGACGGCATGGAGTTGATCAGCCTGTCCCCGCGCGACCTGCGCGACCGGCTGATCGCTTATATCGAGGCGGAGATCGCCTTCGCGCGCAACGGCAAGCCCGCCGCGGTATGGGCGAAGCTCAATTCACTGGTCGATCCCGCGATCATCGAAAAGCTCTACGAGGCGAGTGGCGCGGGGGTCGAGATAGATCTGATCATCCGCGGCATTTGTTGCCTGCGCCCCGGCGTCGAGGGGATGTCGGAAAATATTCGGGTCAAGTCGGTCGTGGGCCGCTTCCTCGAGCACAGCCGGATCGCTGCGTTCGGCAACGGCGCCGCACTCCCCAACGACAATGCGATCGTGACGATTTCCTCGGCCGACTGGATGCCGCGCAACTTCGATCGGCGCGTCGAATATATGCTGCCGATCGAACCCGGTACGGTGCACGACCAGATCGTCGACCAGGTGATGGTCGCCAATTTGATCGACAACGAACAGAGTTGGGAATTGCAGAGCGACGGCAGCTATATTCGTGATCAGTCGGGCGACAAGCCGTTCAACCTCCACCGCTATTTCATGACCAATCCCTCCTTGTCGGGACGCGGCGCCGCGCTCGACGCGGGGGTCGAGGTGCCGACATTGTCGCTGCGGCGGCGCGGCTGACGTGACCGCGGATACGAGCGAACCGCGCACCGCGATCATCGACATCGGATCGAACTCGATCCGCCTCGTCGTCTATCAGGGACCGCGACGGCTGCCCGCGATCCTGTTCAACGAAAAGGTGCTGGCGGGCCTCGGACGGTCGCTCGCCGCCGCCGGCACGATCGATGTCGAGGCGATGGCGAGCGCGCGGACCGCGATCGATCGGTTCGCGCGTCTCGCGGCGGAAATGGGCGTGACCGATGTCCGCACGGTGGCGACAGCGGCGGTGCGCGAGGCGAGTAACGGCAAGACGCTGATCGCGATCGCAGCCGATGCCGGGCTGACGGTCGAACTGCTCACCGGCGAACAGGAGGCGACCGGCGCGGGCTGGGGGTTGTTGTCGGGGATTCCCGACGCCGACGGCATCGTCGGCGATCTCGGCGGTGGCAGCCTCGAACTGGTGCGTGTGCGTGGCGGCGAAATCCGTGATCGCGCCTCCTTCCCGCTCGGCGTGTTACGGATCGCGGCGTTGCGCGCGGGCCCGCAGCGAAGTTTCCCGCGGAAGGTCGCCAAACTGCTCGAGCAAGGCGGCTGGTCGGGGCGAGGGAAGGGGCTGCCCTTCTATCTGGTCGGCGGCTCGTGGCGCGCGCTGGCGCGGCTCGACATGGACGCAACGGGTTATCCGCTTCCGGTGATCCATCAATATGCAATGCCCGCGGCGACGATCGCGCGACTGGGCCGAACGATCTCGCACGTTACCAAGGGGCGGCTGAAAGCGGTGCCGGGACTGTCTTCGGGGCGTATTCCGACCTTGGGCAACGCGGCGGCCCTGCTGGTCGTGCTGCTGAAGGAACTGAAGTCGAGCTTTACGATCGTGTCGGCTTATGGCCTGCGCGAAGGGCTGCTCTACGGCGCGCTCGACACCGAGACCCGCGCGCTCGATCCGTTGATCGTCGCGACGCGCGATGAAGGTCGGCGGTTCGGGCGCTTTCCCGAACATGGCGATCTGCTCGACGGCTGGATCACCCCGCTGTTCGCCGACGATCCGCCGCAGGCGGCGCGCTTGCGCAACGCCGCGTGCCAGCTCGCCGACGTCGGCTGGCGCGCGAACCCCGAGTTTCGCGCCGAGCGCGGCGTAGAGATCGCGCTCCACGGCAATTGGGTCGCGATCGATGCCGAAGGACGCGCGCGGCTAGCCCAGGCGTTGTGGACGAGCCTTGGCGGCAGCGCGATCATTCCGGCGCCGCTCCCCGAACTGGCCGAACCCGCCGCACTGGCGCGTGCCGCGACCTGGGGACTGGCGATCCGTCTGGGCCAGCGCTTGAGCGGTGGTCTCGCCGGCCCGCTCAAACGCTCGCGGTTAAGCATCGACGATCGCGCCCTGAGCCTGCATCTGACCGGCGCGGATCGCGAACTCTATGGCGAGGCGGTGGCGAAGCGTCACGCAACGCTTGCCGCTGCGCTCGATCGCGCACCGGCGCTTGTCGCGTCGTGAAACTCAGCCGCAGGTGAGCTTCGTCACCCGCTCGTGCTTGTCGACCATGATATTCAGGCGATCCTCGCGGAAATCCAGGGTCACGGCCTGCTTCGGGCGGATCCAGCGAATCGTCCGCGCGCCCGAATAGGATAAAGCCTCGGAGGCGAGCACCGAGTTGCCCTGCTTGCCGACGAGGAATTGCACGCCCTCTACCCAACATTTGCCGGGGGCATTGGCGAACCTGACCGGCGCGACGGGCTTGGCATGAGCGCACCCGCCGAGCGCGAGACAGACGATCAACCACCGCATCACGCCACTTTCTCCGCCCGGGTCATCTTCAGTTTGCCGTCGAGCACCACGAAGGCGAGCCGCCCTTCGACAAGGTCGAGCGCTTCATGCCCGAACTGGTCGAATCGCCAACCCTCAAGCATCGGCAAATTCTGCCGCTGTCCCGCCGCCAGCGCATCGAGTTCGTCGCCGCGTGCGAGCAGGCGCGGCGCGACGTCGATATCGCGCGCGCGGATTTTCAGGAGCAGCTTGAGAAGGTCGGCGACCAACGCGCCTTCCTTGCCGAGACCCGGCTTGCGATCGTCGCGCGGCGGGAGTTCGTCCGCGCTCAACGGTTGCGCCAATTCGATCGCCGCCATCAGCCGTCCCCCGATATCGTTCTGCGCCCAGGTCGCCGAAAGCCCGCGGACACGCGCGAGATCGGCCTGTTTCTTCGGCGGATGCCCGGCGAGATCGGCGATCGTCTCGTCCTTGACGATGCGGCCGCGCGGCAGATCCTTGCCCTGCGCCTCCAGTTCCCGCCACCGTGCGATCGCCTTCAGCCGCCCGAGCAATTCGGGGTTGCGGCCCGAGACGCGGACGCGCTTCCACGCGAGATCGGGATCGTTGGCATAGTTCGCGGGATCGGCGATCCGCTCCATCTCCTGATCGAGCCAGGCGCCGCGCCCGGTTTTTTTCAGGCGTTCGAGCATTTTGGGAAAGATCACCGCGAGATGCGTGACGTCGCCTATGGCATATTCGATCTGCCGCGCGTCGAGCGGGCGCCGCGCCCAATCGGTGAACCGCGCGCCCTTATCGACCGCGATGCCGAGCCAACTGTCGACGAGATTGGAATAGCCGATCTGCTCGCCCTGGCCGAGCGCCATCGCCGCGATCTGCGTGTCGAACAAAGGATGCGGCGTCTTGCCGGTGAGATTGTAGACGATCTCGAGATCCTGCCCGCCTGCGTGGAAGACCTTCAACACGTCCTCGTTGTCGACCATCAGATCGAGCAGCGGCTTCATGTCGAGCCCCGGCGCCATCGGATCGATCGCGGCGGCTTCCTCGCTGTCCGCGATCTGGATCAGGCAGAGCTGCGGGTAAAACGTGCTCTCGCGCATGAATTCGGTATCGACGCAGACGAACGGCGCGTCGGCGAGGCGCGCGCACAAATTGGCGAGCCTCGCGCTGTCGGTGATGAGCGGGTGGATATGCATAAGCGCCGCCCCATAGACCGGAGTGCCCGCCTTGACAAAGAGGGGTGTGAGGGGGAGGGGCGCGAGCTTCCCGACCGTAATCCCCGCGCACGCGGGGACCCATCTCCTGCTATAACCGCAGGCGCGTGGGGCGCGTTGGGGCGATGGGTCCCCGCTTTCGCGGGGACGACGAAGGATTTGAGCATGCACGCCTATCGCACCCACAATTGCGCCGCGCTTTCCGCGAGCAACGTCGGCGAGACCGTACGCCTGTCGGGATGGGTTCACCGCAAGCGCGATCACGGCGGCGTGCTATTCGTCGATCTGCGCGACCATTACGGCCTGACCCAGATCGTCGCCAGGGCGGGCAGCGACACGATGGCACTGCTCGACAAGCTGCGAGTCGAATCGGTCGTGACCATCACCGGCGAAGTGGTGTCGCGTGGGCCGGAGGCGACCAATCCGAACCTTGCTACAGGCGAGATCGAGGTGGTGGCGGATACGATCGACGTCCAGTCAACCGCGCAGGAACTGCCGATGCCGGTCGCGGGCGACGCCGAATATCCCGAAGATATCCGGTTGCGCTACCGCTTCCTCGATCTGCGCCGCGAGCGGCTCCACCAGAACATCCTGCTGCGCTCGAAGGTGATCTCGTCGATCCGCCAGCGGATGATCGGCGAAGGCTTCACCGAATTCCAGACGCCGATCCTGACCGCGTCGTCGCCCGAGGGCGCACGCGACTATCTCGTCCCCAGCCGGGTCCATCCGGGCAAATTCTACGCGCTCCCGCAGGCGCCGCAGATGTTCAAACAGTTGCTGATGGTCGCGGGCTTCGACCGTTATTTCCAGATCGCGCCGTGCTTTCGCGACGAGGACGCGCGCGCCGATCGCAGCCCGGGCGAATTCTATCAACTCGATTTCGAGATGAGCTATGTGACGCAGGACGATGTCTTCGCGGCGATCGAGCCGGTGCTCCACGGCGTGTTCGAGGAGTTCGCAGATTGGCAGGGTAAAGGCCGCACCGTCAGCCCGCTGCCGTTCAAGCGCATCCCGTATCGCGAATCTGTGCTGAAATACGGCAGCGACAAGCCGGACCTGCGCAATCCCATCCTGATCTCGGATGTGAGCGATCAGTTCCAGGGATCTGGTTTCGGGCGTTTTGCCTCGATTGTCGAGGCGGGCGACGTCGTACGCGCGATCCCGGCGCCGGGCACCGCCGACAAGAGCCGCAAGTTCTTCGACGATATGAACGGCTGGGCGCAATCGGAAGGCTTCGCGGGTCTCGGCTATGCAACGCGCAGGGCCGGCGAATGGGGTGGGCCGATCGCGAAGAACCAC
Source organism: Sphingomonadales bacterium (assembly GCA_038236185.1). Classification (GTDB taxonomy): domain Bacteria; phylum Pseudomonadota; class Alphaproteobacteria; order Sphingomonadales; family Sphingomonadaceae; genus Sphingomonas. The sequence continues at coordinate 47,719 of JBBSTE010000004.1, read as the reverse complement.
GGCGAGGACAAGATGTCGGCGATGGCCGACGCGCTCGGCCTCGGTCCCGACGATGGCCTGTTCTTCGCGGCGGGCAAGGAGGCGCAGGTGGCCAAACTCGCGGGGCTGGCGCGGACGCGCGCCGCCGAGCAGCTCGGGCTGATCGACGACAAAAGCTTCGAATTCTGCTGGATCGTCGATTTCCCGATGTTCGAATATGACGAGGACGCGAAGAAGGTCGATTTCAGCCACAACCCGTTCAGCATGCCGCAGGGTGAACTCGAAGCGCTCGAGACCAAGAGCCCGCTCGATATCCTGGCGTATCAATACGATATCGTCTGCAACGGCATCGAACTGTCGTCGGGCGCGATTCGGAACCACCGGCCCGAGATCATGTACAAGGCGTTCGAGATCGCGGGGTATTCGCAAGGAGATGTCGATACGAATTTCGCGGGCATGATCAACGCCTTCAAGTTCGGTGCGCCCCCGCACGGCGGCTCCGCGCCGGGGATCGACCGGATCGTCATGCTGCTCGCTGACGAGCCGAACATCCGGGAGGTCATCGTCTTCCCGATGACGCAGAAGGCGGAGGATCTGATGATGGGCGCGCCGAATTTTGCGACCGCGAAGCAGCTCAAGGAACTCAACCTGCGATCGACGGCCGAACTGCCGGCGGATGTGACCAAGGCGGTCGCGCCCAGCGCGGGGTAGTAAACCAGAGCGATGACTACGGCTCGTCCGCCTCTAACCCTCTCCCGCTTGCGGGAGAGGGTTGGGTGAGGGTCTTCTTCTTTTTTCGACGCTCGCGAAAGAAGATGATTCTCACCCTCCCACCGCTAGGCGGCGGGCCCCTCCCTCTCCCGCGAACGCGGGAGAGGGGCGCTCCTCCATCATTGCGCCGCGGCATTAACCACGCCATCACCCCAGCCGGGGAAGGGGTAGGAATGCTCGACGAACAGTTGCAACCGGCATCGCCGCAACCGCTCGTCCGCAGCCTCGGCATCGTCGGCGTCCTGTTTCTGACGCTGTCGGTGACGACCCCCGCCTCATCGGTCTTCGTGATCGTCCCCGGCATGCTTCAGGTCGCCGGAACCGGCGCGATCTGGGCGACGATCATCGCCGGCATCGTCTGCGTCGCCACCGCTTACATCTACGCCGAGCTTTCGTCCGCCTGGCCGGTCGCGGGGGGCGAATATGTCATGGTCGCGCGGACGCTGGGACCGCTCGCGGGTTTCGTGATGCTCGGCATCAACGTGTTCAACAACCTCATCTTTTTGCCCGTCGCGGGCCTCGGCATCCGCGAGGTGCTGGCGAGCGTCATCCCGTCGCTGCCGCAGGTGCCTGTCGCGGTCGCGGTGGTCGGCGCCTGCACGCTGATCGGCCTGCTCAACATCCGCATCAACGCCTTTGTGACCGGCGGCTTCCTGCTGCTCGAAATCCTGACGCTATTCGCGGTGGCCGCCTACGGTCTGGTCGATGTCTCGCGAAATCCGCTGGAATTCCTGACGAATCCTGTCGTCTCGGACGGCATTTCACTCGCCCCCGCCTCGCTCACCTCGATCGGCGTCGCCGCTTCGATCGCGATCTTCGCGTTCAACGGTTACGGCGCCGCGGTCTATTTCGGCGAGGAGATGCACGAGGCACCGAACCGGATCGCCCGGTCGATCATGCTCGCCTTGGTCTTCACGCTCCTGCTCGAAGGCGCTCCGCTGCTCGCCGCTCTGATGGGCGCGGTCGACCTTCCCACCCTGCTCGCCTCGCCCAACCCTTTCGGCGAACTCGTCAAGTCGCTCGGCGGAGACCGCGCCAACGCACTCGTGTCGCTTGGCGTCGCGCTCGCCATCGTCAACGCGATCATCGCCTGGGTGCTCGCCTGCGCGCGCTTTTTCTACGGCACAGCGCGCGATGGATCGTGGGGACGCCCGCTCGACCGTTGGATGGTCGCGATCCACCCACGCTACGGCAGCCCATGGATCGGTACGTTACTGGTCGGCGCGGTCGGGATGGCATTGTGCTTTCTGCCGCTCCGTCTGCTCGAAGTCTGGAGCGGGGCGGGGCTGATCGCGATCTACGCCGGGATCGCGCTCGCGGCGATCATCGGCCGCCGCACCGGCGCGACCGCCCATGCACGCTACCGAATGCCGCTTTACCCGCTGGCACCGATCATCACCTTCGTCGCGCTCGCGCTCATCACCTGGGCGACGTGGTTCGATCTCGAGGAGGGCCGTCCCGCGATCGTCGCGACCTTTGTGCAGATATTAGTCGCCGCAGCCTATTATTGGTTCGTGCTAAGGCGACGGAACTGGACCGCGCAAATTCCAGTGGAGCCCTGACATGACGATCGATTTGTCCGATTTCGAACGCGGTAAGAAATACAAGCATCATTACAAACACGATCTGGCCGATCTTCAGGAGCGGTTGGAGCATATCCAGGTCGCGCATATCGTCCACCACCGCGCCGCGGTCGTCATGCTCGAAGGCTGGGACGCGGCGGGGAAGGGCGGGATTATCGAACGGATGACCGCCAAATGGGATCAACGCAATTACGAAGTCCATCCGATCGCGGCACCCTCCGCCGAAGAGAAAGCGCACGATTTCCTCTGGCGCTTCACGACGCGGTTGCCCGAGCCCGGGAATATCGTGGTGTTCGACCGCAGCTGGTACGGTCGCGTGCTCGTCGAGCGGGTCGAAGGTTATGCGACCGAGGCCGAATGGCGGCGCGGCTACGACGAGATCAACGCCTTCGAGACGAAGCTGGTCGAGGCGGGAACGACACTGATCAAACTGTTCATCCACACCAGTCAGAAGGAGCAGGACAAGCGGCTGGAGGCGCGGTTGGACGATCCGTGGAAACGCTGGAAGACCGGCCTCGACGATTATCGCAACCGGGCCAAGCGCGACGACTACCTCTTGGCAATGCACGAGATGTTCGCGCGGACCGATACGTCGATCGCGCCTTGGCATGTCATCGACGGCAACAACAAGAAGGCGGGGCGGATCGCGGCGTTGACGATCGTCGCCGATGCGCTTTCTGCTGAAGTGCCGATGGAACCGCCCGAACTCGATCCCGAAATCGAGAAGGTCGCGCGAGAGGCGCTCGGGATCTAGGCGGGCGCGAAACCGCCGGCGTCGTCCATGACATGGAGCACACCCTCGCGGATCGAAAACCAGGCGCCGCGCAGCCGCAACCGGCCCTTCTTCTCGGCCGACGCGACACAGGGAAAGGTCCGCAGGTTCGCGAGCGAGACGCGCACCGTCTCCAGCTCCAGCGCATGCGCCGCATCTTCGCCGGTGCCGAGTTCGGCCTCGATCCGGTCGCGCGCCTCGTCGAGCAGGTCGATCCAATGCGCGATGAACCCGCCCTCGCCCGGCGGCGCACCTTCGAACCGCCGTGACAGCGAGGCGTGGACACCGCCGCAGGTGCCGTGCCCCATCACCACGATCTCCTCGACCTCTAATTGCGTGACCGCGAATTCGAGCGCCGCCGAGACGCCATGCCGCCCGCCGCCCGTCTCGAACGGCGGCACCAGATTGGCGATGTTGCGGACGACGAATATCTCGCCCGGCGAGACATCGAACACCTGCGCCGGATCGGTGCGGCTGTCCGAGCAGGCGATCACCATCACTTTGGGACTCTGTCCTTCAGCAAGCTTGGCCCAGCGGTCGCGCTGCCAGGTCCAGTCCTGCGCACGGAAGCGGTGGTAGCCCGCGATCAATTCGTTGAAGTCGGCCATGCGCACTCCCTTATCGCGTTGTTTCGTGATGCGGCAGTCGCTATCTCGCGGGCACGATGAACGAGATGACCGCAGTCGCCCGCCCCGAACGCCAGCGCAAGCCCGACTGGATTCGCGTCAAGGCGCCGACCTCGGTCGGATTCGCCGAGACCAAGGCGCTGATGCGCCGCCTCAACCTCGCGACCGTCTGCGAGGAAGCGGCGTGCCCGAACATCGGCGAATGCTGGACCAAGAAGCACGCGACGGTGATGATCCTCGGCGACACCTGCACCCGCGCTTGTGCGTTCTGCAACGTGAAGACCGGCATGCCGCGCGCGGTCGATCCCCTCGAGCCCGAGCATGTTGCGGTCGCCGCGGCGGAACTGGGGCTCGAGCATATCGTCATCACCTCGGTCGATCGCGACGATTTGCCCGATGGCGGCGCGTCGCAATTCGTCAAGGTGATCCAGGCGCTGCGCCGCAATACGCCCAAGACAACGATCGAAATCCTGACCCCCGATTTCCGCAACAAGTCGCAAGCCGCGGTCGAATCGATCGTCGCGGCGCGGCCCGACGTGTACAACCACAATCTGGAGACCGTCCCGCGGCTCTATCCCACGATCCGGCCGGGCGCGCGCTATTACGCATCGCTTCGGCTACTCGAGAGCGTGACGCGGCACGATCCGTCGATCTTCACCAAATCGGGGGTGATGCTCGGGCTCGGCGAGGAGCGGCTCGAGGTCCATCAGGTGATGGACGACATGCGCTCGGCCGACGTCGATTTCCTGACGATGGGGCAATATCTCCAACCGACGCCGCGCCATGCCAAGGTGATCGATTTCGTGACGCCAAAGATGTTCGACGCCTACGCCGCGATCGCGCGCGCCAAGGGGTTCCTGCAAGTCGCGGCGTCGCCGCTGACGCGGTCGAGCTACCACGCGGGCGACGATTTCGCGGAGATGCGCGCGGCGCGCGAGGCGAAGCTCGCGCGAGCCTGATGCCCAAGCATTCCGAGACTCGGCGCCTGCCTTATACGCCTGAGCAGATGTTCGATCTCGTCGCCGACATCCGCCGCTACGGCGAGTTCCTGCCGTGGGTCATCGCGATGCGCGTGCGCAAGGATACGCCGACCGAAACGCTCGCCGACATGATCGTCGGTTTCAAGGGGCTGCGCGAGACTTTCACGTCGAAAGTCACCAAGGAAAGCCCGCGCGCGATCCGCGTCGCCTATATCGAAGGCCCACTCAAATACCTCAATAATGACTGGCGGTTCCGGCCCGACGGTGATGGATGTCTCGTCGATTTCTCGGTCGATTTCGCGTTCAAGAACCGCGTTTTCGAAATGCTCGCGGGGCAGGTGTTCGGCGTGGCGCTGCGCCGGATGATCGGCGCCTTCGAGGATCGCGCGAAGGCGCTCTATGGCGCGGCATCGGCTTCCGGGGGCAGCAGTAGAGCGAGCGCACACAGCGCCGCCTGAAGCCGGATTTCACTGCGGCCGATATCACCGAATTCGTGCCGATCCGCGACGACATCAGCCGAATTTCCGCCGCGTTCGGCGCGCGCAAAGACGACCGTGCCGACGGGCTTCTTGGGCGAGCCGCCGCCCGGTCCCGCGATCCCGGTGATCGCGACCGCGACATCGGCGTTGCTCATCTCGATAGCACCCTGCGCCATGCTCCAGGCGGTCGCGATCGAAACCGCGCCGAACGTCTCGAGCACGTCACCGCTGACGCGCAGCATCTCGTGCTTCGCCTCGTTCGAATAGGTGACGAACCCAGCCTCGAACACATCGGAGCAGCCCGCGATTTCCGTCAGTGCTGCGCACACCAGCCCGCCGGTGCAACTCTCGGCGACGGCGATTCGCCGGCCTGCCGCGCGGTTTTTCTCGATGACCTCACGGGCCGCCGCGACCAGACGTTCGGGCGGGAGGCTGTCGCTCATCGCTGGACGGCGCAGACCGGGAGGTCGGGCACGTCGGCGACATTGGCGCGACCCTTCGCCTTTTCCGCTTTCAGAAATTGCAGCGTCGCGACGACGATGCCCGCAGTATTGCGCGGCGGGAGCGGTTCGAGAAGCGCTGTCAGCCGATCGATCGTCGGGCAATCCGACGTCGCGATGCGCCCGACTATCTGCGGCACGAGCAAGCTGGTCAAGACGGGTCTCGCATAATCCGATTGCAGCAGCAGTTCGACCGCGGGATCGCTCAGCTTGGTGATCGCGCGCCGCGCCGCCGGCCAGGCGCGATCGGCCTCCGCCCGGTATTTGGCGAGAAAAGGTCCGGAGGAACGCCGGACGAGGCTGCTCGCAGGCAACGACGCGGCGCAGACCCGCCCGGTTTCGAGAACGATCTCGGGCAGCGCGACCAGCGCGATCGACTCGGCCTCGCTCGCGGTCAGGCAGGGGCGCTGCGCGGCGGCGGGCGTCGACATCAGCGTGCCAATGATGAGCGCGGAAACCGCCCTCATGCCAGCCCCTCGGGCAGGCGCACCGTTGCCACGGCTTGGGCGGCGATGCCTTCGCCACGGCCGGTGAACCCCAATCCTTCGGTCGTCGTCGCCTTCACGCTGACTCGATCGGGCGAGAGGCCGCAAAGTTCCGCGATCCGGCCGCGGATCGCCTCGCGGTGCGGCCCGATTTTGGGCGCCTCGCAGATCAACGTCAGATCGACGAAGCTGACATGCCCGCCCTTTGCCGCGACAAGCGACACCGCATGTTCGAGGAATTGCGCCGACGCCGCATCGCGCCATTGCGGATCGCTCGGCGGAAAATGCGTCCCGATATCGCCCGCTGCGATCGTCCCCAGTACCGCGTCGGTGATCGCGTGGAGCGCGACATCGGCGTCGCTGTGCCCGGACAGCCCGCGGTCGTGCGGGATCGGCACGCCGCCGAGCCACAATTCCTCTCCCACGGCGAGGCGATGAACGTCGAAACCGCTCGCCGATCGCGTCTCGAACGCAAGCCGCGCCTCGGCCAGAGCGAAATCCGACGGGTAGGTGATTTTGTCGAGCATCGCGTCACCCTGCACCAGCGCGACCGAACCGCCAAGCGCGTGGACCATCTGCGAATCGTCGGTCGCATCGCCGCCGCGCCAGTCGCGATGCGCCGAGACGAGCGCCTCGTAGCGAAACGCCTGCGGGGTCTGGATACGGTTGAGACCTTCGCGCGGGACGGTGGCTCCAAGCGTTTTGCCCCCCTCCGCAAGCGTGTCCGCAACCAGCAGGACAGGGACCGCGCCCTCGTGCTCGTCCAGCGCCGCGAGCAATCGATCGATGACCGCGCCCGGCACGAACGGCCGCGCCGCATCGTGAATGAGAACGCGATCAAAACCACCGAGTGCCGCCAGCCCGTTAGCCACCGATTCCCGGCGCGTCGCGCCACCCGTCACCCACGTCGTTTTGGACGACAAGTGCAGTTCCGAGCCTTCAGCGACTACGATCAGCACCTCGCCGATGGCGGGATGCGCGCGAAACGCTGCGACGCTCCACTCGAGCATGGGCCGCCCGCCGATGGGCGCGAATTGCTTGGGGATCGCGCCGCCGCTGCGCTCGCCACGCCCTGCAGCGACGATCAGGGCCGCGGTCTTTGGCGTCGTCATCCGCTGCTTCTAGACGATGATGCCGCCAAAATCACCGCTCGTTTCGAGCGAAGTCGAGAAACAGGTCTGGTTCGCCGCACGTCTCGCCTTCGCTCGAAGCGCACGGCGGGAGGGGCGGGAAGCTTGCGCGAACGCACCATCTCGCGTAGGCGCTGCCTGTTTTTCAGGCACATCATGCGCAAACTCGCTCCCATCCAGATCGGACCCGTCCGGATCGACACGCCCGTCGTGCTGGCGCCGATGACCGGCGTCACCGACATGCCGTTCCGCACGCTCGTCCGCCACTACGGATCGGGACTCAACGTCACCGAGATGATCGCGAGCCAGGCTGCGATCCGCGAAACGCGCCAGTCGCTCCAGAAGGCGGCATGGCACCTCTCCGAAGAGCCCGTCTCAATGCAGCTCGTCGGCTGTACGCCGTATGAGATGGGTGAGGCGGCAAGGCTCGCCGAGGGCCGCGGCGCCGCGATCATCGACATCAACATGGGTTGCCCGGTCCGCAAGGTCACCAACGGCGATGCCGGCTCCGCGCTGATGCGCGACCTTAAACTCGCATCGGCAATCATCCAAGGGGTGACGAAGGCGGTCAGCGCGCCGGTCACGCTAAAAATGCGGATGGGCTGGTGTCATGACAGCCTGAACGCTCCCGAACTCGCGCGCGTCGCCGAGGATCTCGGTTGCCGCATGATCACCGTCCACGGCCGGACGCGCAATCAGATGTACCGCGGCGAGGCGGACTGGCGCTTCGTCCGCCGGGTCAAGGACGCGGTGTCGATTCCGGTGATCGTGAACGGCGACATTTGCTCGATCGAAGACGCCGAAGCCGCTTTGGAGCAATCGGGCGCGGACGGCGTGATGATCGGGCGCGGCGCCTACGGGCGACCGTGGCTGCTCGGCCAGGTAATGGCGTGGCTCGACACCGGACGGCGCGTACCCGATCCTTCGCTCGACGAACAATATCGCGTGATCGTAGACCATTACGACACGATGCTGGCGCATTATGGCAGTGTCACCGGGGTCAATATGGCGCGCAAGCATATCGGCTGGTATACCAAAGGGCTGACCGGTTCGGCGGAGTTCCGCAACCGCGTCAACCAGATACCGGACGCGAATGTCGTCAAGGCGATGCTCGCCGAATTCTACGCGCCACACCGCCTCCGCGACGCGGCTTGATGGACGTCGCGACGCGACCGGCGCCCGCGGAATTGCTGTCGGCGCTCCCGGTCGCGGTCATCGTCGTCGATCCCGAGGGCCACGTCGCGCAGGCCAATGCCGAATGCGAATTGCTGCTCAATCTGTCGTAACGTGCGATGCTCGGTCGGCCGATCGACGCGATCGTGCCGCTGCCCGATGTCGCGGCGCGGCGCGACGGCCACGCCTTCGCCGCCTTCGACATCCCCATAGACCTCCGCCACGGCACGACGATCCGCGTCGATTTCATCGAAGCCGCGCTGATCGAACATCCCGGCTGGCGCACGATCACGCTCCACACCGCCGCGACGTCGCGGGGGATGCGCCTGTCGTCCGAACGCGCCGCTGCAGCGCGCTCGGCTGTCGGCGCGGCGGCGATGCTCGCGCACGAGATAAAGAACCCGCTGTCGGGAATCCGCGGCGCGGCGCAACTGATCGCCGACGGCGCAACGCCCGCCGAACTGACCGCCCTCATCGTCAGCGAAGTCGACCGCATCGCCGCGCTAATCGACCGTATGCAGGACTTCACCGACGATCGCCCGCTAACGCTGGAACCGCTCAATATCTACCCGCTGCTCGCGCACGCCCGAGACGTCGCGCGTGCCGGGTTCGCGCGCGGGATCGTGTTCGAAGAGCGATTCGATCCGTCGCTGCCCCCCGCGCTCGTAAACCGCGACGCGCTGCTGCAAGTCGTCATCAATCTGCTGAAGAACGCCGCAGCAGCGCTGGGCCAGCGCGGCGAGCGGCGGATCACACTGGCGACCGCCTACCGCCACGGAATGTCGGTCAGCGCCGGACCCGATCGGCCGCGGCTGCCGCTCCCGATCGAAATCTGCGTGATCGATACCGGCCCGGGCGCGCCCGAGGACATCGCCGAACACCTGTTCGATCCGTTCGTGTCGAGCCATGCGGAGGGCAGGGGACTTGGCCTCGCACTGGTCGACAAGCTGGTCCGCGACATGGGCGGGCTCGTCCAATATGCGCGCGAGGGATCGCCGCATGCGACCGTCTTCCGTGTGCTGCTGCCGAGGGCGAAGGGATGACCGCCGACGTCCTGATCGTCGACGACGATACCGCGATTCGCACCGTCGTGGCGCAGGCACTACGCCGCGCGGGCCATTCGGTGCGCACCGCATCGAACCTCGCCGACCTTGCGCGTGAGTTGCGCGTGCGCGCTCCCGACGTGCTCGTCACCGATGTCATGCTGCCCGACGGCGACGGGCTGGAGGCCACCGCCAATCTGTCGTCATCGAATCCGGACCTCCCGGTCATCGTATTCTCGGCCCGCAACACGCTCGCAACCGCAGTGCGCGCGACCGAAGCGGGGGCGTACGACTACCTTCCAAAACCGTTCGATCTCGATACGCTGACCCAAACCGTCGCCGCCGCGCTCGCGCGCAATTCGGGCGATGCAACGGGCGAGGACCGCGATGAGGATCACACCTTGCCGCTGGTCGGACGGTCGCCGGCGATGCAGGAAGTCTACCGGATCATCGCGCGCGTCGTCTCGAACGACCTGACGATCCTGATCTCGGGCGAATCGGGGACGGGCAAGGAACTTGTCGCGCGGGCGATCCACGATCTCGGGCGGCGCCGCGCCACCCCGTTCGTCGCGATCAACATGGCGGCGATTCCGCGCGAACTGATCGAGGCGGAGCTGTTTGGGTACGAACGCGGCGCCTTCACCGGCGCGGCGCAGCGGACCGCGGGCCGGTTCGAACAGGCCGAGGGCGGTACCTTGTTCCTCGACGAGATCGGCGACATGCCGGTCGATGCGCAGACAAGGCTGCTCCGCGTCCTGCAATCGGGCGAATTCACCACCGTCGGCGGCGCGCGGACCATCCGTGCCGATGTCCGGATCGTCGCGGCGACCAACCGCGATCTCCAGCAGGCGGTCGCGAGCGGGCGGTTTCGCGAGGATCTTTATTACCGCCTCGCCGTCGTCCCGATCCTGCTCCCGGCGCTGCGCGAGCGCCGTCAGGACATCGCGATGCTCGCGCGTCATTTTCTCGACCGCGCGGGCGACGAGGGGCTGCCGCGCAAATCGCTCGACGACGACGCAGTCGATATTCTCGAAGGTCACGACTGGCCCGGTAATGTCCGCGAGCTGGAAAATGCGATGCGCCGCCTCGCCGCCCTCTCGCGCGACGACCGTATCGGCACCAGCGAGTTGCGCGCCGTTCTCGGCGAGTCTTCATCGGCTTCCGCGGATTCCGACGTCGCGATCGACGCGGCGATCCAGGCCCGCATCGCCCGCTTCGCGCGCGAGGAACCCGCCGCGCTCGATGACGGCTCGCTCTACCAGCGCATCATCGCCGAGGTCGAACGCCCGCTGATCGAAGCGATGCTGCGGCGTCATGGCGGCAATCAGTTGCGCGCCGCGCGCGCGATGGGTCTCAACCGCAACACGCTGAAGAAACGGCTCGACGCGCTCGGGATCGATCCGTCGGCGCGACCGGAGGAACCGTCCGCGCGCTGACCCGCGCGCGATTATGTGTTTTCTATGCAACAGTTCCGTTGTAGCGCAGAGACGATGATCGCCGGCGTCGTTCCCTTCGGCGAGCCTCAGGGCCCGTCGCGTCGCTTCTCCGTCACACCGCTGGTCGAGCTGGCGGTGCTGGCGGTCGCGGCGGCGATCGCGATCGGCAGCTATTTCGTGATCGTCAACCAGGCGGCGCCGCAACGGCTGATCGAGCCGACGCTCGTCGCCTTCCTGCTGATCGCGAATCTGGTGCCGGGGATCGCGCTGCTGATGCTGCTCGGGCGGCGGATCGCGCGGCGGCGCGCGGCGCGGTCGCCATTGGGCGGGGAGGGGACGCTCCACGTCCGCCTCGTTGCCTTGTTCTCGATCGTCGCGGCGGTGCCGATGCTGCTCGTCACGATCTTCGCCTCGCTGCTGTTCCAATACGGCGTGCAATTCTGGTATTCCGACCGCGCCCGCGGCGTCTTCGAGAACGCGACCGTCCTCACCCGCGCCTCGTACAATTCGATCCTGCAGCGCTGGGAAGAGGCGACGGTCACGATGGCGCAGGACATTTCGAACGAGCTGCGCGAGCGCCCGATCGACGATCCGCGCTTTTCCGCGTTCCTGTTCCAACAGGTGTATTTCCGCAGTCTTTCCGAAGCCGCGCTGTTCGCGGAATCGCCCAAGACGGGGATCCAGACTCTCGCGATTCTGAACCCTTATGAAATGAACCTTACAACGCAGGTGTCCGCCGAATCGATCGCGAAACTGCGCGCCGGCCAACGCAGCGTCGTCACCGTCACCGGCGACCGGATCCAGACGGTGACGATGCTGCCGGGCTCGGACCAGATTTTCCTCTACGCGGCGCGCGTCACCGATCCCAAGGAAATGACGACGCAAACCAAGCGCGCCGAGGCGGCGTTCGCCAATTATCGCGCATTGCTAGAACGCGCGCGCACGCTCCAGATTCAGTTCAACGCGGCTTTGCTGCTCGTGTCGCTGCTGATCGTCGGCGTCGCGGTGTGGATCGCGCTAGCGGTCGCGGACCGGCTGGTCCGTCCTGTGGGAGAACTCGTCGATGCGGCGAGACGGGTTGAGGGCGGCGACCTTTCGGCGCGCGTTCCCGAGACGCTCGAACGCGATGAGGTAGGGACTTTATCCAATGCCTTCAACCGAATGACTGGGCAACTTGAGGAACAGAATAACGCGCTCGTCACGGCCAATTCGCAGCTCGATAGCCGCCGCGCGTTGATCGAGGCCGTGATGTCGGGCGTCTCGGCGGGTGTCGTCTCGATCGATACCGAACGAACGATTCGCCTCATCAACAGCTCGGCCGAGGGGCTGCTCGGTACCAACGATCAGAGTCCGATCGGCCGCGCGCTGCGCGAGGTGTCGCCCGAACTCGACGCGTTGCTCGACGGCAATGCCCGCGACGCGATCGTCCACATCTCGCCGGGCGGCGAGGCGAAGACGCTCGCGGTCCGCATCGCGCGCGGCGCTACGGGACTGATCCTGACCTTTGACGACATCACCCAGCAATTGCTCGATCAGCGCCGCGCCGCCTGGTCCGATGTGGCGCGCCGCATCGCTCACGAGATCAAGAACCCGCTCACCCCCATCCAGCTCGCCGCGGAGCGCCTTCAGCGGCGTTATGGCGGCAAGGTCGATGCCGGCGACGGCGTGTTCGCGCGGCTGACCGACACGATAGTGCGCCAGGTCGGCGACCTTCGCCGCATGGTCGATGAATTCTCCTCCTTCGCGCAAATGCCGAAGCCGGTGTTCCGTGAGGAATCGCTTGTCGATGTCGCGCGCCAGACGATGTTCCTCCACGAAGTCGCGCATTCCGCGGTTCGCTTCCGGCTCATTCATGACGACCTCGGGCCGTCGCTCGTGTGCGATCGCCGCCAGATCGGGCAAGCGCTTACCAATATCGTCAAGAATGCCGTCGAGGCGATAGAGGCGACGGGACATGCGGGCGAAGTGACGATGACGCTCTCCGATAGGCCTGGCGCCGCCACGATCCTGGTCGAGGACAATGGCGTCGGTCTTCCCAAGGAACGCGACCGGATCGTCGAGCCCTATATGACAACGCGCGCGCGGGGCACCGGCCTTGGGCTCGCGATTGTCAAGAAAATTATCGAAGAACATTGTGGTACGATTACCTTCTCCGATCGTTCCGGTGGAGGAACCGCGGTAAACATGACCTTCGACACAACATTGCTCGCGGCGCTCGACACCGGCGGGGACCAAGCGGAGCCGCTCGACGCAGGCGCGCTCGCCTCGCTGACGAGGAGTCGCTGACATGGCGCTCGACATCCTCGTCGTCGATGACGAAACCGACATCCGCGAACTCGTTGCCGGCGTGCTCGACGACGAGGGCTATGAGACGCGCTCGGCCGCCGACAGCGACGCGGCTCTCGAGGCGATCTCGGGCAGGCGGCCGAGCCTGGTCCTGCTCGACGTCTGGCTGCAGGGGTCGCGGCTCGACGGGCTCGAACTGCTCGACGAGATCAAGCGCCGCGATCCGTCGATCCCGGTGCTGGTGATCTCGGGGCACGGCAATCTCGATACCGCGGTCGCGGCGATCCGGCGCGGGGCGGCGGACTTCATCGAAAAACCGTTTCAGGCCGAGCGCTTGCTGCTGATGGTTGCGCGCGCGACCGAAACCGAACGGCTGCGCCGCGAGGTCGCGAGCCTGCGCGCAAGCGTCGGCCGCGACACCGATCTCACCGGCAATTCGGGCGCGATCAACGCGGTCCGCGCGACCTTGAAGCGCGTCGCCTCGACCGGCAGCCGCGTCCTCGTCAACGGCCCCGCCGGGGTCGGCAAGGAAGTCGCCGCGCGCCTTCTTCACGGCTGGAGCCAGCGTTCCGACTATCCGTTCGTGATCGTCAGCGCCGCCCGCATGACTCCCGATCGCGTCGAGGAGGAATTGTTCGGGGTGGAGGAGGGGGGGGACCTTGTCCGCACCGGCTTGCTCGAACAGGCGCACGGCGGCACGCTCTTCCTCGACGAGATCGCGGACATGCCGATCGCAACGCAGGGACGGATCCTGCGCGTTTTGACCGACCAGAGTTTTACCCGGGTCGGCGGGACGCGGGTCGTGAAGGTCGATGTTCGCGTCGTCTCGGCAACCGCGCGTGACCTGAAGCAGGAAATTGCTGAGGCGCGCTTCCGCGAGGACCTCTATTACCGGCTCAACGTCGTTCCCGTGACGATCCCCGCGTTGACCGAACGCCGCGAAGATATTCCCGCGCTCGTCGATCACTATGTCGCGCATTACGCCGCCGAACGCCGTGTTCCGACGCCCGATGTCGCCTCCGATGCGATGGTTGCCCTCCAGTCCTACGACTGGCCGGGCAACGTGCGGCAACTCCGCAACGTCGTCGAACGGACGATCATCCTCGCGCCGGGCGATCGCATCGGGCGGATCGATCTCGACCTTCTCCCCGCCGAAGTTCTCGGCGATTCGGAGCGGACCGCGGGGGCGACGACGATCATGGGGGCGCCGCTCCGCGAAGCGCGCGAATCATTCGAGCGCGAATATCTGCGCGTCCAGATTCGGCGGTTCTCCGGCAATATTTCGCGCACCGCGAATTTCATCGGGATGGAGCGATCCGCGCTGCACCGAAAGCTGAAGCTGCTCGGCATCACCGAGACGCGCGAAGATTGATTCCGGACTGACGCTGGACGGCGAACGAGCCACCCCCTAAATTGGCGTCGCGGCCGTAGGACCGCACTCCGACGCCGGGAAACGGCGCTTTCCGCGGGCCAATGCGCCCGCCAAGAACAAGGCATCCGAGATGGCCGACAAGCAAACCTCGCTGCAGGACCTGTTCCTCAATTCGCTGCGAAAATCGAAAGCACCGGTGACGATGTTCCTCGTCAAGGGCGTGAAGCTCCAGGGAATCGTGACCTGGTTCGACAATTTTTCGGTGCTGTTGCGCCGCGACGGGCAGAGCCAGCTGATCTACAAGCATGCGATATCGACAATCATGCCGTCTGGGCCGATCGATCTCGCGGCGATCGTCGAGCCGATGGGAGATACGGCCAAAAAACAGCCGCTATTGCAGGAAATCTTTCTGAACGCGGTGCGAAAATCCGATGGTAGCGTGACGATGTTCCTGGTCAACGGCGTGATGTTGCAAGGCTATATCGCGGCCTTCGACCTGTTCTGCATGCTGCTGCAACGCGACGGCATGGCGCAACTCGTCTACAAACATGCGGTCTCGACGATTCAGCCCGCGCATGCGCTCAACCTCGCTGAGGAAACGGTCGATCCCGACGATGACGATGAGGATCCGGTTTGAGTAACGGTTTCGAGCGTGATCGCGACGAATTCACGCGGAGCGCGCGCGCCATCGTCGTCTATCCCGACATGGGCGCGTCGTCGCGCGACGCGGAGTCGCGTCTGGAGGAGACTGCGGGTCTCGCCCTCGCGATCGGCGTCACGATCGTCGATAAGCAGACGGTGCGCGTGCGGACTCCGCGCGCGGCGACGCTGATCGGCAGCGGGCAGGTCGAGGCGATCGCGACGTCGGCGCGGATGGAGGATGCCGATCTCATCGTCTTCGACGCCGCGCTGACTCCGATCCAGCAGCGCAACCTCGAAACCGCGATCGGCGCCAAGGTGATCGACCGCACCGGGCTGATTCTCGAAATTTTCGGCGAGCGCGCGGCGACCGCGGAAGGGCGGTTGCAGGTCGAACTCGCGCATCTCGATTATCAGGCGGGTCGCCTGGTGCGGAGCTGGACCCACCTCGAACGCCAGCGCGGCGGCTTCGGCTTCCTCGGCGGCCCCGGAGAAACCCAAATCGAGGCGGATCGCCGTCTGATCCGCGAACGGATGGCGCGGTTGCGCCGCGAACTCGATCGGGTCGCGCGCACTCGGACGTTGCAGCGTGACCGGCGGCAGCGCGCACCGTGGCCCGTGATCGCCCTGGTCGGCTACACGAATGCTGGAAAGTCGACGTTGTTCAACCGTTTGACCGGCGCTGACGTCATGGCGGAGAACCTGCTTTTCGCGACGCTCGATCCGACGCTCCGCCAGATTTCGCTTCCCGGTATCGACAAGGCGATCCTGTCCGACACGGTCGGCTTCGTTTCCGAACTGCCGACGCAGCTCGTCGCCGCGTTCAAGGCGACGCTCGAGGAAGTCGTTTCCGCCGACCTTCTGATTCACGTGCGCGATATCGCGCATCCCGACAGCGAGGCGCAGCGCGCGGATGTCGAGGCGGTGCTTGTCGATATCGGCGTTGACGAGACGACGCCGCGGATCGAAGCGTGGAACAAGCTCGACCGCCTCGACGGTGACGCCCGTGTCGCCGCTCTGGCCGAAGCGGAGGCGCGTGTTAATGCGGTGGCGATTTCCGCGCTCGACGGGGAGGGGATCGATACGCTGATCGCTGCGGTAGCGGCCGAACTCACCGCCGCCCATCGTCGCTATCGCATCGAACTCGATCCGGCCGACGGCGCCGGAGCGGCGTGGCTCCATCAGCACGGCGAGGTGCTCGCCCAATCGGTCGAGGGCGATCAATCGATCTACGAGGTCCGCCTCGCGCCGAAGGATTTCGAGCGCTTCTGCGTCCGGGCGGGATAGGAATGCCGCGTTAGCTGTCGCCTTGCCGTTTCACCGCCTGCCAAAGTTCTTCTTTCGCCTTGAGAGTCAGGTCCGCGAACGCATCCCCGGCGATCGTCTCCATGCTCCGGAACCGCGCCTCGAACTTCGCGTTCGCGCCGCGCAACGCCGCTTCCGGATCGACGCCGAGCTTACGCGCCCAATTGACCACCGCGAACAGGAGGTCGCCGATCTCCATCTCCACATCGGCAGGGGTTTCGGCGGTTTCGACCTCGGCCAGTTCCTCATCGATTTTGGCGCGCGGGCCGGTCGCGTCGGGCCAATCGAACCCGGTCCGCGCCGCGCGTTTCTGCAGTTTCTCGGCGCGAAGCAGCGATGGCAGGCCGAGCGCGACGCCATCGAGCGCGCCAGCGAGTGCGTTGTCGCGGCCCTTGATGGCGCGCTCAGCGGCTTTCGCGGCTTCCCAGTCGAGGCGTTCGCCGGCGTCACCGAAGATATGCGGATGCCGACGTTCCATCTTGTCGCAGATCGCGGCGACGACATCGCCGAGATCGAATGCACCGGCTTCCTCGGCCATCCGGCTGTGGAACACGACCTGAAGCAGCAGGTCGCCGATTTCCTCGCGCAGATCCGCCATATCACCGCGCGCGATCGCATCGGCGACCTCATAGGCTTCCTCGATCGTGTACGGCGCGATCGTCGCGAAGGTCTGCGCGCGATCCCATTCGCAACCGTCGGCCGGATCGCGCAGCCGCGCCATGATCGCGACGAGCCGGTCGATGGGGGAGATGCCTGTCCCTTCACGCATCGGTAAGAACGATAATACACATTATGTAAAAACTCATGTCGGTTTGACGGGATCGAGGACGAGCGTTCTCCCCTCGACCCGCCACGATTTCAATCGCGACAGGAAGTTCATTCCGATCACATCGGTATCGCCGAATGCATCCGAGACCACGACGGGCATATCTCGCGCTTCGATCGAACCGAGTTGAAGTCGCGCGACGTGCGCCTTGTCGGCGACGATCGATCCGTTGGCGGTTTCGATGATCGACGGAAACGCACTTTCGTTGACCTCGATCCCGGCACTTTGAGCGGTGTTCGCCGAAATCGCGGTCATGGTGGCGCCGCTGTCGATCAGCATCCGGCGCTTGACCCTGTTGATCGACACGCTCGCCCAGAAGTGTCCGTCGTTCGCCATGCCGATCCGGACGGTGTCGCCGACGACGCTTTGATCCTCGCCGACCAGCGCATCGCGCGCACCGCCCGCCAGTTCGGCGAGACGGTCGCGCTGACCGACGATCACCAGCCCGATTGCAAAGATCGCAACCCACGCGACGGTCGTTTTCAGTATCGACCCGAGCGGTAGTCGGCGCGAGAGCAGTGCCGACAGCGGCAGAAGCAGCAGCAGCGCGTAGAACATCACGTCGGCGCTGCGATCGCCGGTCACAGGTGGAACTCCAGCCCGTCATAGCCCGGCTCGACGCCTGCTGGCAGCGATGCCGCCAGCCGTCGATAGTCCATCGACTGATCCATGTGGACCAACGCCGCGCGATCCGGCTTGAGCAAGTCTATCCACCCGAGCGCTTGATCGAGGGTCGGATGCGACGGATGCGGCCTACGGCGCAACGCATCGACGATCCACACGTCGAGGTTTGCATATAGTGTCTTCATTTCCAAGGTCATCTCGTTGAAATCCGTCGCGTAACCGATCGCCGCGCCCGCCGCCTCGAAACGCAGTCCGGCCGAGGTGATCTCGGCGTGTGGTTGATCGACGACGCGCACGGTTATGGCACCGATCGTCATGACGTCGGGTAATGTCGTGGCATTCACGGTTGGCGGATACCCGTGTCGCCCCCTGAACACATAGCCGAAGCGTTCTTGGAAGCTCTCCAGCGTCTCGGCGCGCGCGAAACCGGGCACGGCGTGGCCGAGCGCGTGGAAGATCTGTCGGACGTCGTCGATCCCGAAGCAATGATCGGCGTGATCGTGCGTCCAGAGGATCGCATCGACGGTGCCGGCGTCGGCGGCAAGCAATTGCTCGCGCATATCGGGGCTTGTGTCGACTAGGATGCGGGTGCCGTCGTGTTCCACAAGGATCGACGCGCGAGACCGGCGGTTGCGCGGTTCGTTCGGATCGCAATCGCCCCAATCGTTGCCGATGCGCGGCACGCCCGACGATGTGCCGGAGCCGAGGATACGAACCTTCACCGCGCCGTCTTGGCGAAGAGCGTGTGGAAGTTTCTGGCGGTATCCGCCTTCAATTCCTCGATATCCTCACCGCGTAAATCGGCCAGGAACGCTGCGGTATCGGCGACGAAAGCAGGCTCGCCGGGCCTGCCACGATGCGGCACCGGCGCGAGGAAGGGCGCATCGGTTTCGATCAGCAGCCGCTCGATCGGCAGTGCCGCTGCCGTATCCTGCAACTCGCGCGCATTCTTGAACGTCACGATCCCCGAGATCGAGATGTAGAAGCCCAGTTCGATCGCCTCGCGCGCGAACGCCGCGGAGCCGGTGAAGCAGTGCATCACCCCGACGAATGCCCCCTTTCCCAATTCTTCGCGCAGGATCGCGGCGGTATCCGCCTCCGCATCACGCGTATGGACGACGATCGGCAACCCGGTCTCGCGTGCGGCTGTAAGATGAACGCGAAAATTCGCCTGCTGCGCCGCGCGGTCGGAATGGTCGTAGAAATAATCGAGACCGCTCTCGCCGAGCCCGACGACTCGCGGGTGCGCGGCGCGCTCGACGAGCTTCGCGGTATCGACATGAATATGTGCATCCGCCTCGTGCGGGTGGATGCCGACCGTCGCCCAGACGTCGGGCTCGCGTTCGGCGGTGGCGATCACGTTGTCCCATTCGCACTCGCGCGTCGAGATGTTGAGCATTGCGGTCACGCCGCGCGCGCGTGCACGTTCCAGCACGCCCGCCTGATCATCGACCAGGCCTTTGTAATTCAGGTGACAATGGCTGTCGGCGAGCATCAGGCGGACTCTGCGGGCATGTCGAGACGCGGGAAGACCGGCGTCGGCGGCGGGATGCCGAAGCCACTCGCCGCTTGGCGATCGTACCAGCCGTCGTCATCGACCGCGGCGTGATCGCGCGCGTCGGCGCCGATCTGGTCTAGAACCTTGGCCGCCGCTTCCGGCACGACCGGCAGGATCGCGATCGCCAGAATGCGGATCGCGCGAACGAGCGTGCGGAGCACCGCATGCATCCGTTCGGGGTCGGTCTTGCGGAGCGCCCACGGCGCCTGCGCATCGATATATTGGTTGCACGCGAAGACACCGCGCAGCCACGCCTCGATCCCCTGGCTGAGCATCAGATCGCCGAACGCCGCCTTGAGGCCCGTGGCGGCGACGATCGCTTCCTCGATCAGCGTGCCGTCGGCATCCTCGGCGCGGCCCACATCGGGGAACGCGCCGTCGAGGTTCTTGGCGATGAACGATAGCGTGCGTTGCGCGAGATTTCCGAAGGCATTGGCGAGTTCGGCATTCACCCGCGTCACGATCGCTTCGGCGGAATAGCTGCCGTCCTGTCCGAAGCTGACTTCGCGCAGCAGGAAGTAACGCAGCGCATCGACCCCGAACGCCGCGACGAGATCTCCGGGATCGACGACATTGCCGACGCTCTTCGACATTTTCTCGCCGCGGTGGAGCACGAAGCCGTGCCCGAATACCGATTTCGGCAACGCGATCTTCGCCGACATCAGGAACGCGGGCCAATAGACCGCGTGAAAACGCACGATATCCTTGCCGATGAGGTGCAGATCGGCGGGCCAGAAGCGCATGTCGCCATCGGGATAGCCCGCGCCGGTCAGGTAATTGGTCAGCGCGTCGACCCAGACGTACATGACATGGCCGGGACTGCCCGGCACCGCGACGCCCCAGTCGAAGCTGGTTCGCGAAACCGACAGGTCGGACAGTCCGCCCTCGACGAAGCGCATCACCTCGTTGCGGCGACTTTCGGGCCGGATGAAATCGGGGTTCGCCGCATAGAGATCGAGCAAAGGTTGCTGATATTTCGACAGGCGGAAGAACCAGGTTTCCTCGGCGGTCCACTCGACCGGCGTCCCCTGCGGGGAGAGCTTCGCGCCCCCTTCCCCATCGACCAGTTCCTTCTCGTCGTAGAACGCCTCGTCGCGGATTGAATACCAACCCTCGTACCGATCGCGGTACAGGTCGCCCGCATCCGCCATCGATTGCCAGATCGCCTGGCTTGCCTTGTGATGATCGTCGTCGGTGGTGCGAATGAAACGATCGTAGGAAATATTCAGAGTGTCGCACATATCTTTGAAATAGGATGACATTTCGTTTGCCAGTGCGCGGACTTCGACGCGCTGTTCGCGCGCGGCCTGGACCATCTTCAGGCCATGCTCATCGGTCCCAGTCTGGAAGCGGACGTCGCGCCCCGCCTGGCGCTGGAAGCGTGCGATCGCGTCGGCGGCGATCGCTTCATAGGCGTGGCCGATATGCGGGCGGCCGTTGGGATAGCTGATCGCGGTGGTGATGTAGAAAGGGTCGCCCATAGCGGCGCTGGTAGAACATCGCCCGGCCAAGGTGAAGCTTCGCCGCGTTCGATCTGTCATCGGTCCTGCAATTCTCCCCGGAAGTGGGCTTTGAAAATTCCCTGATTGGCATCCCGTTCGGTTCATTCCGCCGGGGCTAGCCCCGGCGGAATGAACCGAGCCGCCGTTGCCGTCATGTCCTCTATGCGAGGAGGCGGCGATGGTTCGACTTGGAGAGCTGATGATGATCCTGGAACTTCACCGACAGGGGGTGTCGATCACCGACATCGCCCGTCGCACCGGGCGTGATCCGAAGACGGTGCGCAAGTATATCGAGCGCGGCATCGAGGCGCCTGCCTATGGTCCGCGCTCAGTCGGGCGCCCGTGCAAGCTGGCACCCTACATGGCCTTTGTCGCGGAGCGGGTGACGGCCTTTCCCGATCTCAGCGCCGCGCGATTGACGCGCGAGATCCGCGAGCTGGGTTATGAGGGCGCGTACACGGCGGTAAAGCGCTACCTCGCCGCGATCCGTCCCGAGAACGGTCCCAAGCCCTTTGAGGTGCGGTTCGAGACGGCCGCCGGTGTCCAGGCGCAGGTCGATTTTGCCCGCTTCGTCGTTACCTTCACCGACGATCCCGGCACGGTGCGCATCGTCTGGCTGTTCAGCCTGGTCCTCGGCCACTCGCGCTTCATCTTCGCCCGCTACGTCATGCATCAGGACCTGCAGACGCTGCTGCGCTGCCATATCCAGCCGTTCGCCGCGCTCGGCGGCGTGCCGATCGAGATCCTCTACGACCGGATGAAGACGGCGGTGACCGGCGAGGACGATGCCGGGCACATCATCTACAACCGGTCGTTGCTGGCGCTGGCGAGCCACTATCGCTTCCAGCCCCGCGCCCTGCCGGCCGTACCGCGCCAAGACCAAGGGCAAGGTCGAGCGGCCGTTCAGCTCCATCCGCCAGGACTTCTTCCTCGGCCGCAGCTTCCGCAATCTCGATGATCTCAACGCCCAGCTGATCGACTGGCTCGACGGCGTCGCCAACGCCCGCGTTCACGGCACGACCCAACGCGTCGTCGCCGAAGCCTTCGCCACCGAGCAGCCCGAGTTGCAGACGCTGCCCGAACATCGCTTCGATGCCGTACTCAAGCTCGAGCGCCGCGTCAGCCACGACGGCTTCGTCGCCGTCGGCGGCAACTATTACAGCGTGCCCGATCGCACCCGGCGTATCGTCGAGGTCCAGCAACTACCCGACCTAATCCGCATCCTCGACCTCGGCACGATCGTTGCCGAACACCCCGTTCTCGAAGGCCGCAAGCAATACCGCATCGATCGCTGCCATCGCACCGGTGGCACCGGCGCGAAGCGGCGGACCGGCGTCGCCGCGGGCATCACCATCGGCCGGATCGGCGATCACGTGCCGTTGCGGTCGCTCGCCATCTACCAGGCGATCGGCAGCCAGCTTGCGGCCGGAGGCCGGCCATGACGCTCACCAGTCCGCTGTCGCGAGTCGATAACATCCGTCACAGCCTTGTCGGGCTCAAGATGCCACGTGCGCTCGAGATGCTGGATGCCACGCTGCGCCGGATCGAGCAGGGCCAGATCGACGGTATCGAGGCGCTCGACGAGCTGCTAGTCGAAGAGCTGTCGCTGCGCGAAAACCGCCGCATCAAGCAGGCGCTGCGCATGGCGCGCCTGCCGGTCGTCAAGACTATCGCCGGCTTCGACTTCGCGTTCCAGCCATCGCTCGACCGCAACCGCATCATGGCGCTCGCCGGTCTCGACTTCATCGCCCGCGCCGAGGTCGTCCATCTCCTCGGGCCACCCGGGACCGGCAAGAGCCATCTCGCCACCGCGCTCGCGGTCGAAGCGGTGCGCGCCGGCAAGCAGGTCTACTTCATCCCGCTTGCCGATCTCGTCGCCCAGCTCGCCAAGGCCGAACGAAGGCACATTGCGCGAGCGCATCCGGTTCCTCTGCCGCGCCTCGCTGCTCGTCGTCGACGAGATCGGCTACCTGCCGGTGACGCCCGGCGGCGGCAACCTGTTCTTCCAGCTGGTCAATGCGCGCTACGAAAAGGGCGCAATGATCCTCACCTCCAACCGTGGGTTCGCTGAATGGGGCGACGTGTTCGGCGATCCCGTGGTCGCCACAGCGCTGCTCGACCGGCTGCTGCACCACGCCGTCGTCGTCCAGATCGAGGGCTCCGGCTACCGTATGCGCGAACACGCCGCGCTCATCCCCGAAAACCTGCGCGCCAATGCACCGATCAATCCGCCCCAGCCAAAGCGACGAGGACGGCCGCCCAGACAAAACGACGATCACCAATATGGCTGAACCACACAGCCATCACCGCCGCCAAACCAGGGAATTTTACGTGCCCACAATCGGGGAAACTTCGGTGCCCGTTGACACGATCAGGCGCGGCTCGCCAGTCGCGCGACGATGCCCGCCATCTCGAAGACTGTCCCCGCGCCGTCGAGCGAAAGACCGCGCGCCGCGGCGGCGAGTTCACGCGCCTCGGCATAAGCGTCGAGCGCGCGGCGCAGGTCGTTGCCGTGGCGAATGCGCGATTGCTCGGCGATGAAGGTCGGCGCACGGTCGAGGAACGCCTCGTAGCGCGGCTGCGCCGCCTTGAGCGATAGCGCCTTGGCCAGCCGGACGCGCTGCCGGTTCGCGCGATCGCCGTCCCGCGCGATGCCGTTCAGCGCGGCGTCGATCCCGGCCAGATCGAGCCCGGC
Source organism: Sphingomonadales bacterium (assembly GCA_038236185.1). Lineage (GTDB taxonomy): Bacteria > Pseudomonadota > Alphaproteobacteria > Sphingomonadales > Sphingomonadaceae > Sphingomonas. The sequence continues at coordinate 23,955 of JBBSTE010000004.1, read as the reverse complement.
ATAGCGCAACGCGCGTCCCGGCGACCCCGCGCCGCTCCGGATCAGCGCCGACACCTCGTCGTCGCTCGCCTCGGGCCGTGCCTCAGCAATCGCTACGCGCATCTCGGCGTCGTCGAGCGGATCGAAGCGAAGCAGGCGGCACCGCGAGCGGATCGTCGGCAACAATCGTCCCGGCGCGTGGCTGACGAGCAGAAAGATCGTCCCCGCAGGCGGTTCCTCGAGGTTCTTGAGCAGCGCATTCGATGCTCCGGGGCGCTCGACGTCGTCGATGCTGTCGATCACCACGACGCGCCGCGGACTGAGCGAAGGCGTTTTCCCAAACAGAGGCGATAGCGCCCGGACCTGCGCGATCTTAATGCTGCGAGCGAGTTCGTCGGGCTTTTTCTCGGGATCCTTCGCGACGCGCGTCAGGAGGCGAAAATCGGGATGCGCGCCGGACGCAAGCAGAGCGGCGGTACGACTGTCATCGCCGACGCCGAAGTCGCCAATCAACGAAGCCTCGCCTGACGCCTCCGCCAGCATGCGCGTCGCCGCGATATGCGCGAACGCCGCTTTGCCGACCCCCTCCGGCCCGCCGAACAGCCAGGCATGATGGAGCGAGCCGCCGGTCATCGCGGCGCAGAACGCGGCCCTGGCGGCGCTGTTGCCGACGAGTGACGTCATGACAGCAGGTCCGCCAGCCCCGTCATGATCGACGCGGTCACGGCGGAGACCGGGCGATCCGCGTCGATCAGCCGCACCCGCTCAGGCTCCTTCGCGGCTACATCGCGAAACGCCGCGGCTACCGCCGCGTGGAACGCGGGATCGCGTCGCGCGAAGCGATCCGCCCCCGCCCCGTCGCGCGCGGTCGCGCGGCGTTCGCCCTCGGCCGGATGGATCTCGAGCACGAAGGTACGATCGGGCAGCAACCCCTTCGATCCGAAGGCATGAAGCGCGAGGATCGCGGCGTCGTCGATCCCCTCCGCGCCGCCCTGATAGGCGCGAGTTGAGTCGACGAAGCGGTCGGAGATCACCCAGCTTCCCGCGCCGAGCGCGGGGCGGATCGTGCGTTCGACATGATCGGCGCGCGCCGCGGCGAACAACAACGCCTCGGCATGCGCGCTCCAGCGCGTCGTCTCGCCCTGAAGCAGCAAGGCGCGAATCGCCTCGGCACCGTCGCTTCCCCCCGGCTCGCGCGTCATGATCGCGCGGACGCCGCAGTCGGCGAGCGCGGCGACGAGCGCGCAGGCCTGCGTCGATTTGCCCGCCCCCTCGCCGCCTTCGAGCGAGATGAACCGGGTGCCGCTGCTCATTGGCGGTTCAACCGAACAGCCCGGTCAGCCCCGCCCATGCGCGCCCGAAAAACCCGGCCTCGGCGACGTCGGTCTCGGCAACCAAGGGCAATGTCTGCTCGGGCAACCCCGGCGACGTCACGACGAGATCGGCGATGTGCTGACCCGCCTTGATCGGCGCCTTGACCGGCCCTTGATAGACCACCTTCGCCGACATCGCGGGCACCGCGCCCGAAGGTAGCGTCACGGTCAGGTCCTTGGGCGCAACCAGCCCGACGCTCGACGCACTGCCAAGCTGGACGTCGGCGGTCTCGACCTTCTTGCCCTGCTTGACGATCGGCTTGGCCTGCCAGGCGCGAAAACCCCAGTCCATGAACCGGACCGATTCCGAAATGCGCTGGTTGAAGCTAGTGAGCCCGGCGAGCACCATCACCAGACGCCGGCCGTTCTGCTCGGCCGAGCCGGTGAAACCGTAGCCCGCTTCGTCGGTATGTCCCGTCTTCAGGCCATCGGCACCAGCGACGCGGCCTAGCAACGGGTCGCGATTCGCCTGCGTGATGTCCGAGCCCGATCCGAGCGTCTTGCCCCAGGTGAAATCGCGCCGCGAATAAAATTGCTTGTAGAGTTTGGGATGGTCGCGGATCGTCGCCGCGGCGAGATTGGCGAGATCCTTGGCGGTCACATAGGTAACGCCCTCGTCGGGCCAGCCGTTCGAATTGCCGAAATGACTGTTGGTAAGGCCCAGTTTTTTCGCCGCCTCGTTCATCCGATCGGTGAACGCGGGTTCGGTTCCCGAAATCCCCTCGGCGAGCACGACGCAGGCGTCGTTGCCCGAAAGCGTGACGATGCCGTAGAGCAAATTGGCGACGCTGACCCTCTCGCCCGTCGACAGGAACATCGTCGAGCCCGCTGCCGGACCGTGCCATCTCCTCCACGTCTCCGGGCGTACCTCGAACTGCTGGTCGAGCTTCAGGTCGCCGCGCTTTAGCATGTCGAACGCGACATAGACCGTCATCATCTTCGCCATCGACGCAGGCGGCATCCGCCGGTCGGCATCCTTGGCGTAGAGCACCGCGCCCGACGACAGGTCCTCCATATAGGCGATCGGCGCGGGCGTATCGAATTGCGGCGCGGCGGCGGCGGTCGGATAGGCGATGGCCAGCGCGAGAAGCGGCGCGGCGACGAAAGCGATTCTGGACATTTACTCTTTCCGGATCAGGGGTCGGATTGGATCTGTGCGTCGCCATAGCCGCGCCGGGCGACGCCGTCACGTGCGCGTTTGGCGCCGGCGGTATCGGGATAAGGGCCGAGGCGAACGCGCCAGAGTTTGCCGAATTGGCGAACCGATCCGTCGAGCGACTTTGCCAGCGCCCGCGCCCGGGCCTCGCTCGAGAAAGTGCCGACCTGTACGACATAGCGACCGCGCGGAAGCGGCGCGACTTGAACGAGCGCCGGCGCCGGCCTGATGCGCTCGCGGGACGATACGGGAACCGGTGTCCGGACCGTAACCGGAGGCCGGGGAACGACCGCAACTATTTCGGTCCCGCCGCGCAACTGCTTGCGCAACGCGGTCAACAATGCGGGCGGAGCATCGAGGCGAGGCGTGGCGCGCTGCCCCGATCGCAGCGCCACGAGATCGGCGGGCGATGGCACGATGCCGCGTACCCGAACCGCGGCAACCGCAGCCCCTGTTCCCAATTGATCGGCCGCGCCTCGCGACAGATCGATCTCCCGATCGCGACGGCTGGGTCCACGATCGTTGATCCGCACCAGGATCGTCCGTCCGGTATCGAGCGACGTCACTTCGGCGATGCTGCCGAGGGGCAAGGTTCGATGCGCGGCGGTGATTGCGGCGGGGTCGAAGCGCTCTCCCGTGGCGGTGCGGTTGCCGTTCAGTTCCTCGCCATACCAGCTCGCATAACCGACCGCGTCGTACGATTCGTTTCCGGCGCCCGCGGTGCCGCTCGGCCCTTCCGCGCCTGCGAGCTCGGGGGGCAACGGCGTTTGCGCTTCGGGCGTGGCCTGAGAGTCGGGCATGGCCACCCGCGGGGACGTCGCGACGCCGCGAGGATAAGCGGGTGCATTGCCGCACGCCGCAAGCAGAAGCGCGAGGCTAACGCTCGACCGCATCGGCCAGCACCCCCACCGAAAGCGCGTAGAAATTCGAGCAATTGTAATCGAGGATGACGCGATAATTGCTCGTCAGCAGATAGGCCTTCCGCCCCTGCCCGTCGGGCTCGATCAACGTCGCGAGCACGCTGTCGCCGGGCCAGCCGCGATCGAGCGGGACCAGTCCGGCCGCGCGCCACTCCGCCATTGTCCGCCATGCGCTGTGGCGCTCGAAGACCCGCGGGCAGCGTGGGCTCAATAAATGATTATCGACGCTGGATCGATTGAAGGATGCAGGAACCGACACCGCCAACCCCCAGGGCTGACCCTGGCGCCAGCCGGCATCGACGAAATAATTGGCGATCGATGCGAGCGTGTCCGCCGGGCTCGACCAGATATCGGCGCGGCCGTCGCCGTCGGCGTCGCGCGCCAGGCGGAGGTAGATCGACGGCAAGAACTGCGGATTTCCCATCGCGCCCGCCCAACTGCCCTTCAACTTGTCGCGCGAAATGCCGCGATCGAGGATCTTGAGCGCGGCGACGAACTCGCCCGAGAACAGCGTCCGACGGCGGCCTTCGTAGGCGAGCGTCGCCAGACTGCGGAGCAGATCGAAATCGCCGGTGTACGAGCCATAATTGGTCTCATGGCCCCAGATCGCGACCATGATCGATTCGGGAACCCCGGTTTCGGCCTCGATCCGCGCCAATCGTCCGCGCTGCGCTTGGTACGCGGCGCGCCCGCGGCTGATCCGCGCGGTATCGACGTGCGCGGCCCGGTAAGGCGCGAACATCGCGATGGGCGCGTTCGGGTTGGCGCCGGGCTGCGCGCGGTCGAGTTCGACGACGCGTGGATTGTAGGTCAGCGTCGGGAACACCGCGTCCGCGGTCGCGCGCGTCACCCCCGCGGCCAGCGCCTGCTGACGGAGCGTGACCAGATACGTCTGGAAACCCGCCTCGTCCTGCGCGCTCACCGACGCGGTGATGGATAGACACGCCAGCGCCGCGATCAACCCGCGCCACCAGCCCCCGAACTTATCGCGCCCCCACATGCGCTATCTGTCGCACAGCCGCCGCGCGCAAGAAACCGCCAATCATCGCGGCGCTTGCACAAACCGCCGCACGGGGTCAGACGACGGCGCGCCACGCCGGAGGGATGGCCGAGTGGTTTAAGGCAGCGGTCTTGAAAACCGCCGTGGGTTCACGCTCACCGTGGGTTCGAATCCCACTCCCTCCGCCACTCAAGCGTTGAGCGCGACGAGCGTCTCGAACTGGATCGTGTCGAGCGGGTCGTGGAACTGGCAACCGGCGAGGAAATCGTCGGCCCACATCACGTCGGCGGCGATCGGACCGATATCGGGCAGCGTCAGCCAGATCGTCGCGCCCTTCTTCAGCCCCGAATAAGTCTGCACGCGCGCGCCGTGGATCGAGATATCGACGACCTTGCACAAGGTGCGCCCCATTCCACCCTGGCCGAAGCGCGCGTCGAACGAGACCGGCGCGCGTGGACTGCGGCGCCGGCCGTTCGATTGTGCTGGCTCGAATTCCGCCGCGAACATGCTGTGAAAGCTAGACCACGATGGTTAAAGGACGGTTACTTGCGGAGCGTCAGCCCGCCGCCGAAGCGCTTGTTGAAGCGCGCGACCTGGCCACCCGCGTCGAGCATCGAACCGCGCCCGCCGGTCCACGCCGGATGCGCCAGCGGGTCGATTTCCAGCGTCATGGTGTCGCCTTCCTTGCCCCAGGTGGAGCGGGTTTCGTACACGGCGCCGTCGGTCATCTGGACCTTGATCATGTGGTAGTCGGGATGGATATCGGTCTTCACGGTTCTTGCTCCGGATGCGGCTGGTTTCCGACCAGCCAAAGGAAGGCGCGCGCCTAGCCGAGGGCGCGGGATAAGTCAAAAGTAACGAAGGTAACGCTCAGGACGGTTTCGGCGGATCCGCGATCATTGCGGTAAACGAAGCCTCAGCAGCGACTTGGTCGCCAATCTTCGCAACACCTGAGAACTTGCACACCGAACTGCGTTTCTGAACGAATTCGACCTCCAGCCGCAGCAGGACGCCGGGTTCGACCGGCTTTCTGAACTTGGCGTTCTCGATCGCCATGAAATAGACGAGCTTGCCCGAACCCGCGAGGCCGAGGCTTTCGACCGCGAGGATTCCCGCCGCCTGCGCCAGCGCCTCGACGATCAGAACGCCGGGCATGATCGGACGGCCGGGGAAATGCCCCTGGAAGAAGCCCTCGTTGATCGTCACCGCCTTGATCGCGGCGATCGACCGGTCGGGAATGAGCTCCTCGACCCGGTCGACCAGCAACATCGGGTAGCGATGCGGCAGCGCCGCCATCACGCCCCCGATATCGAGAGGGCCGATGGCCGTGCCGCCCTCGGCCCCCGCGCTCATCGGCCTTGTGGCGTCGTCGGCCTGGCGGCAGGCGCGGCCTGGGCGGGCGCGGTCACGCTGACGCTGGGAAGCTGACTGTTCAACTGCGCGAGCACCGCATCGGTGATCTCGGTTGCCGGTGCGGTATAGAAGGTGCCGCCCTTGTCGATCGCCACGGTGGCGCCACGCTGCTGCGCGATCTGCGTGATGATCGGTCCGACCTTCGCGCCGAGCTGCTGACGCACATAAGCGGCATTGCGCTGGAGCGTTTGCTCCTGCGTCTGGATCTGCTGCTGCGCGGTGCGCTGCTTCGTCTCGTAGGCGCGAATCCGCGCCTGGAGCGCCGCATCCGGATTACCCTTCGCGGCGGTCACCGCGGTCTGGAGCGATTGCGCCTCGGTCTGGAGCGGCGCGCCGAGCGACTGCGCGGTCGACTGGAGCTGGGCCTGCTGCGCCTGGAGCTGCGTGTTCGCCGCCTTGCAGGCCGTGCATTCGGCGAACAAGCGTTCCGAATCGACGATCGCGATCTTCGCGTCGGGGACCGACTGCGCCAGCGCCGGAGCGGCCGTCGCGACCGCGAAGAAGGCGGCAACCGCCGCGAAAGACTGCTTTGTCATCAGAATTGTGTCCCTACGTTGAAAGTGACGAGTTTGGTATCATCGCCGGGCTGCGACAGCAGCGCCTTGGCGACGTCGATCCGGAGCGGACCGAACGGCGAGTTCCAGTTGACGCCGACGCCGATCGAGAGGCGCGGACGCGGCGTATCGCCGAGGAAGCGTTCGATGAATGGGGTGATCTCGCGGTTCGACGCAGGGTTCATGATCGTGCCGATGCAAGAGCCGGTCGAATCGGGGATGCCCGTGGCGCAGGTGGTCACGACCTGGCTCGGAAGATTGGTCGTCGGATCGGTCGTCGTGTATTGATAAAGTGGATTGCCGGCTGCGTCGGTATTCTGCCGGAAGATCGAGCCGACATAGGTCTTGCCCGTCGCGGGATCGACCAACGTTGGGAAGTTCGCGGTCGGCAGCGGCCGCTTGATGCTGAACAGGCTGCCCGCCTGGACATAGATCGACGGGCGCAGGCCCAATTCGCGCGCGCCCGCGCTCAGTGGAATTTCGAGTTCGATGCGGCCGAGGTAATAGGCCTTGCCGCCCAGCGCGTCGTCGACGATCTCGTTCTTGCCGTCGCGCAGCACCTGATTGGGGCTACCGTCGCTGTAGAAGGTCCGCTGGATGCGCGGGCCGACGCCGCGGATGTCGAAACCGCGGAACTGGGGTTCGCCCAGATAGAAACGATCGGTGATCCGCACCGCGTCGATGCCCGGACCCGGGCTGCTCCCGAGCGCCTTGATGTAGCCGCTCTCACCCTGCGCGGACAGGACGAAGCCGCTGTGGCCGAGACCCCAGTATTTTTCTCCCTTGGCGGTCGCACGGAGATATTTGACGTCGCCGCCGACACCCGCGAAATCCTGGCTGAACGAGAGCCGCTGTCCCCTGGTCGGCCGCAACCGGCTGTTGAGGCTGTCGTAGATCAACGAATAGCCGACCGACGAGGTCAGCCGCTTGCCGATCGCCTCGCACAGATAGCGCCCCGCGGTCAGGATATCGCAGACGCCGTTGGTGAAAAAGGTATTGTCGAGACCGACATCGTCGTACGTCAGGCCGTAGCGTCCCGACAGCGAGAGATATTCGGTGAGCGGCACCCCCGCGCGAATCTGGAACCCGGTCGAGGTCTGGCTGTAGGTCGTGTTGCGGCTGGTGCCGACGAAATTGAACGCGTTGTAATCGCGCCGGAACAGATCGACGCCGACCGCGATGTTGCGGTCAAACAGATAGGGTTCGGTAAAGCCGGCCTCGATCGATTTGGAATAGGTCGAATAATTCGCGCCGAGGCGCAGTTCCTGGCCCTTGCCGCGAAAATTGGACTGGGTGATGTTCGCCTGGATGATGAAGCGTTCGAGGCTGGAGAAACCCGCCGAAAGCTGCAGCGCGCCGGTCGATTTTTCCTCGACGTTCGCATCGAGCACGACGCGGTCGGGCGAGGATCCCGGAGTCTGCTTGATCTCGAATTTGTCCTGGAAATAACCGAGGCTGTTGATCCGGTCCTGGCTGCGCTTGACCTGGAAACTGTTGAACGCATCGCCTTCGGACAGCCGGATCTCGCGACGAACCACCTTGTCCTGCGTCTGGGTGTTGCCGGTGACGTTGATCCGCTCGACATAGGTGCGTTGCGATTGCGCGATGTGAAAATTGATCGACATCGTCAGCGCGTCTTTGTCGCGGTTGAATTCCGGATTCACCTCGGTGAAGGCATAACCGAACAGGCCCGTCGTGTTGCCCAGGCTCTCGACGGTGTCCTCGACGGTCTTGGCGTTGTACCAATCGCCCTTGTGGATCGGCAGCGTCGCCGCCATGCGCTTGTCGTCGAAATCGCGAATGTCGCTGTCGACAGTCACGTCGCCGAATTTGTACCGCGGCCCTTCCTCCACCACATACGTGATGATGAAGTCCTTCTTGTCGGGCGTCAGTTCGGCGACCGCCGAGGTCACGCGGAAATCGGCATAGCCCTCGGTCAGATAATATTGCCGCAGCTTCTGCTGGTCGTAGGCGAGGCGATCCTGATCGTAGGATGTGTTGCCCGACAGGAGGCGGAAGAAGCGCGCCTGCTTGGTCGCCATCTGCTCGCGCAACTTGTCGTCGGAAAAAACCTGATTGCCGATGACGTTGATCTGGCGGACCTTGGACTTCGGCCCTTCGCTGATCTCGAACACGACATCGACGCGATTCTGGTCGAGCGCGACCATCTTGGGATCGATCGACGCGGCGAAGCGACCCTGGCGGCGATACAGTTCGATGATCCGCGCGACATCCTGCCGCACCGCGGTGCGCGTGAAGATCTGGCGTGGCTTGAGCTTGATCTCCTTGGTGATCTTGTCCTCTTTCAGCCGCTTGTTCCCTTCCAGGATGATGCGGTTGATGATCGGATTTTCGCGGACGCGAAGCACGATGTCGCCGGTTTCGGCGCCGACGATCTGAACGTCGGCGAACAGATCGCTCGCGTAGAGATCCTTGATCGCCTGATCGAGCGTCTCGTTGGTGTATTGCTGACCGACGCGCAGCTTGGTGTAGCTCAGCACGGTCTCGGGCTCGATCCGCTGCGAGCCTTCGACCCGCAAGGTCTTCACCGTTCGCGCTACCGGGGCAGGTGCCGCTGTCGATACGGCGTCGGGAGCCGTGGCCACCGGCGGCGCAACGGACGTCGGCCCCGGCGAAGGCGTGGGAGCAGGAGCGTCCTGCGCCGCCGCTGCGACGGGCACGCCGGCGAGCATCGTCGCGCCGAGCAGGGCGGCGGTGGCGCGCGCGCGATACATATTTGCCGTCAAAACCGTCACCAAAACCACCCCGGAATAAGTACAGGAAACCCTGCGCCGTCGCCCTGCCCCATCGCCGTCACCCGATCAACCCGGGCGGATCAATCCGGCAAGGCTGCGCCACAGCCCGAAGTTGCCGAGATCGTTGAACGTCACCACCAGCATCAGCGCCAGAATCGCCGCCAGACCGCCGCGATACGCCCATTCCTGCGCATTCGCCCCGACGGGCCGCCGCCGCACCGCCTCGATCGCGTAGAACATCAAATGTCCCCCATCGAGCATCGGCACTGGCAGCAGATTGATGAACCCGAGATTGATCGAAACCAGCGCGATCAGGAAGACGAAGGCGTCGATGCCAAGCGTCATCTGCTCACCCGAGACCTTGGCGATCGAGAGCGGCCCGCCGAGTTCCTTTATCGATCGATCGCCGACCACGATCTGCCGGATCGCGCCGACCATCAAATCGAGGATTTCACCGGTTCGCCGAACCCCCGCCAGCGGCGCGTCGATCAAGCTTACGGTGGGCCGAACCAGCCCGAGAAGGCCGGTCTTGATCGTCTTGCCGGTGGCATCGATTCTCGATTGCGACCCGAGTCTTACAGCCTGCCTGACCACTGTTCCGTTGCGTTGAACCGTTACCTGCACGGCTTTGTCGGCGCGAGGGGAAACGTAAACGATCACATCGCTGAACGATTCGATTGGCTGACCGTCAAACGCGACAATCCGATCGCCGGGCTGCATTCCGGCCGCCGCGGCGGCAGATCCGGGGAGGATTTTGCCCGCGATCGCCTGTGCTCCAGGATCACCATAGGCATAGGCAAACCCGGCGAGGATCAGGATCGCGGCAAGGAAATTCACCATCGGCCCCGCCGCGACGACGATCGCGCGTTGCCAGACCGGCTTGGCCTGGAACGTCGCCTGCCGCTCCGCCGCGGGGAGCGCGAGCCAATCGGCGGAGGGTTGCCCGACCGCATTCATGTCGCCCGCGAATTTGACGTATCCGCCGAGCGGCAACCAGCCGACTTTCCAGCGCGTTCCGCGTCTGTCGGTCCAGCCCGCGATCTCGCGACCGAAACCGATCGAGAAGGCGTCGGCCTTGATCCCGAACCAGCGGCCGACGAGATAATGCCCCATTTCGTGGACGAACACGAGCGGGCCGATCACCAGCACGAAGGCAAGGATCGTCAGCAAAAAGCCGGGGGTCTGGATCAAGCGACGCGGTCCTCTACACGCTCGAATCCGACTTTGGCGGATGCCAGGGCACGCGCCTCGGCATCCACGTCCAGCACCGCCTCGAGCGTTTCGGGAGCGGCGGGATCGTAGCGATCGAGCGTATGTTCGACGATTGCGGCAATTTCGAGGAAGCCGATGCGGCCCGCGAGAAACGCCGCCACCGCGACCTCATTCGCGGCGTTGAGGATCGCGGGACGCGCGCCGCCCGCCTCCAGCGCCGAGCGCGCCAGACGCAACGCCGGGAAGCGGACCGGATCGGGCGCGGCGAAGTCAAGCCGGCCTACGCCCACGAGATCGAGCGGCGGCATCGGTGTCGCCATCCGATCGGGCCAGGCGAGCGTATGCGCGATCGGCACGCGCATGTCCGACGGGCCGAGCTGCGCGAGCATCGAGCCATCGACATATTCGACCATCGAATGGATCACCGACTGGCGGTGGACGACGATCTCGATCTTGTCGGCGGGGACGGGAAACAGCCGTGCCGCCTCGATCAATTCGAGGCCCTTGTTCATCATCGTCGCCGAATCGACCGAGATTTTCGCGCCCATCGACCAATTGGGATGCGCCACCGCCTGCGCGACGGTAACATGCCGCATGTCCTCGATCGGCCGGTCGCGAAACGGCCCGCCGCTGCCGGTCAGGATGATGCGGCGGATGCGCTCGGGCCGGGCGGCGTCGAGGCATTGGTAGATCGCATTATGCTCGGAATCGGCAGGGAGCAGCGTCGCGCCGCTCTTGCGCGCGGCTTCGAGGATGATGTCGCCCGCCGAAACAAGCGGCTCCTTGTTGGCGAGGACGACGATGCCGCCCGCCGCGACCGCCGCGAGAACGGGTTCGAGGCCCGCGCACCCGACGATCGCGCCCATCGTCCAGTCGGCGCGCATTTCAGCCGTTTCCGCAACCGCCATGGCGCCTCCCGCGGTGTCGATGTTGGTGCCACGCAAGGCCTCGCGGAGATCGGCGAGACAGGTCTCGTCCGCGACGACCGCCAGCTTCGCGTTGGTGCGGATCGCCGCCGCCGCGAGCTTCTTCACGTCGCAATTGGCGGTGAGGGCTAGAATTCGGAAATTCTCGGGCTCGCGCTCGATCAGGTCGAGCGTCGAGGTGCCGACCGAACCCGTCGCGCCGAGGATGGTGACGGTCTTCATGCGCCGACCAGACCATAGAAATGCGGCAGGACGACGAGGAACGCGGCGACCGGTGCGACCGGGACCAGCCCGTCGAGGCGGTCCAGCAGGCCGCCGTGGCCGGGAAGGATATTGCCGCTGTCCTTCACCCCTGCCCTGCGCTTGAGCCCGCTTTCGTACAGGTCGCCGCCTTGTGCGAGCACCGCCAGCACCGGCGTCGCCAGCGTCATCCGCAAGGGCAGCCCGTATTGCAGGTGCAGGAAGGCCGCAAAGGCGCTTGCCGCTATGACGCCACCAATCAGCCCGGCCCAGGTCTTGTTCGGGCTGATCGCGGGCGCGAGCTTCGGCCCGCCGATCGCGCGGCCCGCGAAATAGGCGCCGATGTCGCACGCCCAGACCAGAGCCAGCGCCCACAGGACGAAAACCACCCCCTCGTGCTGCCGCCGGATCAGCATCAGCGCGAGGACCGGCAGGCCGCAATAGAGGATACCGAGCCCGAGCTGCGGCTTGCGCGTGACGATGACGATGAAGAACGCCGCCCCCGCCAGCACGCCGATCGTGAAGAATTCATGGACCTGGAGGATCAGCGACGCGGGCGCCATCAGCGCGAGCGGGACTGAGAGGGTATATTGCGCGATGCGTCTGGTCCGCGCGGGGACGCGGTGGAGGTCGCACCATTCGCCCATCATGAACAGGGCGACGACGACGGTCAGCAGCCAGAAGACGATGCCGCCGACGATGAGCGCGCCAAGCGCCACCGCGATCATCGCGACGCCCGAGGCGACCCGGACGAGGAGATCGGACCGGGGGCGATCGGGTATGCGCGCCGCGGTCACAGCCCGCCGAACCGGCGCTGACGCTGGCCGAACGCGGCAACCGCATTGCGCAGATCCGCCGCGCCGAAATCGGGCCAGAGCGTGTCGACGAAGAGGAGTTCGGCATAAGCGGCCTGCCACAGCAGGAAATTCGACAGGCGGTGCTCGCCCGAGGTGCGGATCAGGAGGTCGAGCGTCGGGAGTTCGCTCGTCTCGAGCGCGTCCTCGATTGTCTCGACGTCGATCCGCGCCGGATCGAGCGCACCGTCGCGGGCCTGTTCGGCGAGGCGTCGCGCGACCGAAACGAGTTCGGCCTGCGCGCCGTAATTGAGTGCGATCGCCAGGATCGGGCCGGTGTTCGCGTCGGTCCGTCCGACCGCGTCGTCGACCAAGGCGACGACATCGTCGGGAAACCGGCGATAGTCGCCGATCACGCGCAGGCGCACGTTCTCGCGGACGAGTTCGTCGAGGTCGGAGCGGATGAACAGGCGGAGCAGACCCATCAGGTCGCTCACTTCCTCTTCGGGGCGGCGCCAATTTTCCGAGGAAAAGGCGTACAGCGTCAGCGCCTCGATGCCGAGCGCGCGTGCCTCGCGCGTCACGCCGCGAACCGCTTCGACCCCCGCCTTGTGCCCGGCGACGCGCGGCAGGAAGCGCTTCTTCGCCCAGCGCCCGTTGCCGTCCATGATGATCGCAACGTGACGCGGGAGCGTGGATTTCCCAGCGTCGGGCGCGAGAATTGGCGCAGAACTCATCAACGCATCACCATAGCTCCGTTCGCCCTGAGCTTGTCGAAGGGCTGCACTTCTTCTCTTCGGAAAAAAGAAGGACAGGGCTTCGACAGGCTCAGCCTGAACGGAATTAGGAAGATGGGTGATGCCACCTTCACTGGCCCATGATTTCCTTTTCCTTGGCGCCCGCCACCGCATCGATATCGGCGGTCGTCGCGTCGGTCAGTTTCTGGACCTCGGTCTCATGGCGCTTGCGCTCGTCCTCGCCGAAGACGCCCTTCTTCTCGTCGATCTTGAGAGTGTCCATGCCGTCGCGACGGACGTTGCGGACCGCGATCTTGGCCTTTTCGGCATAGGAGCCCGCGAGCTTGGCGAGTTCCTTGCGGCGTTCCTCGGTCAAATCGGGGATCGGCAGGCGCAGCGTGTTGCCGTCGTTGATCGGGTTGAGTCCGAGTCCCGCCGACCGGATCGCCTTTTCGACCGGCCCGATGTTCTGTTTGTCCCACACCTGCACCGACAGCATCCGCGGCTCCGGCGCGGAAACGGTCGCGACCTGGTTCAGCGGCATTTGGCTGCCGTACACTTCGACCGTCACCGGATCGAGCAGCGCCGTCGAGGCGCGGCCGGTCCGAAGGCCACCCAGGTCGTGCTTCAACGCCTCGACCGCGCCCGTCATGCGGCGTTCGAGGTCGCTCTTGTCATACGCCGGCATGCATCATCTCCGTTTCGTTCTGGACGACCGTCGAAACCCCCTCGCCGCGCAGTACCGCCGCGAAATTGCCGTGTTCGCGGATATTGAAGACGACGATCGGGATGTTGTTGTCGCGGCATAGCGCGATGGCACTCGCGTCCATGACCTTCAGATTGGCCGAAAGGACGTGATCGTAAGTTATGGTTTCAAAGCGCGTTGCAGTCGCGATTTTCTTGGGGTCGGCATCGTAGACGCCATCGACCGAGGTGCCTTTGAAAAGCGCGTCGCACTTCATTTCCGCGGCGCGGAGCGCGGCGCCGCTGTCGGTGGTGAAGTACGGGCTGCCGACGCCGGCGGCGAAGATCACGACCCGCCCCTTTTCGAGATGGCGTTCGGCGCGGCGGCGGATGAACGGCTCGCACACCGCGTCCATCGAGAGCGCCGACTGGACGCGGGTCTCGATACCGATTTGCTCGAGCGCGTTTTGCAACGCGAGCGCGTTCATTACCGTTGCGAGCATGCCCATGTAATCGGCCGTCGCGCGCTCGAATCCCTTTGCGGCCGCGGCGAGGCCGCGGAAGATGTTGCCCGCGCCGACGACGACGCAAAGTTCATAGCCCTGCGCGCGAACGTCGGCGATTTCGCCCGCAACGCGCGCAGTCATCGCCGGGTCGATCAAAAGGCCATCCTGCCCCATCAGGACTTCGCCCGACAGCTTCAGGAGGATGCGCTTGTAAGGTCGGGCAGTCATGCGTCTCGAATGCTGGCTTGAGGCGGCGCGGACCTTAAGCGGGGTGTTGGTGGGGGGCAACCCGCGTGACCATCGTCATCCCCGCGAAAGCGGGGACCCATCTCTTCACGTATGGACGAACACTACGGTCGTGGTCGTCCATCGCTCAGGTGATGGGTCCCCGCCTTCGCGGGGGTGACGTAGTCGATCAGTTCGTCGGCTCGGGCTCTTTATTCTGCGGCACGCCCGACGCGGCGGCGACTTCCGCCGCGAAGTCGGACGCTTGCTTTTCGATCCCCTCGCCCAGCTGGAACCGCGCGTAGTCCTTGAGCACGATCGATGCGCCCGCGTCCTTTGCCGCCTTGGCGACGACGTCGGAGATTTTGGTCTTGCCGTCCATCACGAACAACTGGCTGACGAGCGCGTGCTCCTTGCGGTATTTGGCGATCGCGCCGTCGACCATCTTGGCGACGATATCGGCGGGCTTGCCCGATTCGCTCGCCTTTTCGGTCGCGATCGCGCGTTCGCGCTCGATCAGGTCGGCGTCGAGATCTTCCTCGTTCAGCGCCTGCGGAAAGGCCGCGGCGATATGCATCGCGAGGTTCTTGCCGAGCGCCTGCAACACGTCGTCCGCCGCATCCGATTCGAGCGCGACGAGTACGCCGATCTTGCCGAGGCCGGGTGCGGCGGCGTTATGCACGTAGCTGACCACCGCGCCCTTCGACACTTCGAAACGCCTGGCGCGACGCAGCGACTGGTTCTCGCCGATCGTCGCAATGTTGTTAGTCAACACCTCCTCGACCGACGTACCCGAAGGCATCTTTTCGCCCTTCAGCGCGGCGATGTCGTCGCCGGTCGCTAGCGCGATCTGAGTAACCTCGCGGACGAACTGCTGGAACTGATCGTTCTTGGCGACGAAATCGGTTTCCGAATTCACTTCGACCACAGCGCCCTTGGTGCCGCTGACCGCGACGCCGACAAGGCCCTCGGCCGCGGTGCGGCTCGATTTCTTGGCGGCGGCGGCGAGACCCTTGGTGCGCAGCCAGTCCATCGCCGCGTCCATATCGCCCGCGGTTTCATTCAGCGCCTTCTTGCAATCCATCATGCCCGCGCCGCTCTTCTCGCGCAGGTCCTTGACCATCGCTGCCGTGATATCGGCCATCTTGCCTATCCTCTTGAATCTAAACTCCCGTTCGTTTCGAGCGTAGTCGAGAAACGCCGCTCGAAGCCCGAACCACGTTTCTCGACTTCGCTCGAAACGAACGGTGAATGGGCGTCCCAATAGGAACGCCCGATGACAATTACGCGTCGAGCTGGCGCTCGGTCTCGGCAGCCGCCTCGGCCACTTCGGCTTCCGGCGTCGGCGCTTCGGCTTCCGCTGCAGGTGCGTCAGCCTTGGCGGGCGCCTCGGCGACCTCGACTTCCGGCGCGGGTGCGTCGGCCTCGGCTGGAGTTTCGGCGACTTCCGCTTCCGGCGCAGGCGTTTCGACCTTCGGAGCCTCGGCGGCAGCGGCGAACTCGCTCGCTTCGACTACCGCGGGGACGTCCTCCGCCGCTGCCGGCTCTGCCGCTACGACCGGCTCGCTCAGCGCGTCTTCCTTCGGCGGCTCGGCCATCGCGCCGATATCGACGCCGCGGCGCGACTGCTGCTCCTGCCCGCCGCGCGTCGCGGCGATGGCGATCGCCTCGCAATAAAGCCGGATCGCGCGCGCCGCATCGTCGTTGCCAGGGACCGGAAAGGCGATGCCATCGGGCGACACGTTCGAATCGAGGACCGCGACGACCGGAATGCCGAGCGTATTGGCTTCCTTGATCGCGAGCTCTTCCTTGTTCGCGTCGATCACGAACATCACGTCGGGAACGCCGCCCATGTCGCGGATGCCGCCCAGCGACATTTCGAGCTTGTCCTTCTCGCGGGTGAGCTGAAGGACTTCCTTCTTGGTAAGGCCGACGGTGTCGCCCGAAAGCTGCTCCTCGAGCGTCTTGAGACGCCGAATCGAGTTGCTGATCGTCTTCCAGTTGGTGAGCATGCCACCCAGCCAGCGGTGGTTGACGAAATGCTGGCCCGAGCGGCGCGCGGCGTCCGCGATCGGCTCCTGCGCCTGGCGCTTGGTGCCGACGAACAGGACCTTGCCGCCCGATGCGGTGGCCGAGGCGACGAATTCGAGCGCGCGCGCGAACAGCGGCACGGTCTGCGACAGATCGATGATGTGGATGCCGTTGCGATCGCCGAACAGATACGGCTTCATCTTCGGGTTCCAGCGATGCGTCTGGTGTCCGAAATGCGCACCAGTCTCGATGAGCTGCTGCATGGTGACGACAGGTGCCGCCATAGGATGTTTCCTTCCGGTTGAGCCTCTGGGAAGCGAGTGACGCATGGCCGAAACGGCTGGCGCACCGGGCTATGATGCTTCCCATGTGGGATTGAGGGGGCGCGTATAGCCGAAACCTTTTTTTTCGCAACCCGTTGACGGGCCAGAACAGACGTGGAACAAGACCTTTGGAACATACAAAGAACTTTCACGGCTTTGCGGCGAACCGTTCGTTTTGGCTGATTAGTTGCGGGAACCGGATCGGAGTCGGGGAACCGTTCGATCATGCGCCGGTTGCTGAGGGGAAGTTCGCGCAAACAGGGAGGCGGACATGATGGTCGTTCTTGGAATTCTGGTTTTTGCGGCGTCGTTCGGGATCGCCGCCTATGCGATCGCCGCCACGGTGTTGCCGCGGCTCGACCGCATCGTCGACGCGCTCGCGGGTCGTCCGGAGGCGGTATTCGCGCCGCTGTCGCGCGGCGTTCTCACCGAGCGCCGGCTCGCGGTCAGGCGCTGGGCGGCGATCTCACGGGCATCGTCGCCTGGGTTGCACGCAGCCGCCTGACGCGCGCGTAGCTCATGATGCTGAACGGCATCGCGACCAGATAGGCGAGGCAGAGCGCCGAGGCGGTCTGCCAGGGCGCGGATATCGCCGCCGCCGCGACCACCACAACCACGGCGAGAGCCTCGAACCGGATATTGCGGCGGAGCTTGAGCGAGGTCCACGACCAGGTCGCGATGCTCGACACCATCAGCATCGCGACCAGGGCGGTCCACGGCGCGACGATATAGGGCGACCGGAGCAAGGGCTCGCCGGTCCAGAACCACAGGAACATTGGCAGCAACGCGAGCCCGGCGGCAGCGGGCGCGGGGACGCCGGTCAGGAAGCCCGCCGATTTATGCGGCTGCTCGTCGGCATCAATCGCGGCGTTGAAACGCGCGAGGCGAAGCGCGCAGAACACCGCGAGCATCAGCGCGGCGATCCAGCCGAACCGCGGCAGCGCGCTCAGCGACCAGAGATAGAGGATCAGCGCGGGCGACACCCCGAACGAGATCGCGTCGGCAAGCGAATCGAGCTCGGCGCCGAACCGGCTCTCGCCGTGCAGCATCCGCGCAACCCTCCCGTCGAGACCATCGAGCACGCCGGCGACGAGCACCAGCGCGACCGCCAGTTCCCAATTGCCCGAGGTCGCGAAACGAATGCCGCTCAGCCCTGAGCATAACGCCAGCGCTGTTACAGCGTTGGGCGCGACCGCGCGGAGCGGCAGGCCTTTTCGGATAAGCGGCGGCCTCATCACTAAACCGTCATCCCCGCGAAAGCGGGGACCCATCTCTTGCGTTTACCCCAATCGCCGCAGTTGCTCGCGTTGGGCGCCGGGAGATGGGTCCCCGCTGTCGCGGGGATGACGAAGCGGAGAGTCACTGCGACACCGCGGTCACCGCCGCGCCGCCGACGCGCGCGATCACCGTCTCGCCCGCGATCGTCCGCTGGCCGAGCGCGACTTGTGGCACGCAATCGTCGGGGAGGTAGACGTCGACGCGGCTGCCGAAGCGGATCAGCCCGACGCGCTGCCCCGCCGCGACCATGTCGCCGACCTTGGCGAAGCCGACGATCCGCCGCGCGACCAGCCCGGCGATCTGGGTGAAGCCGATCCTGCGGCCGTCATGCCCCTCGACGACGAAATGCTGGCGCTCGTTCTCCTCCGACGCCTTGTCGAGATCGGCGTTGAGGAACTTGCCCGAGATATAGACGACCTGGCGAATCGTCCCCGCGATCGGGGTGCGGTTGATATGGACGTCGAACACCGACATGAACATCGACACGCGCACCAGCGGCTCCGCGCCGAGATCGCCGACCAGTTCGCGCGGAACGGCCACGCGCTGGATCATCGTCACCAGCCCGTCGGCGGGCGCGACGATCAAATCCGCGCCGAGCGGCGTCGTCCGCACCGGATCGCGGAAGAACGCCGCGACCCAGATCGCGACCCCGACCAGCGGCCAGAACAACACCTTCCAGACCGGCAGCGCAATCAGCGCGATGACGCCTGCAATCAGGACGTATTTGCGCCCCTCGGGATGGACCGAGGGGAAGCGCCATTTGACCGTCGTCGTCGTCAGCGGGTGATCGGAAGGTTCGGGATATTTGTCGAGCGATGCCATGCGGCCTCATCTAGCGGGGGTGTATCGCCGATACAACGCACGGTCGCCCGCACGGTTGATCGCGCCCCCCCTTCCCCCTATCGACCCGTCCAAACCTCCCGTTTCCCAGTCTTCGAAATTTAGGACAGTCGAGCATGGCCAAGATCAAGGTGAAGACGCCCGTCGTGGAGATCGACGGCGACGAAATGACGCGAATCATCTGGGAATGGATCCGCGAGCGCCTGATCAAGCCGTATCTCGACGTCGATCTCGATTATTACGACCTCGGCGTCGAGGAGCGCGACCGCACCGACGATCAGGTGACGATCGACAGCGCGCACGCGACGCAGAAATACGGCGTCGCGGTCAAATGCGCGACGATCACCCCCGACGAGGCGCGGGTCGAGGAATTCGGCCTGAAGCAGATGTGGAAGAGCCCCAACGGCACGATCCGCAACATCCTGGGCGGGGTGATCTTCCGGGAGCCGATCGTCATCCGCAACGTGCCGCGGCTGATCCCCGGCTGGACGCACCCGATCGTCGTCGGGCGTCACGCCTTCGGCGATCAATATAAGGCGACCGATTTCGTCGTCCCCGGCGCGGGCAAGCTGACGATGAAATGGGAGGGCAAGGACGGGAAGGTCATCGAGCGCGAGGTGTTCGATTTTCCTGACGGCGGCGTCGCGATGGGGATGTACAACCTCGACCAGTCGATCCGCGATTTCGCGCGCGCCAGCATGAACTACGCGCTCGGGCGCGGCTGGCCGCTGTACCTAAGCACCAAGAACACGATCCTCAAAGCCTATGACGGCCGCTTCAAAGATCTGTTCGCCGAGATTTTCGAAAGCGAATTCAAGGATCAGTTCAAGGCCGCTGGCATCGTCTACGAACATCGCCTGATCGACGACATGGTCGCCAGCGCGCTGAAGTGGAGCGGCGAGTTCGTCTGGGCCTGCAAGAATTACGACGGCGACGTCCAGTCGGACCAAGTCGCGCAGGGCTTCGGCTCATTGGGCTTGATGACATCGGTGCTGATGACCCCCGACGGCAAGACGATCGAGGCGGAGGCGGCGCACGGCACCGTCACGCGCCACTATCGCCAGCACCAGCAGGGCAAGGCGACCAGCACCAACCCGATCGCGTCGATTTTCGCCTGGACCGGCGGGCTGAAGTATCGCGGCAAGTTCGACGACACCCCCGACGTGACGAAATTCGCCGAGACGCTCGAGCGCGTCTGCATCGAGACGGTCGAGAACGGCGACATGACCAAGGATCTCGCGATCCTGATCGGCCCCGATCAGCGCTGGTCGACGACCGAGCAGTTCTTCGAGGCGGTTCGGGCGAATCTGGAAGCGAAGATGGCGAGTTGGTCGTAGCTCAGTCTATGGTAGGTCGGTACGTTCATAATCATTCAAGCACAAAGCGCTCGATTACTAATCTGATCGAGACGGGGGTGTTTGATAGTGAGGTATCGTTGCCTCTGTTCGAGGCGGCATTCACACGTCTGATGATCGATTTGAACGAAGTGCTTCAGGCAATGACGCGGACAGACCGGCTCGCTACGACTATTCAGGCAAGTCATTCATCTAATACTACGGACGTGACAGATTTGGTGCATGGACTCCGAGGAGCACTATGCCACTTGGGGAGCCAAAATCGAGTAAGGGCCGTTAACAATCCCGAAGGCTATGCAATGCTTAGCTTCTGGGTTACCGGTCCTACACCGCCAGGATCTCAAATATTGATAGGTGGCCGTCAAATGCCTGAATGCCCGCCAGGCGACTTATTGATCGGATGCGGGGAATACGCGATTTTGTGGCATGCGGATTTAGTTCCCGCGATTCACGCTGCTTTTGATTGGATCGACAATCAAAATCCTGTGGATTAGCGTCCATACGTAATCGTCGGGAGATCATGCCTTTTTAGCCGCGCGGCGAGCGAATATGCTCGGGCCACACGCCCAGTCCGAGCACTCGCGCCGGGATGCGCTGGAGCAGCGGTGTCGCGTTCAGCAGGCGCACCGGCCACGGCGCGCGATCGACCCTCCCTCCAAGTGCGGCACCGATCACGTTGCGGTGAGCCATCCGCTGCATAGCCTGCTCCACTTTCACCGGGAACATTCGCCGCGCCTGCACCTTCGCGAGCAGCGGATCGACCTCCTCGCCCTTCGCCATCGCCCCGGCGAGGATGTTTGCCGCGGCCACCGCATCCTGGATCGCCAGGTTGATCCCGACGCCGCCGACCGGCGACATCGCATGAGCGGCGTCGCCGATCGCGAGCAGGCCGGGGCGGTGCCAGCGGGTCAGGCGGTCGAGCGTGACGGTCAGCAGTTTCACGTCGTCGAACGACGCGAGTTCGACAACCCCGTGCGCGAGCGTCAGCGCGGCTACGCTGACGTCATGGCGGAACGCCTCGATCCCGCGTGCGCGAACCGCGTCGGCGCTGCCCTTCTCGATCACCCGGGCGCATTGGAAATAGTCGCCGCGGTCTATCGTGACGACCATTTCGCCGTTCGCGAGATAGCCTTGCGTCCGGTTCTTCGGCGTCGGCGCTTTCGGTACGCGAAACCAGAAAACGTCGATCGGCGCGCCGAGATCGCGGAGCGGCAACCCCGCCTCGCCGCGCAACTTCGATCCGCGTCCGTCGGCGAGGATCGTCAGCCGCGCGGTCAGCGTTTCGCCCGATGCGGTGCGGATTCCGCCGATCCGGCCGCCTTCCTCGATCAGCGCGACGCCCTCGGTCTCCATCCGCAACTCGAACGCGGGCAGCTTTCGCGCTTCGCCCGCGACGAAATCGAGAAAATGCCATTGCGGCATCAGCGCGATGAATTTGCCGCGCCCCGGCAGATGCGTGAAATCGGCGATCCGGTACTCCCGCCCGCCGATCACCGCGCCGATATTCTCGATCGTATCGTGCGACACTTTCAGCAGCGCATCGAGCAGGCCCAGTTCGTCGAACAGGTCGAGCGTCGAGGGATGGACGGTGTCGCCACGGAAATCGCGCAGGAAATCGCCGTGTTTTTCCAGCACTATCGTCCGTACGCCGGCGCGCGCGAACAGCATCCCCGCCATTATCCCGGCGGGTCCGCCGCCGACGATCAGGCATTCTGTGTCGGTCATGCGCTGACAAACACACCCGTTGCCGTCTAGATGCAAGGCATGGAGACGGGTTTGGAAAATCACGGTTTCAGCGATGCGCTGGTCATTCTCGGCGCGGCGGGGCTCGTCATTCCCGCGTTCGCGCGTTTCCGGGTGAGTCCGGTTATCGGCTTCATCCTTGTCGGGATGCTGGTCGGGCCGTTCGGGCTCGGGACACTCGTCGCGCGGTTTCCCTGGCTCTATTACATCACGATCACCGACACGCATGCGATCGAGCCGTTCGCCGAATTCGGCATCATCCTGCTGCTGTTTTCGATCGGGCTGGAGCTGTCGTTCAAGCGACTGTGGTCGATGCGCCGACTGGTGTTCGGCACCGGCGCCGCGGAGTTGCTTGGGTCGGGGATCATCATCGGGGTCGCGATCCACTTCATCGGCCAGCCCTGGCCCGGCGCGATCGGGCTGGGACTCGCACTCGCGCTGTCGTCGACCGCGCTGGTGCTGCCGCTGGTCGGACTCACCAGCGCGGTCGGGCGCGCCGCCTTTGCGATGCTGCTGTTCGAGGATCTCGCGCTCGTCCCGATCATCTTCGCGCTCGGCGCGCTCGCCCCGACCGCGAGCGCGGGCTGGGAAGGCATCGCCGGGATCGCGCTGACCGGCGCACTGACCGTTATCGGCATGTACGTCGCCGGCCGCTTCGTCCTGCCGCGGCTGTTCGCGCAAGCCGCGCGGACCAAGAGCCCCGAATTGTTCCTCGCCGCCTCCCTGCTCGTCGTCATCGTCGCGAGCGTCGCGACGACCGCGGCGGGCCTGTCGCCGATCGTCGGCGCGTTGCTCGCCGGGCTGCTGATTGCCGAGACCGAATATCACAGCGAGGTCGAGGTGATGACCGCGCCGTTCCGCGGTCTCGCGCTCGGTGTCTTCCTGATTACCGTTGGCATGAGCGTCGATCTGAAATCGATCCTCGAAAGCTGGCCGTCGCTGCTCGCGGCGGTCGCGGGCGTGATCGCGGTGAAGACGATCGTCACCTATCTGCTGCTCAGGCTCGCCAATTCGCGCCGCGCGGTTGCGGCCGAGACGGGCCTCCTGATGGGAAGCCCGTCGGAAACGACGCTGATCGTGCTCGGCACCGCCGCGCAGGCGCAACTCATCCTGCCGACGACCGCCGCCTTCTGGCAAACCGTCACCGCGATCGGCCTGACGATCACACCGCTGTTGGCGAAGCTCGGTCGCGCCGCGTCGCGCCAGATCGAGACACCCGGCGAATCCGAAAGCGTGGTGACGCCGGCCGATGGACAGCGCGCGATCATCTTCGGGTTCGGCCGGGTCGGGCGAATGGTGGCCGATATGCTCGCCGTCCACGCCAAACCCTATCTCGCGATCGAGGCCGATATCGATGCGGTCAAGGCAGCCCAGACGGCGGGCTATCCGGTGATGTTCGGCGATGTCGCGCGCGGCGAACTGGTCGAGCGGCTCGATCTCGCCAATGCCAGCGCGCTGATCCTGACGATGGACGAGCCCGTGCTGTCCGTCCGGCTGGCGCGCGGGATCCGCGCGCTCGCGCCCGATCTCACGATCATCGCGCGCGCCCGCGATCCGCGCCATGCCGCCGAACTCTACAAGGCGGGCGTCACCGATGCGGTTCCCGAGACGCTGGAGAGTTCGCTCCAGCTGTCGGAGGCGGTGCTGGTCGATCTCGGCGTGGCGATGGGTCCGGTGATCGCCTCGATCCACGAGAAGCGAGACGAATTGCGCGACGCGATCCGCCGCGAGGCCAGGCTGACCCGAGAACCTCGCATCCGCCGCGTGCGGCGCAAGGGCGAGGTGCCGTTTGTTCACGCCCCTAATCCCAACCCCAAAACCGTTGTTTTCGTGCGTTGTCCAGAAACCTGCCGCGGGGGTTTCGCATGCGTTTCTCGACTGCGCTCGAAACGAACGGGTAGCTCGACGCC
>JBBSTE010000003.1:0-110965 GCA_038236185.1 Sphingomonadales bacterium | reverse complement strand
CGCGGCGGCGAGCGTGGCGGACCGGCCGATCGCCAGCGCGGCGTGGAAGGCGCGCGCATCCGCATCGAAGCGGCGTCCGGCCTCGGGCGCGGCGACCGCCGCCGCCGCCGACAGCATGATCATGTTCTCGTCCTGATAGGCGGGGTATCCGGTCGGCATCGGCCGCGCCGGATTGGCGGGAGCGCTGGGCCGATAATCGACCGCGTCCGAGATGCGGCGGTGGCAGGTCTGGCAATCGAAGAAATAGAATTCGGGAAACGCGCCCATCTGGCCGATCCCGGGCTGGACGAAAAGCCCGAGCGAGCGCGCGACCGCTTCCGCCTGACCGACCGCCCAGACCTTGACGTCGCTCGGCGCCGCCTTGCGCTGGCGGTAATCGGCGTCGACGTCCCAATGCTGTTGCATCGTCGAGAAGAGATCGAGCTCGAAATTGATCCGCGGATGCCCCGCCGACATCAGGACGTGGCCGACGAACTGGCCCGGCCTGGCGCTGCCGAAATGGCAATCGAGACAAACGCCGGCGCGGGTGCGGGCGTCGTCGAGCGGAACCATGCCGAGCGAGACGTTGCGCGCGTGGCTGGTCCCCATCGCGTAATGGCTGGAAAGCCAGCGCGCCGCGCCGCCGTGGCACGCCTCGCAGCCGACGCCGTCGGAGATCTGCAACCCTGCGCCGCGCGCCGTTGTCGGGTCGGCATGACAGCCGATACATTGCGCGCTCGCCTGCGGGTTGCCGATTCCCAGCTTCGCGGCGATCGCGCGCCCGCGTGGCTCGGCGAGGACATGCCAGGCGCGGCTATGCGATCCCGCGGCGCTCGACGGGTCTTGCCAGCGCAGGATTTCGTCCTGCCGGACGATGGCGCCGGTCGGCTCCTGCCGCCCGTGGCAGGTCGATCGCGCGCACGAGCCGACGCCGAGATGAGTCGCTTCGGACGGCGTCGCGCCGATCGCGGACCGGGCGATCGGCGAAAGCACCACGCACAGCGCGAGCGCGATCAACGCGATGATCGCGCCGGGCCAATGCCGACCAATTACCAACCACCCCCACGTCATCGCTCGGCTCCCTGAGCATAGGCGATGCGTACCCGATTATTCTTCTTTATCCTGCGGCTATGCCATGCGGCTCAATTTCAAACAACAACAGACTCCCGGGCGGACACCGCTCGCGCTCCGCGATCGCACGGCGAGTTTGGCCACCGTCGCAAATGAGCGTATGCTTGAAGGTGTAACGCGGAACGATGCCGAACGAACTCTTATCGGGAGATCGCGCCATGCCAACGCTTCAGGATGCCGCCGCCACGCCACCAGCCGCCGAACGCCTGGAGGTCAGGCGGATCGGTGCGAAGGATATCGACTGGGCGCTCGCCGAAGGCTGGAAGGACTTTCGCGAGAAGCGCGGCGATCTGATCGTCATCGGCCTGCTCTATCCGATCATCTGCCTGACCGCGGTGGTGGTGACGTACAACAATCCGCTGCTGCCGCTGTTCTTCCCGCTCGTCGCGGGGCTGTCGATCGCGGGCCCCGCCGCCGCGTCGGGCTTCTACGAACTCGCACGCCGGCGTGAGGAGGGTCGCGAGGCGGGCTGGCGGCACTTCCTCGATCCCCTCAACGGCCGCAGCCGCGTCCCGCTCGCGGTGCTGACCGCGGGACTCGGCGTGCTGTTCGTCGGTTGGCTGGTCGCCGCCTATCTGATCTACGCCGCGACCTTCGGGACCGAGGCGCCACTCCGCGTCGGCGATTTTATCCGAAAAGTGTTCACGACCAGCGCGGGATGGGAATTGATCGTCCTCGGCAATCTCGCCGGGCTGATCTTCGCGATCGCCGCGCTGATCTTCTCGGTCGTGTCCTTCCCGCTCGTCGTCGACAAGCCGGTCGATGCCGATGTCGCGATCCGAACGTCGATCGCCGCGGTCCGGCGCAACCCGCGCGAGATTTTCTCCTGGGGGCTTCGCGTCGCCGGGCTGCTGGTGCTGGGGTTGATCCCCGCCGCGATCGGCCTCGCGGTCGTGCTGCCGTGGCTCGGCTATGCGACGTGGCACCTCTACACGCGGCTGGTCGTAAGATAACCTTGTATAAGCAATCGTCTATATTAAGTAGTTAGTACGGTTTGTTAAGTTTCCGGACACGTTGTTGGCGTGACCTTAGCGTGACCTTTGCGTCGCGGCGGGAATGGCGTCCCCGGAATGCGCCTGCTAACCCCCGGCGCCTATGGCGACAGACTTCCAGGAACCCCCGATCGGCATTCTCGACGCGCCGTTCGATTCGGCGCTCAGCGAGCGGTATCTCGTCTATGCGTTATCGACGATCACCGCGCGCTCGCTGCCCGACGTCCGCGACGGGCTGAAACCGGTCCACCGGCGTTTGCTCTGGGCGATGCGGCTGCTTCGGCTCGATCCCAGCCAAGGCTACAAGAAATGCGCGCGCGTCGTCGGCGATGTCATCGGCAAATATCATCCGCACGGCGACCAGTCGGTCTATGACGCGATGGTCCGCCTCGCGCAGACCTTTTCGCTGCGCTACCCGCTGGTCGACGGTCAGGGCAATTTCGGCAATATCGACGGCGATAACGCGGCTGCCTATCGCTACACCGAGGCGCGGCTGACGCAGGTCGCGATCGACCTGATGGACGGCCTCGACGAAGACGCGGTCGCGTACAAGCCGACCTATAACGGCGAGGACGAAGAGCCGGAATTGTTTCCGGGGATGTTCCCCAATCTGCTGGCGAACGGCGCGAGCGGCATCGCGGTCGGCATGGCGACGAGCATCCCGCCGCACAACGCCGCTGAACTGCTCGACGCCGCGATCATGCTGGTCGATCGGCCGAATGCCGATGACGCTGCGATCCTCGAACATGTGCGCGGCCCCGATTTCCCGACCGGCGGGATCGTCGTCGACAGCCCCGCCGCGATCGCCGAAAGCTACGCCACCGGCCGTGGCGGCTTCCGCGTTCGCGCGCGTATCGAGAAGATCGTCGAGAAGGGTGGCGGCTGGCATCTGATCGTCTCGGAAATCCCCTACGGCGTCCAGAAGGGCAAATTGATCGAGCAGCTTGCCGCGCTGATCGAGGACAAGAAGCTGCCGATCCTCGGCGACGTCCGCGACGAGAGCGACGCCGACATCCGAATCGTCATCGAACCGCGTAGCCGCACGGTCGATGCGAGCGTGCTGATGGAAGGCCTGTTCCGCATGTCCGACCTTGAAACCCGCGTGTCCCTAAACCTCAACGTCCTCGACGCGCGGCGCACGCCAAGGGTGATGAGCCTGCGCGAGGCGTTGGCAAGCTGGGTCGAACATCAGTTCGTCGTGCTCCGCCGCCGGACCGAGCACCGCCTTGGCAAGATCGCCGACCGGCTCGAACTGGTGGCGGGCTATATCATCGCCTTCCTCAACCTCGACCGCGTGATCCAGATTATCCGCACCGAGGACGAACCCAAGCCGGTGATGATCGCCGAACTCGCGCTGACCGACCGCCAGGCCGAGGCGATCCTCAACATGCGGCTGCGGAGCTTGCGCAAGCTCGAGGAAATGGAACTGCGCGGCGAGCGCGAGAAGCTCGAAAAGGAACAGGCCGAGCTGGAACAACTGCTTGGCTCCGATGCGCGGCAACGGACCCGGATGAAGCGCGATCTCGGCAAGATCCGCGACCGCTACGGCCCCGAAACAGCGCTCGGCAAACGCCGCACTATGATCGAGGAAGCCGCGCCGGCGCGCGAAATCCCGCTCGAGGCGATGATCGACCGCGAGCCAATCACTGTCATTCTGTCGCAGCGCGGCTGGATCAGGGCGATGCGCGGCCATGTCGAGCTGGCGGCGCCCGAAACGCTGAAGATCAAGGAAGGCGACGGCCCCGCCTTCGCCTTCCACGCGCAGACCACCGACAAGCTGCTGCTCGCCGCCGAGAACGGCCGATTCTACACGCTGGCGGCGGACAAGCTGCCCGGCGGACGCGGCTTCGGCGAGCCGGTTCGCGCGACGATCGACCTGGACGGCAGCGTCGGCATCGTCGCGCTGATGCGCGCGACCAAGCTCGACAGGCTCCTGGTCGCGGCGAGCGACGGGCGCAGCTTCGTCGTGCCGGTCGCCGACGTGATCGCCGAGACGCGCAAGGGCAAAACGGTGGTGATACCGCGCACCGGCGCTTTGCTCAAGGTGGTCCGCCCGGTCGCACCCGACGACGATTACGTCGCGGCGATCGGCGACAACCGCAAGATGGTGGTCTTTCCGCTGTCCGAACTCGCCGAGATGACGCGCGGGCAGGGCGTCCAGCTCCAGCGGTATCGCGACGGCGGCTTGTCCGATGCGAAGACCTTCGTATTTGCCGAAGGACTGAGCTGGGCGATGGGCGGCGAGAGCGGGCGGACGCGGACCGAAAGCGATCTCGGCCCGTGGCGCGCGGCGCGCGGCGCGGCGGGGCGGATGCCGCCGACCGGCTTTCCGCGCGACAACAGATTTTGACCCGGTTTATCGCGTCTTAACCGCCGTAACCTAGATCAGTCGGCGAATGACGCCGGTCGATCGCTCCGTATCGCCTCCGCCCGAGGCTTTCGTCCTTCCGCCCGGCATCACCGCGGCGGAGGGTGCGCTCGACCTCGTCCCGATTCCCGCGGCACTCGTCCTTCCAGCCGGGACCGGGGTGACGGTGGCGTTCGGCAACGCCGCTTTCGATCTGCTCGGCATCGATTCGACGTTCGCGCATCGTTCGATGACGCCCGACCTGGCGGATCGCATCGCGACTTTCCTGTCTTCGGGCAGTCTGCGGGAGATCGTGGCGTGCCGCGTCGGCGACATCGTCGATGAACGCCGGTATCGGGTTACGCTCGCGCGCGTTCTCCACCAGCCCGATCCGCGCTGCGTCGTCAGCTTCATCGACGAGACCGAGGAAGTCCGCAACCGGCACAATCTGCGCCGCGAGATGTCGACCGACAGCCTGACCGGGCTACCCAATCGCGCCGGATTCAGCGACCGGCTGGAGGCGATGATCGCCGACGAGCGCTCGCGGGTCGCGGTGTTGATGGTCGATCTCGACCGGTTCAGCCGGGTCAACGCGTGTCTGGGCTCGCTCGCCGGCGACGAGCTGCTGATCACCGTCGCGCGGCGCATCCGCGGCGCGCTCCGCGCGCACGACGTGTTGGCGCGCACGGGCGGCGATGAATTCGGCATCCTGCTCTCGCTCGACAATGGGCAGGGTGAGGCGGATCATGTCGCCAGCCGGATCAAGGGCGCGCTGGCGACGCCGTTCCGGCTCAGCGATTACGAGATTCGCGTGTCCTGTGCGGTCGGCATCGCGTTTGGCGCCGATGCTGTCGGGAACGTCGAGGACGTGATCCGCCACGCCCAATTCGCGATGAAGCGCGCCAAGACCAGCGGCCGCGCCGAATCCTACCAGATTCAGGCGCTCGACCGTGCTCGCGAAGAATTCGCGATGGAAACCGCACTGCGCCGCGCGATCGATGCGAACCAGCTCCGCCTTGCGTATCAGCCGATCTGCGATCTCGCGACCGGGCGCATCGTCGCGTTCGAATCGCTCGCGCGTTGGGCCGATGACAATGGTGTCGAGGTCTTGCCAGACGATTTCATTCCGGTCGCAGAGGAATCGGGGCTGATCGTGCCGCTCGGGCGCTGGGCGATCGACGAAGCGCTGCGGACATTGGCGGAATGGGATCAACGCTCGGGCGGGGACTGCGGCGTGGCGATGGCGGTCAATCTGTCCGCGATCCAGTTGCAACGCGATTCGATCGCACCGGTCGTCGAGCGCGCGCTGGCGGCACATGGGGTGGAAGGCCGGCGGCTGAAGCTCGAACTCACCGAAAGCGCGCTGATCTCGGACCCTGACCGGATCGCGAAGGTGCTGCACGCGCTCAAGGCGCTCGGCACGACGCTCGCGATGGACGATTTCGGGACCGGCTATTCGAACCTCGCCTACCTTCAGAGCCTGCCGATCGATATCCTGAAGATCGACCGCAGCTTCGTGACGGGGATGCTTGCCGACCGCGACAAGGTCGCCATCATCCGCGCGATCCTCAGCCTGGCCCAGGCGCTCGGCATGGCGACGGTGGCGGAGGGGGTCGAGACGCCCGAACTCGGCCAGACGCTCGCGGCGCTCGGCTGCACTTATGGGCAGGGATACGTCTATGCGCGGCCGCTCGACGCGGACGCGGCCTATGCGCTGCTGTCGGAGCGCAACGCCTGAGCGACGATCTCATCGGCGATTTCGCTGGTCCGCGCCGCATCGGGAAATTGCTCGGCGATCCAGCGATCCTCCACTGCTCGTAGCGCCGCAGCGACCTGCGGTCCCTTGACGAGCCCGCGGGAGACGAGCGCGCCACCGGAGATCGGGAGTCGTGGTGGCGTTCGATCCTCAATCTCGGCGACGTCGTGACCGGATACCAGTAATCGGTCGACCGCCGAAGTCGTGCCGATCCGGTAAGCTAGCGCTTCCGCGCCTTCGCTGCCGGATCCTTCGATCGCCGAGGCGAGCCGTTTGCGGTTGGCGTTCGAGAGTTTCAGCCGCGCACCGACGGCTTCCGAGCGGTCCGGCGGGATCAGCGCGGCGAGATGGCGGATCGGATCGGCCGACACGCCCGCCTCTTCCTCACGCCCGATCAGCGCTTCCAGACGGTCGATGCCGACACGATCGACCTCGGGAAGCACCGGCAAGAGGATTGCCCGATCCACCATGACCTGCAGTGTCGCCACCGCCGCGGGCGCGACGATCAGGCGAAGGAACTCGCTTGCGATCCTTTCACGCGACAATGCCATGAGGTCATTTGCGCGATCCGTGCACGCTTGGAGGCCGGCAGCGTCGATCGTGTCGCCGAAGCGCGCGTGGAAGCGGAAGAAGCGCAGGATGCGCAGGTGATCCTCGGCGATGCGTTGATAAGGATCGCCGATGAAGCGGACGCGGCGGGCGGCGAGATCGTCGAGACCGCCGAAATAATCGAAGACCGCGCCCGACAGGGGATCGGCGTAGAGCGCGTTGATCGTGAAATCGCGGCGCGCGGCGTCTTCGCGCCAGTCGTCGGTGAACGAGACGGTGGCGTGCCGCCCGTCGGTCGCGACGTCGCGGCGCAGCGTCGTCACTTCGATCACCGTTCCTTGCGACACCGCGGTGATCGTACCGTGCGCAATGCCCGTCGGGATCGCCTTGATCCGCTTTGCGGTGAGGCGGTCAATCACCGCTTCGGGGGCGTGGCGGGTCGCGATGTCGATGTCCGCCACGTCATGCCCAAGCAACGTATCGCGCACCGCGCCGCCGACGAAGCGTGCGTCGCCGTCCGCCGCGCCGAGCGCCTCCGCGAGTTCGGCCAGACCGGGGCGATGGCGCCAGGCCGCGTCAGGGAGCGTCATGCGGTCCATGCCAGCCGCCGCGATAGATTGACGATGATCCCCGCCGTTGCGCCCCAGATGCGGCGGTCCTGCCACGCGATCTCGTAATAATGGCGTTCGCGGCCCTGCCATATCGCGCGCGCGGCGACGTGATTGACTGTATCGAGCAGGAAATCGAGCGGGACTTCGAAGACGCTCGCGACCTCCGCCTCGCTCGGGACGAGCGGCAGATCGGGCGGCACGACCGCGAGCACGGGGGTGATGCTGTAGCCGGTGCCGGTGCGATACGCGTCTCCCGTGCCGATCACCTCGACCTCGGCGCGGGGCATAGCGATCTCTTCTTCGGCCTCGCGCAGGGCGGCGGTGACCGCGTCCTCGCCGGGGTCGATGCGCCCGCCGGGGAAGCAGACTTGGCCGGCGTGTTTGCGCAACGTCTCGGTGCGTTGGGTCAGGATCACGCCCGGCCGCGCGCGATCGGTGATCGGGATGAGGACCGCGGCGGCGGTCAATGCGTCGTGATCGGCGGGCAGGCCGCTGTCGCCAGGCAATAGATCGGCGTCGTCGCGCGAGACCAGCGCCGCGGCGATCCGTTCGGCAAGCGTCACGGTTGCAGCGCGAAGAAGGCGCCCGCGCTCCATACGCCCGGCGGAGTGTCGGTCCCGCAAAGCGCAAGCTCGGCGAGCTCGTAATAGACCGCGCGCGCGACCAGCGCCTCCAGCCCACCGCGAACGTGAAGATAGGGATGCGGGCCGTCGTCATGCTCGACGAAGCGCAACGGATGGTCGGCTGATGCGGTAATCATGTCGCCGGTATTGAGGCGGAACGCGAGAATCGTGTCTTGCCCGGCGTCTTCCGCCTTCATCTCCACCGCGACGAACGGTGCGTCCTCGACCGCGATGTCGAGTTTCTCGACCGGAGTGACGAGGACATAACCGCCATCGGGTTCGCACCGCAGGATCCGGCTGAACGCGCGGACCATCGCGGCGCGGCCGATCGGCGAGCCCTGATGATACCAGGTCCCATCGCGCGCGATCCGCATCTCGCTGTCGCCGCAATGCGTCGGGTGCCAGCGTTCGACGGGCGGAAGCCGGTCGCTATCCGCCAGCGCCGCGATGTCGGCGACCGTCATCGTTTCGAAATCGGGGGGCGCGGCCATCGGCATGCGCGCCGAGGTAGGGAAAGGGGGCTGGCGGGTAAAGGTCGGCAATCGGCGTCCCGCTGGCACACGCGAGCGGACCGCGATAGAGGCGGCACATGGATAGCCTGCAGCTCGAAGTACATGATCTCGAAGTGCCGGTGCTGACCGGCATCTATTCCGAAGAGACGCACTTGCCGCAGCCTTTGCGGATATCGCTCACCGTCGATATCGACTGCCCCGACCATTTCGCGCACGACACTTTGCTGTCGGCGTCGAAGAATTATCTCGACCTGAAGCGCGCGGCGACGAGCGCGCTGCCGCCGGGGGTGCATTTCACGCTGATCGAGGGTGTTGCGGATCACATCTGCGAGACATTGTTCCTCCAGGATGCACGGGTGCGGCGGGTCAAGGTTCGCATCGTCAAACTCGCGATTTCAGAGAATGGCGAGTCGATCGGCATCACCTTGGTGCGACACCGCCGCTGATGGCGATGATCGAGGCGCGCGACGTGGCCACGCTGGCCACCGCGGTTCGCGCCGCGACGGATGATATCGTGGTCCTTCTGCCCGCCGATCTCGACCCTCTCACGATGGCGACGATGCGTGCCGCGATCGCACCACTGGCGATCGAGCGCGCCCCCGAATTCCGGGTGAACGCGGTGGTGCCAGGAATCGATCACGACGTCCGCAATGTGGCGGAGGCGATCGACTTTCTCGTCACTGCGACATCGACGACCGGTCAGATCCTCGCCCTGAACTAATCCTCATTTTCCCGAGATTTCAAATGGCTGCTTCGGTGGCCGCCAAGGACGCTTGCGCCCGATTCACATAAGTGACATACCAATGTCACAAAAGTGCAACTTCTTCGTAACGAAAGTGCAATGGGAGACGTCGGATGGATATCAGGCTTGCAGGCATAGCGGTCGCCGCGATGCTGGTGGCGACACCGGCGATGGCGCGCGACCGGACGGGGTATCAGGCGATCGCAGCGGGTGATCTTGCCGGCGCCGAGCGCACGATCGTCGCGGAACGAAAAATCTATCCGCAGCGTCCCGAACTGATGCTCAATCTCGCGGTGGTCTATGAGCGGACCGGTCGCGTCACCGAAGCGCGCGCGATGTATCGCTCGGTGCTGTCGAGTGCGGCGGTGGCGATGGAAATGCCGAGCGGCGATTCGATATCGTCGCATGTCGTCGCGAGTGCGGGGCTGGCGAAGATCGGCGGCGATACGCTCGCGACGCGCTAAGCGGTCAGAGCTTGGGCAGCGTCACGCCGCGCTGTCCCATATATTTGCCCGCGCGGTCGGCGTAGCTGACCTCGCACGGCTCGTTCCCTTGCAAGAACAGGAACTGGCACGCGCCTTCATTGGCGTAGATCTTGGCAGGCAGCGGCGTGGTGTTCGAGAATTCGAGCGTGACATGCCCCTCCCAGCCGGGCTCGAGCGGGGTCACGTTGACGATGATTCCGCACCGCGCATAAGTCGATTTGCCGAGGCAGATGACGAGGATATCGCGCGGCACCCGGAAATATTCGACCGTGCGCGCCAGCGCGAAACTGTTCGGCGGAATGATGCAGCAATCCGTCTTGCGATCGACGAAGCTGTTCGAAGCAAAATCCTTGGGATCGACGATCACGCTGTCGATGTTGGTGAAGACCTTGAATTCGTCGGCGACGCGCGCGTCATAGCCGTAGGACGACAGGCCGTAACTGATGCAGCCGTCGCGGCGCTGCGCCTCGACGAATGGCTCGATCATCGCGTGCGCGAGCGCCTGTTCGCGGATCCAGCGATCGGACAATACGGACATCGAAGCACCCCTAGCGCGGTAACGTGATGATCGCTTCCAGCCCGCCCGAGGCGCGGTTGGCAAGCGCAATCTCGCCGCCCGCGTCGCGGACGATCGCCTGGGCGAGCGCGAGGCCGAGACCGATTCCGCCGGTCCCGCGGTTGCGCGAACTCTCCAGCCGGGTGAACGGATCGAACACATCGGCGAGCCGGTCCGCGGGAATGCCTGGCCCATTATCGGCGACGACGATCGCCACCTTGCGCGGGTCGGTGCGCAGACTCACTTCGGCGACGCCGCCATATTTCACCGCATTCTCGATGAGATTGCGGACCGCGCGGCGCATCAGCGAAGGGCGCAGGCGGAGCGTCAGCCGCGGCGATTCCTCGAAGGTGACGGGCGCGTCGAGATCGCGAAAATCCTCGACGACCGCATCGACCAGCGCGTTGAGATCGACCTCGGTCATCTTTTCGCTCGGACGGCCGAGCCGGGCGAGCGACAAGATGTCCTCCAACGTTTGGTTCATCTCGTCGATCGTCTCCGCCATCCGTGTACGGTCGTCGTCGTCCTCAACCGATTCGATTCGGACACGCAGCGCCGCCAGCGGAGTCCGCAGGTCGTGACCGATCGCGCCGAGCATGCGGTCCTTCTCCTCGAGCATTGCGGTCACGCGCACACGCAGCGCGTTGAATGCCGAAATCACCGCGCGGACGTCGGGCGGGCCGCTCACCTCGACCGGGCCGGGATCTTCGCCGGGACCGAACCGGCGCGCGGCGTCTCCCAGCGCGCGGAGCGAGCGCGAGATCCGGCGCGCGATCCACAGCACCGGCAGCAGCACGATCGCGTAGAGGATCAGCGTTTGCAGGATCAGCCGCCAGACGATCGCCGCCTGCGACGAAGGCCAGGGCGCGCCGAGCGTCAACCAGCCTTGCCCGGGTTGTTCGACCGCGATCATCAACCGGTTCTCGGGTCGGAGACGGTGTCGACGGCGCCGCCGGTCGGGCGGTGGTGGCCCCTCCGCGCGAAGCCCGGTGTCGATCCGCCCGACCGTGACGCCCAGTTCGCCAAGCCGTTCGCGAAGCAGGGCCGAGACTTCCGGACGCCGTTCGAACGCCGCGGGAATCGGGTTT
Source organism: Sphingomonadales bacterium (assembly GCA_038236185.1). GTDB lineage: Bacteria > Pseudomonadota > Alphaproteobacteria > Sphingomonadales > Sphingomonadaceae > Sphingomonas. The sequence goes on along the minus strand of JBBSTE010000003.1, from coordinate 99,594 downwards.
TCGGCGATGCGGCGGACGCGCCCTCTATCGGCGGTGATGGGACGACCGTTCGCTTCGCGCTCCAGCGCGTCGGCGATGCGAACCGCGGCAGGACCGGCCGATTGTTCGAGACGCAGCGCCGAGCGCTCGCGCAGGATCAGCCCAAGATTGATCGCTTGCGCAGCGAACAGCGCCAACGCGATCAGGACCGCCATCTGGCCCGCAAGGCCGAGCCGCCCTGGCCGGCCGGCCTTCACAATCGGGTCACCTCGGCGGCGAGCGTGTAGCCGCCGCCCCAGACCGTCTTGATGATATCGGGGTTCTTCGGATCGGGTTCGATCTTGCGGCGCAGGCGGCTGACCTGATTGTCGATCGCGCGATCGAACGCCGCCGCCTCGCGGCCTTGGGTCAGATCGAGCAATTGGTCGCGGGTCAGCACCTGGCGCGGTCGGGTGACGAGCGCGAGGAGGAGGTTGTATTCGCCGGTCGAGAGAGGCACCGATACACCCTCGCGATCGATCAAAACGCGCTCGCCTGATTTCAACACCCAGCCCGCGAAGGCGTAGGCGCCGCTGTCGGGGGCGTGCTGGCGCTGGCCGCCGCCAGCGCTCCGGCGCAACACGACCTTGATCCGCGCGGCGAGTTCGCGTGGGGAAAACGGCTTCACGACATAATCGTCGGCGCCCATCTCAAGCCCAACGATGCGGTCTGTTTCCTCGGCGCGCGCGGTCAGCAGGATGACGGGGACTTCGCTCGTCTCGCGGATGTGGCGGCACAGCGACAGGCCGTCCTCACCCGGCATCATGATGTCGAGGATCACGAGATCGATCGCGTACGCAGTGAGCCGCGTCCGGGCCGCTTCCGCCTCGCCGACCTGAGTCACGCGAAAGCCTTGCTTGGTGAGATATTGCGCGAGCGGCTCGCGGATCGAGCGCTCGTCGTCGACGAGCAGCAAATGCGGCAAATCCCCCATCGTGGGATCGTCTAGCATATCGGGCATCCGAGGAAAGCGCCGGGCGAGCGAGGAGGGCAGCCCGCCCGGCGTCCCTGCCTCACTCGCCGTCGTCGGACGGCGGAGGCGGAGCGTTATTGGGGCCGCGACGCGGGCCGCGACCGCCGCCGCGGCGTCCGTGCGCCTGCATCTCGGTCGCGTCGAGCTTGCCGTCGTGGTTGGCGTCCATCCGGTCGAACTTGCGGGTGGCCATCGCCCTCATTTCGGCCTTGGTGATGACGCCGTCGCGGTTCGCATCGGCGCGCATCATCTTGCGGCCCGGGCCGCCGGGGGGCGGGGCGGGGTGGTTCGCGCCACGCTGGGGCGGGGCAGGCTGGGCGAGCGCGGCACCGCCGCTCAGCAAGGCGGCGCCGAGCGCGGCGACCGACAGGAGGTTTCTCATTGGGGGCAGTCCTTCGGGTCGGGCGGGACCATCCCGCCGTCAGTTGTGCTTTTGGCAGCGGGCTGTCGCTGGGATGTATCGGCGAAGAAGATAATTGTCGCAAAATGTGTCGGGGGCTTGTTCGATCGCCTCTCGGCTTCGCGCCCGTGAGGGCGCCAGATTACGCAAACAGCGCGACCGATTGCATCTGTTCGGCGACCATCTCGCCAGCCGTGTTCCAGATGCCCATCTGTTGCGACGAACTCCCCGCCCGCGCGTAATCGGCATTGGAGCGTAGCAGCCACCAGCCGTCCTCGGTGCGCGGGGCGGGGCCGAGGACGTTCAATATCCACGTCATCGAACTCATCGGCACGTTGCGGCCGATCAGGCGCAGCGCGGCCGGGGGCAGGCAATCGCCGATCGCCATCAACTCGACCATCGGATCGAGGCCTTCGCGCTCGTTGAGGCGCGTCCAGCGTAGCCATTCCGCCGGAAGCAGGCCGGGCCCGTCGCGGCGGTCGAGGAATTCGAACTTGCGGGTGAAGGCGACGTGCGGGTTGCCCTTGAAAGTCTCGTCGCCGGGGCCGGGTTTCGGGAAGGCGGGGAGAATGGTGGTCTGGTAGTCGACCTCGCTCTCGATCGCGCGCATGAAGACGAAGGTGCAACGCAGGCCAAGCCCCGCCTCGCTTTCGACATCGGCCTGGATGAACGCAGCGTTCTTGCCGCGACGCAGGCGGTGCGCGGTGACGAGGATCGGGCCGGCGAGCGGGCCGATGAAGCTGACCTGCGCCGAGCGCAGCGGCGGGAGATCGGTATCCGACTGCATCGCGGCGTGGAGCGCGATCGCGGCGGAGAGGCCGCCGTATGCGGTGCGGCCCTGTAGCCAGTCGTCGGGGATGGCGCCGCGCCAGCCGGGGCCGTCGCCTGCGGGCTCGAGAGCGTCGAGGATGTGTTTCAGCGAAGTCACGGTCGATCTCCGGAAGGCGCACCGTGCTCCTGCGAAGGCAGGAGCCCAGGATTACGGTGCACGGCGCTTGAAACCCTGGGCTCCTGCCTTCGCAGGAGCACGGTGCGCCACCGTCACGCGAACTCCCCCGCCGCCAGCCGGTCGCGGAGTTCGCGTTTGAGCACCTTGCCGATCGCGCTTCGCGGCAGTTCGTCGGCCAGGTGGAGCGCGCTCAGGCGCTGGGTCTTGCACAGTTTAGCATTAGTTTCGGCGAGGACGGCCGCGGGGTCGGTCGCGTCGCGCGGCACATAAAACCCGACCGGCGTTTCGCCCCAGGCGTCGCTCGGCACGCCGACGACGGTGCAGTCGGCGACCGCGGGATGGTCGGCGAGCACCGCCTCGATATCCGAGGGAAAAATGTTGAACCCGCCCGAAATGATCATGTCCTTCTTCCTGTCCATCAGGATCAGGAAGCCGTCCGCGTCGAACCGACCGACATCGCCGTGGCGGATCCAGCGACTGCCGTCGGCGTCGTGCCACTCGCTGTCGCGCGTCGCCTGTTCGCGGCCGTGATAGCCGTTCATCATCGCCGGACCCCGGCCGACGATTTCGCCGGTTTCGCCGGGTGCGACTTCGTTGCCGTCGTCGTCGATCAGCTTCGCTTCGTTGCCGGGCATCAGCCGGCCGACGGTGTGGAGCTTGTCGGGGAATTCGCTGGCGTTGAGGCCGAACGACGCGCCGCCCTCGGTCATGCCATAATATTCCACCAGCATCCCCGGCCAGCGCTTGAGGATGTCGGCCTTCAGCTCGGCCTTGAACGGGGCGGAGGTGCAGGTCTTGAAGCGGAAGGCGGAGAGATCGAACTTTTCGAAATCGGGGAGCGCCATGATCCGCTGATATTGCACCGGCACGAGCATCGTGTGCGTCGCGCGATATTTTTCGGCAAGCTCGAGATAGCGGTGCGCGTCGAACTTCTTCATCAACACGACGGTGCCGCCCCACGCCAAGGTCGGCAGGAATGTGACGAGCGTGGTGTTCGAATAGAGCGGGGTCGAGAGCAAAGTGACCGCGGTGTCGAACCGCGCCGCGGCGTTGCGCGACAAATGCTGCCAGCGCATCGCGTGGCTCTGGACGATCCCTTTGGGGACGCCGGTGGTGCCCGAGGAATAGATAATGTTGAAGCCGTCGTCGGACGCGATTTCGACGGGAGTGGGGTTGGCGTCTTCGGGAGCGAGCCACCCCTCGAGCGCGTTGAGCGTCACGATCCGCGCCGGAAAGGTCTGCCCCGCCAGCGCCTCGGCGTTGGCGGCGTCGAGGAACACCAGATTTGCCCGGCTGTCGGCGATCATGCCCGCGATCTGCTCGGGCGTGGCGGAGGGCTGGATCGGCGCGGCGACCGATCCGGCGCGGAGCGCGGCGAGGAAGACGATGCCCTGCGCGACGCACGGATAGCTGACCATCGCGACCGCCTGCCGCTGCGCCGTCCCGTCGCGCTGTAGCGATGCGGCGACTCTGTCCATCGCGGCGTCGAGTTCGGCGTAGGTGATGTGCGTCTCGTCGTCGGCGATCGCGATCCTGTCGGCATAGGTGACCGCGTTGGCGCGGATCAGATCGGGGAGCGTCGCGAAATCGGTCGCGAGCATGTCGGCGGCGGTCGTCATGCCGGGTCAGCTAGGCGAAGCTCCCCGCGAATGCCATACGCGATGTTCGAAAACCGAGGGAGAGCGGTGTGAAGGATTCGGTGGCGATCGTGACGGGCGGGGGCACCGGCATCGGCGCGGCGGTGGTGCGGCGGCTGGCGGCGCGGGGCGTGCATTGCGTGATCAATTATGCGTCGAGCCACGACGAGGCGGAGGCGCTTGTCGCCGAAGTCGGTTGCGGCGCGATCGCAATTCAGGCGGACATCGTTGATGATGTTGCGTGCCGGAAGTTGGTGAAGTTGGCGATCGACGCGTTCGGGCGTGTCGATTTCCTCGTCAACAACGCCGGGCGGACGAAGCATGTGAAGCATGAGGATCTCGACGGCCTCGATGCCGAGGATTTCGTCGATATCTACCGGCTGAACACGATCGCGCCGTTCCAGATGATCCGCGCCTGCGCGGCGTCGATGCGAGACGGCCCGCATTCGGCGGTCGTTAACGTCGCGAGCGTCGCGGGCGTTCACGGCATCGGCTCGTCGGTCGCTTACGCCGCCTCGAAAGGCGCGCTGATCACGATGACCAAGAGCCTCGCGCGCGTGCTGGCGCCGGCGATTCGGGTGAACGCGGTCGCGCCGGGCTATGTCGGGACCGGCTGGTTCGAGAAGATGCTCGGCGCGGAGGGCAAGGCGAAGCTCGATGCGAAGATCGCGGGGGTAACGCCGATGGCGATGGGGCCGCAGGCAGAGGACATCGCCGGGCCGATCGAAATGCTGCTCGATCCGGCGAGCCGGGTGGTGACGGGCGAGACGATGCTGCTCGATGCCGGCGCGCACCTCGATACCGGGCTGAGCCGAAGGCCGGGGCGGGAGGAGTGAGCGCGGCGAAGGTCACACTAAGGTCACACCAACAACGGGGGATTCTCGCGATTGTCGCAGGCGTAGGATCGCAAAAGTCGCGGCATATGCGCGCGGAGCCAAAGGGGTGCCGGAAACGCATCTCCATGCGCGCGCGCTGGCGGGAAACTGGCAATGAAAAAGAGCGAGCGACTCGTATCATGGAACGGCGCTTGTAGGACAGGCCTGAATGGTGGCTCCCGATTCAGAATGTGGCCATACAGGCCAATTCCTGCAGCCTGGAAGCCGTCATGGCAGCGCGGCCGGGAGCGGTGAACGCTTGTCGCCATACTATGACCGCGTTAAAGCGCACCAATAGTATGAAGGGACTGTCTCGCGGCAGCAAATTTGGAGGCCCGACATGGCGACCGTTCGTAAAACCATCACCCTTACCGAGCAGCAAGATGCCTGGATCGCCGCCCAGATCGATGCGGGCAGTTACACCAATGACAGCGAGGCGATTCGCGATCTTATTCGACGCGAGCAGGAGCGGAGCTTTGAAATCGAGAGTATCCGTCAGGCGCTGATCGAGGGCGAGCGGAGCGGCGAGCCGGAGCCGTTCGACTTTGCCGCGTTCAAGCAGCGCAAAACCGCGCAGCATGGCTGAATATCGGCTGAGCCCGAGGGCGCAGCGCGATCTTGATGGGATATTCGATTATACCGTGGCGCGATGGGGTCTGCCCCAGGCCATTCGTTATACCGATCGTATCGAAGCGGCCTCCGCCGATCTGGCCGAAGCGCCACAACGGTCGCAGGACTGCGGCAATATTCGTGCCCGCTACCGGCGGCGTAACGTCGAGCGGCACGTCATCTATTTTCGGCCGACGCGTTACGGCATTGCCGTCGCCCGAATCCTGCATCAGAGCATGAATGCTGCCCGCCACCTGTAATCGCGCGGTACACTTCGCTTTTTCCTGCCGTACACCTGCCGTCAGGCGGGAGACGCCCAGAAGCGGACGATCAGCGTGCCCGTCAATCGCGCATGACGATGAGCAGCAGTGTGACGGGCGGGACGAGGGTAAGGGCTGAGAGTGCCCAGATGGAAGCACAATATGATGTCGAGTCCGATGGCGCGCATCGGGGCGCTACGGAACCGGAATATACCAAGCCGCCTACGTGAATGAGCAAGCTCGTCAGGGTTCCGGCAACCGCCCAGACCAGACCTGTTCTATCGAGTAAGTGAGGGCGCTGATTCATCGCTCCCGACCCTACACCCAACGTCCGCTTTCCCCCAGACCCCACGCTCCGACCCGCTCGGCAGCCGCGACTCGCCCGGAATCCGACCGACCGCTACCGGGCGGAAAAGCGGCCCGACCGGAATCGCCCACTTCCAGTCGTTGAGGACCACTTTCCGCGATCCTGAAAGCTGCCGCTAGTCACACGCGGTTTTGACACCGGCAAAGCCGCAGAAAAGCGTACTCTCGCAGCGAGGGTCAAAACCGACCGGCTTTGGCCTGAGCGGATGCCGCAATCGCGGCGATGACGCACTGAAAACGATGCGCTAGGCTGTGGTTATCTCAATCGAAATAAGGTCAACACCTGATGCGCCGCTTGTGACCCCTGTCCTGAACACCGCAGACAACCTGATGTTTCTCGGCAGTGGCGGCGAGACGGGTGCCCTCATACGGGAACACGATTGGTCGACCTCGACACTGGGCCCACCCGATTCGTGGCCGCAATCCCTGCGATCAGTGGTCGGTCTGTTGCTCAATTCCAAATTCCCGATGTTCGTTGCCTGGGGCGACGATCTTGGGTTTTTATACAACGACGCGTACATTCCTGTCCTTGGCGCCAAACACCCTAATGCGATGGGCGCGCGCTTCTATGACATCTGGCAGGAAATATGGCCTGACATCTCGCCGCTGATTGATGCGGCGATGGAAGGCGAGGCGATATATCGTCATGACCTGCCGCTGATTATGAGCCGGAAGGGTTTCGATGAACAGACTTGGTTCACCTTCTCCTATTCGCCGGTTCGCGACGAACAAGGTGATGTCGCGGGAATGTTCTGCGCGTGCACCGAAACGACCGAGCGCATGCTTATGGAACGACGGCTTCGCGCGAGCGAGGCGAGCGCACGCGGCGTGCTGGACGGGATGGGCGAAGGCTTCGTGCTGCTCGATCACGATCTTCGAATCATCCAGGTGAATGAAATGGCCCTGCGCCTAGAGCAACGCGCACGCGGAGAGATGATCGGTTTATCATACGGTGAAGCCTGGCCCGGCGTGGAGCAAACCGAACAGGGTCGCCTGTGCGCTCGTGTGCTTGCCAAAGGCATCTCAGGCTCAGTCATGGCGCCGTATACCTGGAGCGATGGGCGCACGGGCTGGTTCGACGTCAATGCGTTTCCGGCAGCCGATGGCGTTGCGCTGTTCTATCGCGATATTACAGGCAGCGAGGAGAGCAAGGCCGCACTAGCCGAGAGTGAAGAACGCCTCCGCCTCGCGGTCGACAATGCGGAGGTGGGGTTTTGGGACGTCGATGTCGTCAACGACAAGCTGATCTGGCCCGCGATGACCAAGGCGATGTTCGGCATCTCCGCCGACGTTCCGGTCACGATGCACGATTTCTACGAAGGCCTGCACCCAGACGATCGCGCCAACACGAGCGCGGCTTTTGCGGCGTCGGCCGACCCGACCAAGCGCGCGCTTTACGATGTCGAGTATCGCACGGTTGGCAAGGAAGATCGGGTGGTTCGCTGGGTCGCGGCTAAGGGCCGCGGTGTCTTCGATGAGGCTGGTAGCTGCGTGCGGGTCACGGGGACTGCCATAGAAATCACGAGCCGAAAGTTGGTGGAGCAAGCGCTCCACGAATTGAACGCAACCCTCGAAACCCGCGTAGCGGAAGCGATCGCGGAGCGTGAAGAAGCCGAGGCAGCGCTTCGCCAATCGCAAAAAATGGAAGCGATCGGCCATCTCACCGGGGGCGTTGCCCACGACTTCAACAATCTGCTGACCATCATTCGGTCGTCGACCGATCTTCTGCGTCGACGTGTGCTGACGGATGACAAAAGACGTCGGTATATCGACGCGATCTCCGACACGGCTGATCGAGCCGCCGCCCTCACGCGCCAACTGCTCGCATTCGCGCGGCGCCAGCCCTTGCAACCTGAGCAGTTCAACCTTGCCGATCGACTTGATCAGACGGCTACAATTCTGCGGAGCACGTTGGGCAGCCGACTTCAGCTCGTTTTCGACGTTCGCTGCAGGGAATGTGCGGTGGAAGCCGACCCCAATCAGTTCGACACAGCGATCCTCAACATGGTGGTTAACGCTCGCGATGCGATGAATGGGGAGGGCGAATTATCGATCGTGATCGACGCCTCAGTGGAAATCCCTGCTCGGCGCGGGCACGTCGCTCAGGCTGGAAATTTTGCGACCATCGCGGTAGCTGATAATGGTGCTGGGATCAATATCGATCAGATCGATCGGATATTCGAACCTTTCTACACCACGAAACAGGTCGGTATGGGAACCGGCCTCGGGCTTTCTCAAGTCATCGGCTTCGTCAAGCAGTCTGGCGGCGACGTCGTGGTCGATAGCGAGCCCGGCGCGGGCTCGTCGTTCACGCTTTACCTTCCGCGCGCGGCGGACCAAGTGCAAACCATCACACCCGAGCGCGACGATGCGCCAGTCGGTCCAGTAGAGGGCGGTCGATGTGTGCTGCTCGTCGAAGATAACCAGACGGTGGGCGAGTTCGCAGCCCAGCTCTTGGCGGAACTCGGCTATAAAACGCGATGGGCGGGCGATGCTCAAACCGCGCTTGAGCTGCTTGCCAGGCATCCCGGCGACTTCGACCTTGTTTTCTCCGACGTGGTGATGCCGGGTATCAGCGGGCTCGATCTCGCTCAGCAACTGCGCCGCGAGCGCCCCGGCCTCCCCGTCATCCTTACTAGCGGTTACAGCCACGTGATTGCCGATGAGGGCACCCACGGTTTCATGCTGCTGCGAAAACCCTATTCGGTTGAGGAACTCGCACGAGCAATCAGGACCGCAGCCAAAACTGCGGCGAAGAGTTGAACCTGCCCTCGCCGAAAATACTTTGATCGGTGAGTAAACTGACGGCGCGCACCCTGTTAGTCGTCGATTTTACCCACAGATTAATGAAGCCGTGATGCGTTAAGACCCGCTCGAATGCGATAACCGGCGCTTCGGTGTCAAAACCGCACGGTTATGACACCAGCGAAAGGCAGCTTTCGATCACGTTAATCCCGAAAGCCGCCTATCCGCTGTCCCCCAATCCCGGTCATTCGCGGCTCCTTACCGGTTGGGCTGCCGGCACTCCCTCCACCTCACGCCAGCTTCCCCCTTCGCAGCACCACCCCGAACAGGAACACCCCAAACGTCACTACCGCCAGCGTCGAGGCGAGCGCGAAGGCGCTGCCTGGCCACCCCCGTTCGGCGCCGAACGCCAGCGCCTGCGTCATCGCCAGCGGGCCGATGATCGCGGAGAGGCTGCCGAGGCTCGCCATCCCGCCCTGGAGCGCGCCCTGGTTGCGGGCGTCGACGCGGCGCGAGAGGATCGCGTTCATCGAGGGGAAGACGAGGCCGGTCAGCGCGCTCAGCGCGATCAGCAGATAGACCTGCCAGCCCTGATCGACGAAGACATAGCCGCCGAAACACAGCGCGCCGACCGCGAGGCCGATCAGGACGGTGCGTTCCTCGCCGAGTTTCGCGATCGCCCGCCCGGTGAGGAAAATCTGCGCCAGCATCATCGCGAGGCCGGAGGCGGCGAGCGACCAGCCGATCGCCTTGCCGTCCCACCCCAGCGCGATCTCCGCCCAGAACGCCCAGGTGGCGGGATAGACCATGTGCGCGATCTGCCAGATCAGTGCGCCGATCAGCAACGGGGTCGCGCCGCCGGCGTGGAACAGCGGAGCGAACGCGCCGAAGACGTTGGCGCGGCGCCAGTCGAACGCGCGGCGGTTCTCGGGCGCGTGCGTTTCGGGCAGGAGCAGCGCGATGGCGACCGCGTTGGCGAGCGCGAGCGCGGCGGCGGCGGCGAGGAATGGCGCGCGCGGGCCGAGATCGGATAGCAAGCCGCCGATCGCGGGGCCGAGGATGAAGCCCGCGCCGAACGCCGCGCCGACATAACCGAAGGTCGCGCCGCGCCGCTCGGGCGGGGTCACGTCGGCGATGATCGCGTTGACCGGGCCATAGACCGCGCCGGTGACGCCCGCGATGGCGCGGCCGAGGAACAGCCACGCGAGCGTCGGCGCCCAGGCCATCAGCGCGTAATCGAGCCCGAAGCCGATCATCGACGCGATCAGCACCGGGCGGCGGCCATAAGCGTCACCGAGGTTACCGAGGACGGGGCCGGCGAAGAATTGCGCGACCGCGAAGGCGGCGAGGAGCCAGCCGGAGGTCCGCGTCGCCTCGGGCAGGGTCATGTGGCCGAGTTGGGTGACGAGCGCGGGCAGCACCGGCATGACGATGCCGAAGCCGATGACGTCGATCACCGCTGCGGCGAGCACGATCGGGACGGCACGGTGGTGGAAGCGCGGCATTCTGTTTCCCTGTCTCACGCCATCTAGTCCGTTAGCGTCGGGCTTGTCGAAGCGCTTCCCGCCGTCATGCCGGGCTCGACCCGGCATCCAGAGTTTCAGCCGAAGCGCTCTTGGCCCTGGATGCCGGATCAAGTCCGGCATGACAGTTGAGGTAGGACGCGTCTTGAACCTTTGCGCCGCGCGGGATTTCGTGCGATGCCGTGCGCCATACCCGATCTTCAGAATCGCTTATCGGAGAGACTGAAATGGCAAGCGCCGCCGAACTTGACCGCCCCGCCGACGCGCTCGAAGATTTTCGCAAGAAAGCGCGCGACTGGCTCGCCGCGAATTTCCCGACGAGTTTGAAAAACGCCGACAATGCGTTGTCGGTGCTCGACGGGCCGAGCGAGGAGAGCGCCGACCAGAAAGCGTGGCGCGAGGCGGTGGGCGCGAAGGGCTGGGGGGTGCCGACCTGGCCCAAGGAATACGGCGGCGGCGGGTTGTCGAAGGCCGAGGCCGGGGTCTTGCAGGAGGAGATGGCGCGGGCGGGGGCGTGGAACCCGATCGGCGGCATGGGGGTGATGATGTTCGGGCCGACGCTGCTCGAATATGGCAGCGAGGCGCAGAAGCAGGAGCATATCCCGAAGATCGCCAAGGGCGAGGTGCGCTGGTGTCAGGGCTATTCGGAGCCGGGCGCGGGCTCCGATCTCGCGTCGCTCCAGATGTTCGCCGAGGATAAGGGCGATCACTATCTGGTGAACGGCCAGAAGACCTGGACCTCGGGCGGACAATGGGCGGACAAATGCTTCGCACTCGTTCGCACCGACAAGTCGCAGAAACATGCCGGGATCAGCTTCCTGTTGATCGACATGGATTCGCCGGGTGTCGAGACCAAACCGATCCGGCTGATCTCGGGATCGTCGCCGTTTTGCGAGACGTTTTTCACCGATGTGAAGGTGCCGAAGGAGAACCTCGTCGGCGAGGAAGGGCAGGGCTGGTCGATCGGCACGCGGCTGCTCCAGCACGAGCGCAATTCGCTGTCGGGCGGGGGCGGTTCGGCGGGGCGGATGAACCAGGGACGGTCGGTGCCCGATATCGCCAAGAAGTATCGTGGGGTGGATGGCGAGGGACGGATCGCGGATGCCGATCTGCGCACGCGGATCATCAAGCATGAGATGGACCAGCGCGCGTTTGCGCTGACTTTGCGGCGCGCGGCGCTGGATGCGAAGAGCAATCAGGGGCCGTCGGCGGCGACCAGCATCATGAAGAACGTCGGCGCGCGGATCATCCAGGATCGCGCCGAGCTCAACATGGAGATCATGGGGATGCAGGCGCTCGGCTGGGAGGGCGAGGGGTTCAGCGAGGACGAGATCGCGCAGACGCGGACGTGGCTGTGGGGCAAGGCGGTGACGATCTATGGCGGATCGAGCGAGATCCAGAACAACGTGATCGCGAAGCGGATTCTGGGGATGCTGGATCATCAGTGAATTCTTAGCCCTCTCCCGCTTGCGGGAGAGGGTTGGGTGCGGGTCTTCTTCCTTCTTCTTTTCGCCAACCGACAAAAAGAAGAAGACCCTCACCGCTGCGACTAGGTCCGCGCAGAAGGGTGCGAACCAAGTCTCGCTCCTCTCCCGCAAGCGGGAGAGGGAAATTCAGAGGAAAAACGAATATGGCCATCCTGAACGACGAACAGGTGATGCTGCGCGATATGGCGCGCGAGTGGGCGGATAATGAATCGCCCGTCACCGCGTTTCGCAAGGTGCGCGCCGACGCGCCCGCTTTCGGGTTCGATCACCAGGCGGCGATCGCGCAGGGCGAGATGGGGTGGTTCGGCGTCACCATTCCCGAGGAATATGGCGGGTCTGCGTTCGGGTTCCTGTCGCTTGGGCTGGTGCTGGAGCAACTCGGCCGCAACCTTGCCGCGTCACCGCTGGCGGTGAGCGCGGTGGCGGCGAGTGTTCTCGGCAAAGCGGCGTCGGACGCGGTGAAGCAGAAATGGCTGCCCAAGCTAGCGACCGGCGAAGTCGTCGCGGCGCTCGCGATCGACGAGGGGCCGGTGCACGATCCCGCGACGATCGCGACCAGGGTCGAAGGCGGCAAGCTGAGCGGGAGCAAGGCGTTCGTCGCGGAAGGCGATGCGGCGGAGTTGTTCCTCGTCGCGGCGGCGGACGGGCTGTACCTCGTCGCGGACGGCGAGGGGGTGAGCAAATCGCCACGTCACATGGCCGATAATCGCAGTCACGCCGCGGTGACGTTCACGGGTACTCCGGCGGAGAAGATCGGCGGCCCCGATCTGACCGCGCAGGCGATCGACATGGCGACCGCCGCGGCCTGCGCCGAGATGCTCGGCATGGCGGAGGCGGCGTTCGCGCAGACCAACGATTACCTCAAGACGCGCGTCCAGTTCGGGCAGGTGCTGTCGACCTTCCAGGCGCTCCAGCACCGGATGGCGAAGATGTTCACCGAGCTCGAACTGATGCGCTCGACCGTCGAGGGTGCATTGGAGGCGATCGACGCGGGGCGCTCCGACGTCGACCAGGCGGTGAGCCTCGCCAAGGCGACCGCGGGCGAAACGCTGAAACTCGTCAGCCGGGAAATGGTGCAGCTTCACGGCGGTATCGGCATGACCGACGAGCATGACGCGGGACTTTACCTCAAGCGCGCGGCGGTGCTGGAGGCGATGTGGGGCAATGCGGCGTATCACCGCGATCGCTTCGCGCGGTTGAACGGATATTGATCCTGCTGTGCCTTCGTCGCAACACCCGTGTCGCGAAATGGTCCGCGTACGCCTTTGATGCAGCCATTCTGACTTGACCTGACTCCGTTCCCCCTCTCTATTCGAGCCTTCGGTATGGAATCCGCAACAGATTCCAACCTCGGGAGAGAGACATGACGAAGTATCGGTTCCTAGCCACGTGCACCGCGGCCGCGTTCGTGCTGGGCGCGGGGCAGGCGTGGGCGCAGGACACGCAAGCCGCCGATGCGACCGCCACGACCCCGCCCGGCGCGTCCCCGACAGTAACGCCCGACGACGAGGCGCAGCCGCAAGACATCGTCGTCACCGCGCAGGGCCGTTCGCAGGTGCTGGCCGACGTGCCGCTCGCGATCTCCGCCATCAGCGCCGCCAGCCTCGAACGATCGGGCGCGAACGACATCCGCCAGCTGACCCAGATCGCGCCGTCGCTGCTCGTGTCATCCACCGGCAATGAAGCGAACGGTTCGGCGCGGTTGCGCGGCATCGGTACGGTCGGCGACAATCCGGGTCTCGAGAGTTCGGTCGCGGTGTTCGTCGACGGCGTCTATCGCTCGCGTTCGGGCATCGGCCTCAACGAACTCGGCGATATCGAGCGGGTCGAGGTTCTGCGCGGGCCGCAGGGCACGTTGTTCGGCCGTAACGCCTCGGCGGGCATCCTGTCGATCATCAGCAAGTCGCCGAGCCTGACCAGCGGCTTCAGTGGCGGTGGCGAGGCGTCTTATGGCAATTACAATGCCTATCGGTTCGCCGGAAATCTGAACGTGCCGCTCGGCGAAAATCTGGCGGGGCGCATCGATGGGGTCTACGCCAAGCGCGACGGCTTCTACGACGACCGCACCAACAATACCGACGTCAACAACCGCGACCGTTATTTCGTCCGCGGGCAATTGCTGTTCGAGCCGTCGAGCGATCTCCGGATCCGGCTGATCGGCGATTACACGCACCGCAACGAGAAATGCTGTGGCGCGGTGTTCGTCGATCCGTCGATCTCGCCCTACACGAAGGGCTTGCTGACGACCGCCAACCCCATCATCCCGGTGCTGCTCAGTCTCGGCCAGCCGAGCGCGGCGCTGACCGACCCGTATTCGCGCAACCTCTATGTCTCGCCGGGCCGGACGTATGAGGGCAAGACCGTCGATTACGGCGTTTCGGCCCAGGTCGATTACGACTTCGGCAACGTCAATCTGACCTCGATCAGCGCCTATCGCCATTACGACAACAATCAGGCGGGCGACATCGATTACACCTTTGTCGATATCCTGTTTCGTGCGCCGGGCGACAATGCCGGCGCGCGCGAGTTCGACACCTATTCGCAGGAGCTTCGTCTGCAGGGCAAGGCGTTCGGCGACAAGCTCGACTGGCTGGTCGGCGGCTATTATGGCAACGAGACGCTGGAAACGCGCGAAAATCTGAGCTTCGGTCGCGATTATGGTCGGTTCGCGTCGTGCCGCCTGATCGCGTCGGGCGGGCTGGCGCCGTTCCGGGATGCGAGCCAGACGGGCTGCCTTAGCACCGCTGGCCGTTTCGGCGTCTTCCCGGCGGTGTTCGGCGCGGCGGCGCCGACCCTGCTCGCGTCGCTCGATCGACTCGATGCGCTCCGCAGCATGGGGAACACGGGTACGGTGTTCCGCCAGAAGGAACGCAATTTCGCATTCTTTACGCACAATATCGTCCACATCGTCGATGGTCTCGATCTGACGCTCGGCCTGCGCTACACCAACGAGCAGAAGAAGCTGAACGCGTCATTCTCGAACAACAACACGATCTGCCCGCAGCAGCAGGCGGCGTTGATTCCGTTCCTGTCGAACCCCGGTCTCGCCGCGGTCGCGGGCGGCCTCATTGCGCTGAGCTGCCAGGGCAATTCCACCGCCGAACTCAACGGCCAGAGCTTGCGCGACAAGCGCAACGAGGACGAGTTCACCGGCACCGCGATCCTGTCGTACAAGGTGACGCCGGATATCCTGACTTACGCGAGCTACGCGCGCGGGTACAAGGCGGGCGGGTTCAATCTCGATGCGTCGGCGCTCAAATCGCCGATCTTGCCGTTCGCGGCGACGCCGGGCGGCGTTCAGGCGCTGGCCGGCAGGCTTCAGTTCGATCCCGAGATCAACACCGCGTTCGAGATCGGAGCGAAATATTCGGGGCCGAACTTCAGCCTGAACATCGCCGCCTTCCATCAGGCGTTCGACAATTTTCAGCTCAACACGTTCAACGGCACGGTCTTCCTAGTCCAGAACATCAACGCCTGCTCGTCAAGCCTGAACGGCGGCGATGCTGATCTGAGCGCGGCGACCGGCCGGTGCGCGCCCGGCGATGTCCAGCCCGGTGTGATCTCGCAGGGCGTCGAGCTGGAAGCGACGTTCAGCCCGGCGCGCAATTTCACCGTCAGCTCGGGCTTCACCTACGCCGACACGCATTACCGCAAAGACCTGGTGGGCAACGACACCGGCGCGCCGCTCGACCCGGCGCTTCGCATCCTGCCGAGCCAGCAATTGTCGAATGCGCCTAAGGCGGTTGTAACGACCGCCGTTACCTGGACGCCCGAAATCGGCAACAGCGGGTATTCGGCGCTGTTCTACGCCGACAATCGCCTGACCAGCGATTACAACACCGGATCGGACAAATTCTTCCAGAAGGGTCAGGACGGATTTTTCCTGGTCAACGCCCGCGTTGGCATCCGCGCGCCGGAAGAGCGGTTCGCGATCGAGTTCTGGGCGCAGAATGTGTTCAACAAGGATTATACGCAAGTCGCGTTCAACACCCCGTTCATCGCGGCA
Source organism: Sphingomonadales bacterium (assembly GCA_038236185.1). GTDB lineage: Bacteria > Pseudomonadota > Alphaproteobacteria > Sphingomonadales > Sphingomonadaceae > Sphingomonas. The sequence goes on along the minus strand of JBBSTE010000003.1, from coordinate 83,746 downwards.
CAGGGCGTTGGCGGCAATCCGAACTTCCCGTCGGCGACCTATCCGGGCGGCACGCAGACCTTCTCGGCGTTTCTCGCGGAGCCGCGGACGTATGGCGTGACACTGCGCGGCAAGTTCTGAGGCGTTTGACTTCATAGCCCTCTCCCGCTTGCGGGAGAGGAGCGTCGGGTCGGTCATGCCCCCGGCATGACCTGAATAGCACGGGGTGCTATTCACCCGACACTGGTGAGGGTCTTCTTCTCTTCTACGCTCGCAAAAGAAGAAGACCCTCACCGCTGCGACTAAGCCCGCGCGAAGAGCGCGGATCAAGTCTCGCTCCTCTCCCGCAAGCGGGAGAGGGATGGTATCGCTAAACTCCGATCGCGCGATCGTCGAACATGCCGAACAGCAGGGTCGATCCGTACATCGCGACCGCGCGCTCGGTGGGCATCGACGAGGCCCATTTGCGCATGTCGAACGCGGCGTTCATCAGCGCCATAAGCGCCTGCGATGCGACGAGCGTGTCGATCGAGCGGATCGTGCCCTCCGCGATCCCGTCGGACATCGTGCCCGCGAAGCGCCGCGCGATCCGGTTCGAGCGGTCGACCATCGCCTGACGCACCCCGAGCGGCAGTCCGCTGAGCGCGGTGGTGCGCAAGAGCGGCCCGGTTTCGGAAAACTGGATCGCCACCAACGTCGCGATCGTGCTCGTCAGTCGGCCCCATTGGCCGCCGCCGTGCGCGTCGGCTAACCGCTGCACTGCGGAGATCGTGTCGAAGCTGCGCTTGTAGCAGGCGATGACCAGATCGTCCTTGGCGTCGAGATGGTGGTAGAAGCTGCCTTTGGTGACGTTCAATTCCGACGCGATGCGCTGGACCGACGCGCCGCGATAGCCGAGCTCGTTGATGAGCCGGGTCGCCGCCAGCAGGAACGCTTCGCGCCCCGGCACCTTGTCATCATGCGGCAGATCGATCGCGGCGGGTCGCCATTCCGCGCCAGACACCGCGACGCCGTGCCGGAACAGATCCATCAGCCGCGCCTCGACGCGAGGATATTGATCGGGATCGTAGCGCTGCAACCAGACCGGAAGCCAGAAGGTGTTCTCCAGCAGCACGTGCGCGCGCGCGCCGGCGAGATCGGTCTCCCCGCGGCCTCGATGCGGACCCCATAACCCGCGCGTCCGGCGGAACACCTCGCGCCAGCCGGTCATCAGCCGCCCGCGCACGGGCTCCTCCATCGCGCGCAGATCGGACAGGATCGCGATCTGGCGTTCCTCGCCGCGTCCGATCCGCGCGAGCCGCACCATGTTGAGCGACAGGAAGCGCGCGACCCGCGCCTCCGCACTCGTCTCTTCCATCGCGGCGTCGAGCATCGCCAGCAGGCTGTCGAGCGTGTGTTCGAACGCGGCGGCGGCGAGGTCCTCCTTGCGTTTGAAGTAATAGGTGACGCTCGTCGTGTTGAGGCCGACGCGGCGCGCGACGTCGGCGAAGGTCATGCCCTTCGCGCTCTGCTCGTTGATCGCTTCGGCGGCGGCGGCAAGGATCGCGTCGCGCTTTTCGCGAAAGCGCCGCGTTCCGATACCGGCGCCGTTATCGGCTTCCGCTGCATCCCCCATCGGCGCGACTGTACACCGGTGGATTCGAAGAGCCAGTCCCTTTTACAGCCTCCCGACAAATGATGTTTTCGTAGCGGCAAGGCGGGTGATTCGGGTGCTTTACCGAATACACGGTACGGTCTAAGCGACCTGCAAGGACGATCGATGGGAGAGGAACGAGATGGACTTCACGCTGAGCGAACGGGAAACCTATTTCCGCGACCGGGTCCGCGATTTCATCGACACCCAGATCCGCCCGCGCCAGGCCGAATATGACGAACAGCATCACGAGGGCGAGCGCTGGAAGGTCATCCCGGTCATCGAGGACGTGAAGGCCAAGGCCAAGGCCGCCGGACTCTGGAATTTCTTCATGCCGCCGCATTCGGGGCAGACCCACGTCGACGACACGTTCGAATTCGAGGGGACGCAGCTCACCAACCTCGAATACGCCTTGTGCGCCGAGGAGATGGGGCGCGTCGGCTGGGCGAGCGAATGCTTCAATTGCTCCGCCCCCGATACCGGCAACATGGAGGTGTTCCACCGCTACGGCACGCTCGAGCAGAAGCAGCGCTGGCTGAAACCCCTGATGGATGGCGAGATTCGATCGGCCTTTCTGATGACCGAACCCGCGGTGGCCTCGTCGGACGCAACCAACATCGAGACGTCGATGGTCCGTGACGGCGACGAATACGTCATCAACGGTACAAAATGGTGGTCGTCGGGGGTCGGTGATCCGCGCTGCGGCGTCGCGATCGTCATGGGCAAGACCAACCCGGAATCGTCGCGGCACACGCAGCAGAGCCAAATACTCGTCCCGATGGATGCGCCCGGCGTCACGATCAAACGGATGCTGTCGGTCTACGGCTACGATCACGCGCCGCACGGCCACGGCGAGGTCGTCCTAAAGGACGTGCGTGTGCCGGTCGAGAACGTGCTGCTCGGCGAGGGGCGCGGGTTCGAGATCGCGCAAGGCCGTCTCGGGCCGGGTCGCATCCATCATTGCATGCGCACGATCGGCGTGGCGGAAACCGCGATCGAGGCGATGGCGAAGCGGCTGCTGAGCCGTGTCGCGTTTGGCAAGCGCATTTCGGATTTTTCGGTTTGGGAAGAGCGGATCGCGAAGGCGCGGATCGACATCGAGATGACGCGGCTGCTCTGCCTCAAGGGCGCCGACATGATGGACCGGGCGGGCAACAAGAGCGCGCAACTCGAGATTGCGATGGTCAAGGTGCAGGCGCCCAACATGGCGCTCGCGATCCTCGACAATGCGATCCAGGCGCATGGCGGCGGCGGCGTTTCTGGCGATTTCAGGCTGGCGCACGATTGGGCAGCGATGCGGACGTTGCGCTTCGCCGACGGGCCGGACGAGGTGCATAACCGCGCGATCGCGCGCAACGAGTTCGGGAAGTACGGCGATTACAAGGCGGAACTGGTGTCGTCGGGCGATATCGGGGCGAGCCGGTAGCGGTCACCCCAGCGAAGGCTGGGGTCTATGGCTGGCGGAGTTGCCGATTGCTCGAGACATGGATGCCAGCCTTCGCTGGCATGACAATGGAGAACAAATGAAAGCCGCCGTCCTCTTTGAAACCAATACACCGCTCTCGATCGAGGACGTCGTCGTCGCGAAGCCCGCCGCGCACGAGGTGCTGATCCGCACCGTCGCGGTCGGCGTTTGTCGGTCGGATCTGCATTTCGTCGATGGCGCCTATCCGCATCCGCTCCCCGCGATTCCGGGGCATGAGGCGGCGGGGATCGTCGAGGCGGTGGGCGACGAAGTGCGGACGGTGACGGTTGGCGACCATGTCGTCACGTGCCTTTCCGCCTTTTGCGGGCATTGCGAGTTCTGCGTCACCGGGCGGCTGTTCCTGTGCACCGACCAGGGCACGAAGCGCGCCAAGACCGCGCCGCCGCGCCTCACCTTCAAGGGCACGCGCTTCCGCAAGGGTAAGCCGGTCAACCAGATGCTGAACCTCAGCGCCTATGCCGAACAGATGCTCGTCCACGAGCATGCTTGCGTCGCGATCGACCGCGACATGCCTTTGGATCGCGCCGCGCTGATCGGCTGCGCCGTCACGACGGGGGCAGGGGCGGTGTTCAATACGACCGATGTTACGCCGGGCGAGACGGTGTGCGTGGTCGGCTGCGGCGGGATCGGGCTCGCCGCGGTCAACGCCGCCAAGATCGCGGGCGCGGGTAAGATCATCGCGCTCGATCCGGTGCCCGAGAAACGCGCGATCGCGGAGAAGCTGGGCGCGACGCACACCTTCGACGCGATGGCCGAAGATGTCGTCAAGGACGTGATCGAGCTGACCAAGGGCGGGGTGCATCACGCGATCGAGGCGGTCGGACGGCCGCAATCGGCGCAGGCGGCGGTCGGCGTGCTGCGCCGCGGCGGGACCGCGACGATCCTCGGGATGATGCCGCTGGGCGAGAAAGTCGGGCTGTCGGCGATGGAGCTTCTGTCGGGCAAGAAATTGCAGGGCGGGCTGATGGGATCGAACCGTTTCCCGGTCGATATTCCGCGGCTCGTGGATTTCTATCAGCGCGGGTTGCTCGATCTCGACACGATCATCGCGGAGCGTCTGCCGCTCGAACGGATCAACGATGCGTTCGACGAATTGCGCCGGGGCGATGCGACGCGCAGCGTGATTACCTTCGCGTGAAGGGGCGATGACCGACACCAGCCTGCAGCACGAGATCGCGGAGCGCGATCGGCTCGACCTCGATCGGCTGAGCGATTGGATGAAGGCGAACGTCCCCGATTTCGCGGGGCCGCTGACCTATGCGAAGTTCGCCGGGGGACAGTCCAATCCGACGTACAAGCTGTCGACGCCGCGCCGGAACTACGTGCTGCGGCGCAAGCCGACGGGCGAATTGCTGCCGTCCGCGCATCAGGTCGATCGTGAATATCGGGTGATGGCGGGACTGTATCCCACCGGTTTTCCGGTGCCGCGGCAATACGGCCTTTGCGAAGATGACGGGGTCATTGGCTCGGCCTTCTACGTCATGGAAATGGTCGAGGGGCGGACGGTCTGGGACGGCGCGTTTCCGGGCATGGATGTCGCGACCCGGCGCGCGCATTACGATGCGATGATCGACACGCTCGCGGCGCTCCACGAGACCGATCAAGTTGCCGCGGGACTCAAGGATTTCGGGCGCCCGGGCAATTATTTCGCGCGTCAGGTCAGCCGCTGGACCAAGCAATATCGCGGCGCCGAGACCGAGCCTATGGAGACGATGGAGCGGCTGATCGCATGGCTGCCCGAAACGTTCCCCGAACAGACGCGGACGACGATCGTCCACGGCGACTATCGCTGCGACAATTTGAAATTCGCGCCGGGACTCAAACCCCGCGTCGCGGCGGTGCTCGACTGGGAGCTTTCGACGACGGGCGATCCGCTTGCGGACCTCAGCTATTTCCTGATCAGCTGGGTGACCGAGCCCGAAGGACGATCGGGGGTGAAGGGCATCACCGGCCCGGCGACGGGCATCCCGACGATCGATGAGGTGGTCGCGCGGTATTGCGCGGCGACGGGGCGCGACGGTATCCCCGCGCTCGACTGGTATTTCGCGTACAACTTGTTTCGTCTCGCCTCGATCGTGCAGGGCATCCGCAAGCGTTTCCTGATCGGCACCGCGTCGAATGCGCGCGCCGAGGAAGCGAGCGCGCGGGTGCCCGCGTTGGCGCAGGCGGCATGGGATTTCGCGGTGAAGGCGGGGGCTTGAGGAGAGACGCATGTCGCTATTCGATCTGACCGGGAAGGTCGTCGTCATCACAGGATCGTCGCGCGGGATCGGCAAGGCGAGCGCGATCGCCTGCGCCGAGCAGGGCGCGAAGGTGGTGATCTCCAGCCGCAAGCAGGATGCCTGCGATGCGGTCGCCGCCGAGATCAACGCGCAGTTCGGCGAGGGGACCGCGATCGCGGTCGGCGCCAACATTTCCGACAAGGCGGGTTTGCAGAATCTTATCGATCAGAGCCGCGAGGCGTTCGGCAAGATCGACTGCCTCGTCTGCAACGCCGCCTCGAATCCCTATTACGGCCCGCAAGAAGGCATCGCCGACGAGCAGTTCCGCAAGATCCTCGACAACAATATCGTGTCGAACCATTGGTTGATTACGATGGTGATCGACGAGATGCGCGACCGTGGAGAGGGCTCGATCGTCATCGTCTCGTCGATCGGCGGCCTGCGCGGATCGACGATGATCGGGGCCTATTGCATCTCGAAGGCCGCCGACATGCAACTCGCGCGCAACCTCGCGCACGAATATGGCAAGCATGGCGTGCGGGTGAACTGCATCGCGCCGGGGCTGATCAAGACCGATTTCGCCAAGGCCTTGTGGGAAGACGAGGCGGCGGTCGCCGAGCGCAACCAATCGACGCCACTCAGGCGGATCGGCGAGCCCGAGGAGATTGCGGGCGCGGTGGTCTATCTCGCGTCGAAGGCGAGCAGTTTCATGACGGGGCAGACCTTGGTGATCGACGGGGGCGTGACGATCTGAATCGACGGAGTAAAGATTGATGGCAAGGTTCACCGACAAATCGATCATCGTCACCGGCGCGGGCTCGGGTATCGGGCGCGCCGCGGCGATCCTGTTCGCTGCGGAAGGCGGCAAAATCGTCGCCGCAGACAAGACCGCCGGCGCACACGATACGGTGAAGGCGATCACCGATGCGGGCGGGACTGCGGTCGCGATCGAGATGGATGCGGGGAGCGAGGACGACGTGATCCGCGCCGTCGCGCTCGCGTGCGACAGTTTCGGCGGCGTCGACATCGCCTTCGCCAATGCCGGGATTTCGGGCGGGATGGCGAACATCTTCGATACCGACGTCGCGCTGATCACCGAGGTGCTGCGGGTCAATCTGATCGGGCCGTATCTGATGGTGAAGCATGCCTCGCCGAAGATCGCGGAACGCGGCGGCGGTGCGATGATCCTTACCGCGAGCGTCGCGGGCATCCGCTCCGGCGCGGGATCGCCCGCTTATTCGGCGTCGAAAGCGGGGGTGATCAACCTTGCGATGACGTCGGCGCAGCAGCTTGCGGGATCGAACGTCCGCGTCAACGCGCTCTGCCCCGGGCTGACCGAGACGGGGATGACCAGGCCGACGTTCGACTACGCGCGCGATGCGGGGAAGATGGACCGGCTCGGCCGACTCAATCCGCTGCGTCGCGGGGCGCAGCCGGAGGAACTGGCGAAGGTCGCGCTGTTCCTCGCGTCGGACGATGCGAGCTACGTCAACGGCCAGGCGATCGCGGTCGATGGCGGGCTGTCGTCGAGCCATCCGGTGACCAAGCAGGAATATGGGCGGACGGCGGTTTAGCAACACCCAACGTCATCCCCGCGAAAGCGGGGACCCATCTCCCGTACTCGCATCGAAATTAACGATTGAGATCGTAGAAGAGATCGCGCCAGTCGGGATTGTCGCGTTCGATCAATTCGACCTTCCAATCGCGCAGCCATTTCTTGATTCTCTTTTCCCGCACGATCGCATCCTCGATCCGATCGTGCATCTCGACGTAAACGAGCTTGTCGATGCCCCATTTTGCGCAAAATTTGCTGCCGGTGCCCGCGCGATGCTGCATCATCCGAGCGGCAATGTCCGCGCATACTCCGGTGTAAAGGGCACCATGCTTGCGGTTTGTCAGGATGTATATGTAGCCGCCCGCCATATCGCTACCTCAGGAGATGGGTCCCCGCTTTCGCGGGGATGACGTATGGGTTATGCGCTCGCCGCCCACCGATCCACCACCTGTGCCAGCACCCCGAGCGGCACCCCGCCGGTCTGCACCACCAGATCGTTATACCCCTTGAAATCGTATCGCGCGCCCATCTTCGCCTTCGCGACGTCGCGCAAGCGGTTGATTTCGTTGTGGCCGGTCTTGTAGCCGAGCGCCTGGCCGGGCCAGGTGCAATAGCGGTTGAGTTCGGACGTCGCCTGGCTGTCGGTGAAGCCGGTCGTTTCCATGAAGAACGCTTTCGCCTGCGGCATCGTCCAGCGTTTGTGGTGGAGGCCGGTGTCGACGACGAGCCGCGCCGCGCGAAAGGTCATCGACTGGAGATAGCCGATCCGCCCGAGCGGATCCTGATCGTAATAGCCGAGTTCGTCGCCGAGCTGTTCGGCGTACAGCCCCCAGCCTTCGCTATACGCGTTGAAGCCTAACAACGTGCGGATCAGCGGCAGGTTGAAGGTATATTCGCCCTGCCAGATGTGGCCGGGAATACCCTCGTGGAAGGTCAGCGTCGGCAGCGCGAATTTCGGCCAGATGCCGGTGTCCTTCAGGTTGATGAAATAGATGCCCGGCGTCTTGCCGTCGATCGAACCGGGACCGGCATAGCCGTTTGGCGCGCCGTCCTGGATCGCGGGCGGCACGCGCCTGATGACAAGGTTGCCGGGGACGAGCTTGCCGAAGCCGTTCTTCAATCGCGGGCGGAGATTGGCGACGATGCGGTTGAGGTACGACAGCAACGCGGCGCGGCCCGCGTCGGTGTTGGCGAACAACAGGTCGGGTCGCTTGCCGAGCGCGGCCATCCGCATGCCCGCGGTGCCTTGCGTCAGGCCCTGTTTGCGGAGCAAGGGATCGACCTCGGCGGCGAGCGCGCGGCATTGGTCGAGGCCCGACTGGTGGATGTCTTCGGGGGTGTTTTTGGTCGTCGTCGCCGCCTCGACGAGCCAGGCGTAGCGATCGGCGGCGTCGGGCATGCCCCACATGCCGGGAGTATCGCTCGCCTTTGAGCGGAGCGCGGTGAAGGCCGCGGCCTGACGGTGGAGCGCGGGGGCGACGCGTTCGGTGCAGAGCGTGGCGGCGCGGACCTGCCAATCGGGTTGCAGCCCGGCCTTCCTGGTCTTGTCGCCGAAGCTGGAGATGAGGCTCCATTCGCCCACCGGTTGGTCGGCGCCCGCGGTTAGCTGGCGCACGGTGATGTCGTTGAGGAAACCGGGGAGCAGCACCCCCGTCGCGGCGTCGGCGTTGAGCCGCGCGGTCTCGGCGTCGAGCGCGGCGGCATAGGCCTCGATCCGCGCCAGATACGCCTCGGCGTCGGCGCGGGTCGCGACATCGTGCTTGTTCTCGAGCAAATCGGGGGTATCGACGAAGGCGCCGTTGCCTTGGCTCACGACATAGGGCGTGCTGCGGTAATTGTTGTTCGACAGGAACGCCATGTCTCCCACGGGCATCCGCCGCCAGCCATCGACCGCGATCCGGTGGGCCTCGGTCGCGACATCGACGTGGAGCGCGACCGGCGGAGTCAGCGCGGCACGATCGATCGCGCGGAGTTTGGCGAGGCGGGTGGCGGCCTCGGTCGCTCGGCGGTGGTCGGCGGCGGCGGAGCGATCGGTGAGCTTCGACTTGAGGTCGGCGCGCGCGCCCTTGTCGATGCCGAGATAGGCGGCGCTTTCGGGGTAATCGTCGAGCAGGACTTCGGCGACTCCGTCGAGCTGGCGCATAGCCGCCGCATCGGCGGGGGTGGCGGCACGCGCGGGCAGGGCCGCGACCAAGCCGGCGGCGGCGGTGCCGGCCAAGAGCGTGCGGCGGTCGATCAGCATAATGTCTCCGATGATTGGCGTGATGATGTCCATTTATCGTCATTCCCGCGAAAGCGGGAACCCATCTCGTATGGCCGCATCAGGTGCGACGGTTCGGAGATGGGTCCCCGCTTTCGCGGGGATGACGAGGAAGGTCATTTTCTCATCCGGATGAGCCCCTCCTGCGCCACGCTCGCGACGAGGCGGCCATCGCGGGCGAAGATGCTCCCGCGATTCATCCCGCGCGCGTGGCCCGCCCACGGACTGTCGGTCGCGTAGAGCAGCCAGTCGTCGGCGCGGAAATCCTCGTGGAGCCACAAGGCATGGTCGAGGCTCGCGGTCTGGAATCCCGGGGTTGTCCAGTTGATGCCATGGGGCAGCATGCAGGTGCCGAGCAGCGCCATGGCCGACGCATCGGCGAGCACCGCGCGGTGCATCGCCGCGTCGTCGCCGAGCGGCGCGACGGCGCGAAACCAGCTATGCTGGAGCGGCGGCGCGGGCTGGGGGTCGAACCATTGGCGCGGGAACACCGGGCGGATCTCGATCGGTCGGGCGCGGGTGAGTTGCTTGCGGAAGCGTTCCTCGACGTTTTCGGCGGCCTGCGCGCGGATGTCGGCTTCGGTCGGGAGCGTTTCCGGATCGGGGACGTCGGGCATCGAATCCTGGTGGACGAAGCCATCCTCCGGCGTCTGGAACGAGGCGGCCAGGTTGAGAATCGGCGTCCCGCGCTGCATCGCGATGACGCGACGGGTGGCGAAGCTCTTGCCGTCGAAATCGCGGACGACGCGGTAGATAATCGGGTGGTCCTCGCTTCCAGCGCGCATGAAATAGGCGTGAAGCGAGTGCGCGACCTTGGGTGAGCCAGTATCCGTCGGGGTCGATCGCTGCGCCGCCTGCAACGCCTGCGCGATCACCTGCCCGCCGAAGACGCGCCCGACCCCGCCGGTCGAGCGGCGGCCACGGAAGAGGTCGGTGTCGATTTCCTCGACATCGAGGAGATCGACGAGATCTGCGACGAGGGTGGCGGGGGTGGGGATGGTCATTTTGGTCCTCTACGTCATCCCCGCGAAAGCGGGGACCCATCTCCTTTCGTTGCCACAAGCGACTGCGCCGATTTGGGCAATTTTCCGAGATGGGTCCCCGCTTTCGCGGGGATGACGGTCGCGATCAATACCCCGCCAGTACCGCGAGCCGGTCGGCGTGGAAATTCGCGTCGCCGAACATCTCGGCGAGGACGCGCTGGCGCTTCATGTAGAAGCCGATGTCATATTCGTCGGTCATGCCGATGCCGCCGTGCATCTGAACGCTTTCCTGAACGCTGAGCATCGTCGCCATGCCGGTCATCGCCTTGGCGACCGACACCGCCGCATCGGCCTTGTCGTCTCCGGAATCGAGCAATTGCTGCGCCTTGAGCACCGCGGCGCGCGCGACTTCCATCTCCGAATAGAGATGCGCCGCGCGGTGCTGGAGCGCCTGAAAGCTTCCGATCAATGCACCGAATTGTTTGCGCTCCTTCAGATACTTCACCGTCATGTCCATCGCGCCGCCGCCGACGCCGAGCATTTCGGCCGCCGCACCGGTGCGACCGGCCCGGAGCAGGCGATTGAGCGGGTCGCGCCCCGCATCGACCTCGCCGATTACCGCATCGGCATCGATCTCGACCCCGTCGAATTCCATGCGCGCGGCGTGGCTGGCGTCGACAAGGCGTTCGGGTGTCGTGGTGAGGTTGGCTGCATCCTTCGGCACCGCGAACAGGGTGACGCCCTCGACATCGTCCGCCGACCCGGCGGTGCGCGCAACTACGATCAGCAGGTCGGCGACATGGCCGTGCGTCACGAACTGCTTCCTGCCCGTCAGCTTGAAGCCGTTGCCCGAGCGTTCCGCCCTCATCTCCACGCGGTCGCGATGCTTCGCGGTTTCGTCGATTGCGAGCGCGGCGACGGTCTCGCCCGCGAGGATGCCGGGGAACCAGCGTTCGGCCTGTGCGGTGCCTTTCAGCGCCTCGACCGCCGCGACCGCGGTGGCGAGGAAGGGGGAGGGGGCGAGGTTGCGGCCGATCTCTTCGAGGACAACGCCCGCCTCGACATGGCCGAGCCCGAGGCCGTTCGCATCCTCGCCGATCAGGATGCCGGTGAAGCCCATTTCGGCGAACTGCTTCCAGTGGTCGCGGTCGAAGCCGGTCGCGTCGTTCGTGTCGCGTAAACCGCGCATGTGGCTGACCGGCATCTGCTCGCCGACGAAATCGCGCGCGGTATCGCGGAGCATCGTCTGGTCGTCGTTGAGGTAGAGGGGCATGTCTTGCTCCGTATTCCGGCGAAGGAAGGAATGTTGGGGTTGGTCGCCGCGATGCGGCCAGCGCTCCGGCCTTCGCCGGAGCACAGGTGGTGTGTGGTCGGGCCTAAGCCCCCGGCAATTCCAGAATCCGCTTGGCGATGATGTTGAGCTGGACTTCGCTCGTCCCGCCCTCGATCGAATTGGCCTTGGTGCGCAGCCACGCACGCGCCTCGCGGCCGCCCGAGGTGGCGTCGCTTTCCCATTCGAGTTCGTCGGAGCCGCCCGCCGCCATCATCAATTCGTGGCGCGCCTTGTTCAGCTCGGTGCCGTAATATTTCATCATGCTGGGCTGCGCGGGATGCGCCTTGCCCGCCTTGAGTTCGTCGATGAACCGCTCACTTTGCGCAGCGAACGCCTTCGATCGCACCTCGAACAGCGCGATCTGCGTGCGGAGCAGCGGATCGGCGAGCCGGCCGTCGTGATCCACCCCGATCGTCGCGAGTGCGCCTTCGATCAGCGGGTTCTTGCCGCCGCCGCCGAGGCCCATCCCCGAGATCATCTCGCGTTCGTGGCCGAGGAGATATTTCGCGACGTCCCAGCCCTTGTTGAGCTCACCGACCAAGTTCTCCTTCGGCACCTTCACATTGTCGAAGAAGGTCTCGCAAAACGGCGAATAGCCGCTGATCAACAGGATCGGCTTCGTCGAGACGCCTGGCGTCGCCATGTCGAACAGGACGAAGCTGATGCCCCCCTGTTTGGTCGTCTTGTCGGTGCGGACGAGGCAGAAGATCCAGTCGGCGAAATTGGCGTAGCTCGTCCAGACCTTCTGGCCGTTGACGAGGAAATGGTCGCCTCTATCCTCTGCACTAGTGGCGAGACTCGCGAGATCGGACCCGGCGTTCGGCTCCGAATAGCCCTGGCACCAGCGGACTTCGCCGCGTGCGATCTCCGGCAGGAACCGCTTTTTCTGTTCCTCGGTGCCGTATTTGAGCAGCGCCGGGCCGAGCATCGAGATGCCGAAGCTGTTGAGCGGGTTGCGCGCGCGAATCGCGGCCATTTCCTCGCGCAGCACCTTAGTTTCAGGAGGGCTGAGGCCACCGCCGCCATAGTCGACCGGCCAATCGGGCACGGTCCAGCCGCGCGCGCCCATCGCGTCCATCCATTGCTTTTGCGGCGGCGACATCGCGCTCTGATCGCGCCCGCCCCACACCGCGTCCTTTTCAGTGCGCATCGGCTCGCGCATCTCGGGCGGGCAATTCGCTTCGAGCCACGCGCGGGTCTCGCTGCGGAAAGTGTCGAGGTCGGTCATGGTCCTACTCCGTCGCCCGGGCGGATGCCAGGGCCGCTGTGTTCGTGGCGAGCTGCGCGCCAGATAACCCGGCGGCCCCGGCCTTCGCCGGGGCGACGAGCTGATGCGCCGCTTTGGCGACCGCGATGGCGGTGTGGTCCGCGAAGGAATCGGCGATCACCTGCACCCCGATCGGCAGGCCGTCGGCGTCGGTGCCGATGCGAACGCTGGTCGCGGGAAGCATCGGGAAGGTGGCGAGGCCGGGGAAGGCGAATTGGTGGAAGAAGACGGTCGATTCACCGTCGATTTCGAGCTTCCGGCCTTGCAATGGCGAGTCGTCGTGCGGGAATGCGGTCATTCCGACGGTCGGCGCGATCACCGCGTCATACTGCTCGAACAACCGGTTCCACTGGCGCTTGATCCGGGCCTGTTCGTCGTGGAGTTCGAGCCAGGTTTCGAGCGTCGGCGCCTCTTCGCCCGCGGGGGTCACGCCGCGCGCCATCGCGATGTTGAGCATCCTGAAATAGGCGAGATGCTGGCGTTCTAGATCGGGCAGCAGATCGCTGCGATGATCGACCGTCGCGCCCGCATCGGACAATCTGTCCGCCAGCGCATCGAGCGCCGCGACGATCGATCGCTGGGTCGCGGCGAGCGGGTGGTGCGGCAGCATCAGGACGCGCCAGTCGCCAGGCTTGCGGCGCGGCGCGGGGGCAAGCGGGTGATCCGCGACCACATCGAGCGCCGCCGCCAGATCGTCGGCATCGCGCGCCATCGGCCCGATCACCGACAAGACGATGCGCGCGCCATCGGTGCCGGGGAAGAAATGCCCGTCGGTCGGGAGCGCGCCCCAAGTCGGCTTGTGCCCCCAGACGCCATTGAACGCGGCGGGAACGCGGATCGAGCCGCCGATGTCCGACCCGAATTCGAGCGGCACCATTCCGCTCGCGAGCGCCACCGCCGAACCGCCCGAGGATCCGCCCGCGCTACGCGTCGCGTCGATCGCGTTGACCGTCCTGCCATAGACGGGATTGAACGATTGCAGATCGGCGAGCCCGACGGGCACGTTGGTCTTGCCGAGGATGATCGCGCCCGAGCGTTTGAGGCGCGTCACCGCCACGGCATCCTCGCTCGCGATATGCGCGCGGTGCTGCTCGAACCCGAAGGTCGTCGGCAACCCGGCGATGTCGTAGCTTTCCTTCACCGTCATCGGCACGCCGAGGAGTGGCGCGTCGAACCCGTCCTTGATCCGTTGATCGAGCGCCGACGCGGCGTGCCGCGCGCGATCGAAATCGCGCACGACGACCGCGTTGACCGCCCCGTTCCGCGCTTCGATCCGCGTGATCGCGGCTTCGGCTTCGAGGAGCGCGGAGGTTTCGCCCGAGCGGACCGCGGCGGCGGTTTCGAGGGCGGTGCGTTCGGTCATCGGTCGACACCTTTATACAAACACGTCACCCCCGCGAAAGCGGGGGCCCATCTCGCGGATGTGCCGCTGGCGGAACGGTCGGGAGATGGGTCCCCGCGTTCGCGGGGATGACGGTGGGTTGTCACTTGATCGTGCCTTCGCGCAGGCTCCGCGCTACAGGCAGCCCATGCTTCTCCAGTCCCGCGACGACCTTCTCATACCCCTCGGTCTTCGCCCAGAACATCGGCCCGCCGCGATAGACCGGCCAGCCGTAGCCGTAGATCCACACGACGTCGACGTCGGACGCGCGCTGCGCTTTGCCTTCTTCGAGGATCAGTGCGCCTTCGTTGACCATCGGGTAGAGCGTGCGTTCGACGATCTCCTGATCGGTGATCTCGCGCTTCGCCTTGTTCGATTTGCTGCGAAATTCCTCGATGATTTCGGCGACGCGGGGGCTGGGCGTTGGGTTCCGCTTCTCGTCGTAATCGTAGAAGCCCGCCTGCTTCTTCTGACCCCAGCGGCCCTCGGCGGCGAGCGCGTCGCGGATGCTCTCGATCCGGGTCGGGTCGCGGTGCCAGCCGATGTCGACGCCGGCGAGATCGGCCATCTGGAACGGCCCCATCGGCATCCCGAAATCGGTGTGGACCTTGTCGATCTGCTGTGGCGTCGCGCCCTCCATTAGCATGTCGTTCGCCGCTTTCTGGCGTTGCGACAGCATGCGATTGCCGATGAAGCCGGGGGTCACCCCCGCGACGACCGCAACCTTCTTTATCTTTTTGGCCAGCGCCATCACCGACATCAGGACGTCGCCCGCGGTTTTTTCACCGCGCACGACTTCCAATAATTTCATGACGTTGGCAGGTGAAAAGAAGTGCATGCCGACGACGTCCTGGGGCCGCGAGGTGCTCGCCGCGATCTCGTCGATATTGAGGTAGCTGGTGTTGCTGGCGAGGATCGCGCCGGGCTTGGCGATCGCGTCGAGCTTGCCGAACAGTTCCTTCTTCACGTCCATATTCTCATAGACCGCCTCGATGATGAGGTCGCAGTCGGCAAGATCGTCGAGGCTTAACGTCGGGCTGAGCAGGCCCATCGCCTTGTCGGGGGCGTCGGGCTTGATCCGGCCCTTGGCGGCCGACGCCTCGTAATTCTTGCGCATTACGCCGGTGCCGCGATCGAGCGCCTCCTGCTGCATCTCGACGATCGTGATGGGGATGCCCGCCGACAGGAAGTTCATGCTGATCCCGCCGCCCATCGTGCCCGCGCCGATGACGCCGACCTTTTTGATGTCGCGCAGCGGGGTCTTGGGATCGAGGCCGTCGATCTTGGCGGCCTGGCGTTCTGCGAAGAAGATGTGGCGCTGCGCCGCGGATTGCGTGCCCATCATCAGCTTCATGAATTCGGTGCGTTCGAATTTCATGCCTTCGAGAAAGGGCAGTTCGGTCGCGGCGACGACGCAGCGGATGTTCGCCTCGGGCGCGTCGAACCCGCGCATCTTGCGCGCGTTCGCCTTGCGGAACGCCGCGACCGCTTGCGGGTCGGCGGTGGCAGCCGTCTCGCTGATGCGGGGGAGAGGGCGCTTGCCCGCGACCTCGCGCGCGAAGGCGATGGCGTCGGCTTCCAGCGAATCCTCACCGACGATCTTGTCGATCAGCCCGATCTCCAGCGCCTTCTTCGCCGGAACCGGATCGCCGATCGCGACCATTTCCAGCGCCGCTGCAACCCCGACGAGCCGCGGCAACCGCTGAGTCCCGCCGCCGCCCGGCAGAAGCCCGAGCTTCACCTCGGGCGTGCCGACCACCGCGGAAGGGACCGCGACGCGGTAGTTGCAGGCGAGCGCGGTCTCGCAGCCGCCTCCTAGTGCGGTGCCGTGGATCGCGGCGACGATCGGCTTGGGGCTCGCGTCCATCATGTCGAGGACGGCGTGGAGCCCCGGCTCGCGCGGCGGCTTGCCGAATTCGGTGATGTCGGCGCCCGCGAAGAAGGTCCGGCCATCGCAACGCAGGACGATCGCCTTCACCGAATCATCGGCGATGCCCTGCTTGAACCCGGCTTCCAGCCCAGCGCGGACGTCGGCGCCTAGCGCGTTGACCGGGGGCGAATCGGAAATGATGACGAGGATTTCGTCGTGGCGTTCGGTGCGGACAGGGGAGGTCATTGGTGGTTCTCCGTGTTCGTCATCCCCGCGAAGGCGGGGATCCGTAATCTCTAAGGTTCGCGATCGAACCGCTTGGCCAGCCAGTCTGGATTCCCGCCTTCGCGGGAATGACGGCTGTTGGGTGGGCCTTTACGTCATCGCCGAATAGATCATCGTCTTGAGCTCGCGGCGGATGGGGTAGATCATCGAGGGCATCAGTTGGGTCATGAACACCATGCTGACGCGCTCGACGGGATCGATGAAGAAGGCGGTGGAATACATGCCGCCCCAATAGAATTCGCCGACGCTGCCCGGCATCATCGATCGCGCGACGTCGATCGTCACCGCGAAGCCGAGCCCGAAGCCGGTCCCCGCATTCTGCGTCTCGCTGAACAGCGATTGCGACATCGTCGACAAATCCGCGCCGCCGGGCAGATGGTTCGTCGTCATCAGGTCGATCGTCTTGCGCCCGAGCAGCCGCGCGCCGTCGAGCTCGCCGCCGTTCAGGCACATCCGGCAGAAGCGGCTGTAATCGAGCGCGGTGGAGACGAGACCGCCGCCGCCCGAGACGAGCTTGGGCGCGCTCGCCCACAGGCTTTCGGCGCCACGATCGAACATCACGCGCTTTTTGGTCTTGTCGTCGAACGCATAGCAATCGGTCAGCCGCGCGATCTTGTCGGCGGGAACCTGGAAGAAGGTGTCGTCCATCTTCAGTGGCGTGAAGATGCGCTCGTGGACGAAGCGGTCGAGCGGCATCCCCGAGACGCGCTGGACCACCGCGCCGAGCACGTCGGTCGCGACCGAATAATTCCACGAGGTGCCGGGCGAGAATTCGAGCGGGATCTTGCCGAGCGCGGCGACGAACGAATCGAGATCGTGATTGCCGTGCCAATTCTCGATCTTGCCGCGGCGATACGCTTCGTCGACGTTCGAGCGGTTCTGGAAGCTGTAGGTGAAGCCCGCGGTATGCCTGAGCAGATCGACCATCCGCATCGGCTCGGTCGTCGGCCTGCTTACGAACGGCACCCCCGCACCGCCGCCGTTCCAGACGCCGATGCCCTTTAACTCGGGGAGAACGTGATGCACCGGCGTATCGAGCGCGACCTTCGCCTCCTCGACCAGCATCATGAACGCGACAGACGTGACCGGCTTGGTCATCGAGGCGATGCGGAACAGCGATGTCGCGTCGATCGCCTTCTTCTTTCCCTCGCGCGCCGGGCCTTGCGAAGAGAAATGGACGACCGAATCCTCTCGCGCGATCAGTAATTGGGCGTTCGGCAGTTTCCCCGAATCGAGATATTGCGCCTTCAGGAAAGCGTCGATCGCGGCGAGCCGCCCGGCGTCGAACCCGTGGCTTGCGGGTTTCGCGATCTTCATGGTCTCTCCATACCCTCGTTTCGAAATGCTCGTGCGTCCTATTGCCTTGAGCGCGGGATGAATCAATCCTAACCGTGCGTCGGACGAAACCCGACATTCAAGTTTGGAAAGAGGACTGCCCTTGGCCACGTTGCCTAGCGAACCGTTGGTCGCTCTCGATCCGTCATGGCCGGCGATGTCGCTGGCCGATGTCCAGGCGGCGCTGACCGCGCCCGGCGCGAAGTTCGAGATGGAGAGCGTCGACATCCGCGGCGTGCCGACGCGGGTGTGGAAGAACGCGCCGCCGCATATGGCCGCGCTGGTTTCGATGTCGCGAATGCATGGCGAGCGGCTAGCGACGATCCACGAGGACGAGCGCGTGACCTACGACGCGCAGCACCGCGCCATCGCGACGCTCGCCGCCGACTTCGTCGCGCATGGCATTGCCAAGGGGGACAGGATCGCGATCGCGATGCGCAATCTGCCCGAATGGCCCGTCGTGTCCTTCGCGGCGACCGTGATCGGGGCGATCGCGGTGCCGCTCAACGCGTGGTGGACGGGCGAGGAACTGGCCTACGGTCTGTCGGATTCGGGCGCGCGCGTCCTGATCGCCGACGACGAGCGCTGGGCGCGAATCGCGCCGCATCGCGCCGCGCTGGGGTTGGAGCGGGTGCTGGTGAGTCGCGCGTCGGAAGCGCTCAATGACGATGTCGAGCGGATCGAGGATGTGATCGGGACGCCGCGCGACTGGGCCTCGCTGCCCGATCGCGACTTGCCTTCCGCCGATCTCGCGCCCGATGACGAAGCGACGATCCTCTACACCAGCGGAACCACGGGCAATCCCAAGGGGGCGCTCGGCACGCATCGCAATTTCATGACCAACATCCTGTCGTCGGCCTATTCGTCCGCGCGGATGCTGCTCAGGCGCGGCGATCCGCTGCCCGATCCGGTCCAGAAGGTCGGGCTGACCGTGATCCCGCTGTTCCACGCGACCGCACTGTCGGCGGGGCTGATGGGCGCGATGGCGGCGGGACATACCACGATCTACATGCGCAAGTTCGACGCGATCCGCGCGTTCGAAATCATCGAGGGCGAGAAGGTCAATTCGACCGGCGGGGTGCCGACGATCGCGTGGCAGTTGATCGAGCATCCCGAGCGGCACAAGTACGACCTCTCAAGCCTGGAAGCGGTCGGCTACGGCGGCGCACCCTCGGCGCCCGAACTGGTCCGGCGCGTCGCGACCGATTTGAAGGCGATTCCGACCAACGGCTGGGGCATGACCGAAACCACAGCGACGGTGACGACGCATGGCGCCGAGGATTATCTCAACCGCCCCGAAAGCTGCGGGCCTCCCGTGGCGGTCGCGGACCTGAAGATCATGGACGCCGATGCGACGCGCGAATTGCCCGCGGGTGAGGTCGGCGAACTCTGGGCGCGCGGGCCGATGATCGTGAAGGGCTATTGGAACAAGCCCGAGGCGACCGCGGCGACCTTCATCCATGGCTGGGTCCGCACCGGCGATCTCGCGCGCGTCGACGAGGAGGGGTTCTGCTACATCGTCGATCGCGCGAAAGACATGATCATCCGCGGCGGTGAGAATATCTATTCGACCGAGGTGGAGAACGCCCTTTACGCACACCACGCGGTCACCGACTGCGCGATGATCGGCCTGCCGCACCGAACCTTGGGGGAGGAACCCGCGGCGGTCGTCCATCTTGCGCCGGGCGAGAGCGCGAGCGAGGCAGAGTTGCAGGCGTGGGTGCGTACACGGCTGGCGGCGTTCAAGACGCCGGTCGCGATCCGCTTCGTCGGTGAAACGCTGCCGCGCAACGCCAACGGAAAGATATTGAAGCGCGAACTGGCGGCATTGTTCGCGAATCGGGTAGCGGTTTAGCGCTGCCGTGCTCCCGCGAAGGCGGGAGCCTAGTCTCGCGGAGCGATCGCTTACGCGATTCTGGATCTTCGCGTTCGCGGGCACACGGTCGCCGCAGCCTTGTAATAGGACTGTCCCTAGCCGACGACCTTCCCTACCGCGGATTTCCAGCCGTCAAGCCGTGCTTGTCGCGCGGTTTCATCGAGCTTTGGCTCAAACGTCTCGACATCGCCGCGCATCATGCTCGCTTCGTCCAAGTCCGCGAACATCCCGAAACCGGCCCCCGCCAGCATCGCGGCGCCGAGCGCGGTCGTCTCGGCATACTTCGGGCGCTCGACGCACAGGCCGAGCATGTCGGCAAGGTCCTGCGCCATCCAGTCGTTGGCGACCATGCCGCCGTCGATCCTGAGCGACGCCCAGTCGCTGCCGTCGGCGGCGAAGGAAGTCTTCAGATCGTGCGCCTGGTGCGCCATCGCTTCGAGCGCGGCGCGGACGATATGTGCCTTGCCCGTCGCGAAACTGAGGCCCGATATCGCGGCGCGCGCGTCGGGTTCCCACCACGGTGCGCCGAGGCCGGAGAGCGCGGGAACCAGGTAGACCCCGCCGTTGTCCTCGACCGAGCGGGCTAGCGCGTCGGTCTCTCTCGCGTGCGCGATCAGCCCGACCGAATCGCGCAACCACTGGATCAGGCTGCCCGCGACGAACACTGATCCCTCGAGCGCGTAATGCCGCTCGCCGTTCAATTGCCACGCGACGGTCGAGAGCAGGCGGTTGTCCGACCGCGGCGGCGTCGTGCCCGCCTGCGTCAGCACGAACGCGCCGGTGCCGAAGGTCGCCTTGGTGTCGCCTTCGATGAGACACGCCTGGCCGATCGTCGCGGCCTGCTGGTCGCCTGCCATGCCGCAGATCGGGATACTGCCGCCGAACAACGACGTCTCGCCGAAATTGCCTGCGCAATCGACGATCTCGGGAAGCGCCGCCTTGGGCACGCCGAACAGGTCGATCAATTCGTCGTCCCAGCCGCCGTCGAGCGCCATCAACTGCGTCCGGCTCGCGTTCGACGCGTCGGTGACGTGCGCGCCGGTGAGTTTCCACACCAGCCAACTTTCGATCGTGCCGACCGCGAGCCGGTCGCCCGCCGCTTTCAGGTCGGGCCAATGCTCCATCGCCCAGCCGATCTTCGACGCCGAGAAATAGGGGTCGAGGAGCAGGCCGGTCTTCGTCTGCACCGCCGCCTCATGGCCGTCGTCGCGCAGCTTGCGGCATGCGGCGGCGGTGCGGCGGTCCTGCCAGACGATCGCGGGGGCGAGCGGCTCGCCCGTCGTTCTGTCCCAGAACACGATCGTCTCGCGCTGGTTGGTTATGCCGATCGCGGCGATCTTGCCCGGCCCGCCCGCCTGCGCGACCATCGCGCCCGCGACGCGCAACGTCTTGCGCCAGATTTCCGCCGCGTCGTGCTCGACCCAGCCGGGCTTCGGATAATGCTGTTCGAGCTCGGTCTGTTCGCTCGCGTGGCATTTGCCGTCGGGCGAAAACAGCATCGCGCGAGTGGACGTCGTGCCTTCGTCGATGACGAGAATGTTCATGGGATCGTACTCATGCGGCCTGTGTTAGCCGGGATTACAAGTCTCGGGAAAGCGGCTACGCTCGGGCGAGGGCATGAGGATGCGTGATGGCCGACGTTTCGGGCAAGGTTGAGCGAACGCGGTCGCCGTCGGCGGGCGAAGATGCAAAAATCCTGCAGCGCCGCGATCGGCTGCTTGCCGGGCTGACGCTTACGGCGGGGCTCGGGCTGGTGCTTGCGCTGCCGTTCGCGCTCAGCGCGGGGTCCGAATTCTTCATGCCGACGACGGTCGCGTTGGTCATCGCGATCGCGCTGATCCCGCTGCTCGAATGGTTCGAGCGGCGGCATATCCCGTCGCCGCTCGCCGCGCTGATCTGCGTCGTGCTGTTCCTCGTCGCGGCGAATATCGCGCTTGCCGCGATCGTCGTGCCCGCGACCGATTTCTTCCGGCTGCTGCCGAACCGGATCGGGCGCATCCAGCAGAATCTCGCGCCGTTGCTCGATCTCTATTCGAGCCTGGAGAAATACGCGAACCGCGCGCTACGCCAGATTGCGTCGGCGCCGATCCGATCCGCGCCGGCGGCGGGAGTCGCGCCGCCGAGTTCGATCCTCGAACTGGCCGCGACATCCGCGCCCGGGGTGATCATCCAGACGCTCTACGCGATCCTCGTGGTGTTCTTCTTCCTTTCGGGTTGGTCGGGCATGCGCAAGCGGACAATCACCGGCCGCGCGAGCTTCGGCGGGGCGATGGCGACCGCGCGGGTGATCCAGGATGTCGTCGACGATGTCTCGGCCTATCTCGGCACGATCACCGTCATCAACATCGTGCTGGGCACGATCACCGCGGGCTTGATGTATGCGCTCGGCATGCCGTTTCCGCTGATGTGGGGCGGGATCGTCGCGCTGTTCAACTACATCCCCTATTTCGGGCCGGTGGTCGCCGCGCTGCTGCTCGCGATCGGCGGGCTGATGACCTTTTCGGATATCTGGACCGCGATGGCCGCGCCCGCGATCATGTACGGCATCCACCTGATCGAGGCGAATGTCGTGACGCCGATGATCATCGGGCACAGGCTGACGATTAGTCCGGTCCTGATCCTCATCTCGATCAGCTTCTGGGGGTGGGTCTGGGGGACGCTCGGCGCGCTGCTCGCGGTGCCGCTGCTGATCATCATTCAGACGATCGTCGCGGCCGCCGGAAAGCCCGATATCGCGGGCTTTCTGTTCGAGCACGGAACGCTTGTCGCAGCGCCGCGCGGGCGTGGCCGAAGGGCCGCGGCTACCACCGATGCGCCCGGTTGACAGCCCTTGGCGCCTCGCATAGGTGCCGCGCCTCACGCTTTAGCGAGCGGGTGTAGCTCAGTTGGTTAGAGCGCCGGCCTGTCACGCCGGAGGTCGCGGGTTCGAGCCCCGTCACTCGCGCCACGCGCCGTATGCACTCGAATAGCGAAGCTATTCGCGAGACATGCAAGCGCGGCCGGGGGGGCTTAGCCCCGACCGACGACGCGGCTTCGCCGCGGCGCCAAGCTAGCCGATCAGCGCCAGCGCCCGGTTTCCATCCACCGCAACAACGGTTTCAGCGGCGCGATCCAGATGATTCCGGTCACAACATAGAAGACAAGCTGCGCCAACCAGTGCCAACCGCCGACGATGCCCGACAGGCTCGCGACCAGCACGCACCACAAAGTAATGATGAGCAGAATCGCGAGCATTCCGATGGGTTTGCGCCAGTCTGGCGTCATGGCGCGATCCAGCCTTTCTCGGTGAGGACGGCGTGCAGCGGGACGTCCCATGCGTCTGGTTCGATAGCCTCGACCTGCTGGATCGACCAGGCGACGCCGATGCGGTGCGCGTCGGGGAAGGCGGCGAAGGCGCGGTCGTAATGGCCCGCGCCCTGGCCGACGCGGTTGAGCGCGGCGTCGAACGCGACAAGCGGGGTCAGGATGATGTCGGGGGCGTGCTCGGCGGCGGTGTCGGCGGGTTGATGGAGCCCGAACGGTCCCGCGACGAGCGCGGCCTCGGTATCCCAGGCGAGGAAACGCAGCGGCGTCGCGCGATCGACGACATGCGGCAATGCGATCACGCAGCCCGCCTCGACCGCGGCGCGCGCGAGCGGCGAGGGGTCGCCCTCGCCGCCGACCGGTACATAGGACGCGACGGTCAGCCCGCGCGATAACAGTGCGACGAACTGGTCGGGGACCGGGAGTTCGCCGCCGTCGAACCGCGCGCGCGCGGCGCGCATCGCGGCGCGAATGCTTCGCTTGTCGGACACTCAGTCTCTTTCGGGCGGGGTGGCGGGCCCACCTTGGCCGTGTGCCGGGTTATCCTCTGACGCACGGTACGTCAGGTGGGGACCATGTGCTTCGGACCAGGATCCTAACAGGGACAGCCCCCTTGGATGATTAATAGCCTCAGGGATAATAAAGGCTCGTACCGGGCAGAACCCGCCACCGCCAATCTAGGCGCTTGCGGGCGTTTCCTCAAGGGTGTCGGCGAGACGCTCGAGGCGCTCGGCCAGACGGGCGAGCGCGCCTTCATCGGCCGGCGTGGACTGGGCGGGATTCGCGCCTTCGTCGAGGTCGTCGGCGAGGATCAGCGCGAGCAGCAGCATCGCGCGTTCGGTGCCCGCATTCCCCGCGGCGCGGCTGGCGGCGGGCCAGCGTTCGTCGAGGATCGCGCCGAGCGTGCGGAGGCGCGGCTCCTCGCCGTCGCGGCAGGCGACGACATGGCTGCGATCGCCGATTTGGAGGACGACTTCGGCCATCAGGCGCCTCGGGCCAGCATGTCGTCGAGCGCGGCAACCGCCTCGACCATCCGCGCCTTCAGCGCGCCGTGGCGCTTCCGGAGTGTGTCGGCGGTGTGCGCTTGCGATTCGATCGCCGCCTCGATCCTCGTGATCGCAGTATCGATGCGCGCCATGGCGGCAGACGGTTGCGGTTCGGCCATCGCCGGGAATTAGCACGACAGCGGCGCGCGGCAACCCGCTTTCGCTGCGGTTGACGGCCATGTTGACGCGGGCGACCGCGTCCGTGCAAAGGCTCGTCCGATTTTCCGTGGGAGAGATTCGGATATGACGAAGGTGGCGATCAACGGCTTCGGACGAATCGGCCGCCTCGTCGCGCGGGCGATGATCGAGAAGGGCGGCGACCTCGAACTCGTCGCGATCAACGACCTCGCCGATGCGAAGTCCAACGCCTGGCTGTTCAGCCGCGACAGTGTCCACGGACGGTGGCCGGGGACGGTGACCGCCGAGGGCAGTGATCTCGTCATCGACGGCAAGCGCATCCGCGTCACCGCCGAGCGCGATCCCGCGAACCTGCCGCACGGCGAACTCGGGGTCGATCTCGTCCTCGAATGCACCGGCTTTTTCTGCGACCGCGAGAGTGCGCAGAAGCATATCGACGCGGGCGCGCGGAAGGTTTTGATTTCGGCGCCGGCGAAGGGCGTCGACCTGACCGTCGTCTACGGCGTCAATCACGACAAGCTGACCGCCGACCACACGATCGTGTCGAACGCGTCGTGCACGACCAATTGCCTCGCGCCCGTTGCCAAGGTGCTGAACGACGCGATCGGCATCGAGCGCGGGCTGATGACGACGATCCATGCCTACACCAACGACCAGAAGATCCTCGACCAGATCCACACCGATATGCGGCGCGCGCGTGCCGCGGGGATGTCGATGATCCCGACGACGACGGGCGCGGCGCGCGCGGTGGGCGAAGTGCTGCCCGAATTGAAGGGCAAGCTCGACGGCTCGGCGATCCGGGTGCCGACCCCTGATGTCAGCCTCGTCGACCTGACCTTCACGCCGACGCGCGACACGACGCGGGACGAGGTCAACGCGATCCTCAAGAGCGCGTCGGAAAGCGCTGCGCTGAAAGGTATTCTCGACTGGACAGACGAGCCGTTAGTCTCGATCGATCTGATGCACACCAGCGCCTCATCGACCGTCGATAGTTTGGAAACCGCGGTGATCGACGGCAAGCTCGTCCGCGTCGTCAGCTGGTACGACAACGAATGGGGCTTCTCGAACCGCATGGTCGATACCGCGACCGCGATGGCGAAGCTCGGATGATGGCTTTGGGTTGGTGAGCAAGGCTTTTAGAACGCTCGACGATATCGGTGATATTCAAGGTCGCCGGGTGCTCGTTCGCGAAGATTTGAACGTCCCGATCATCGACGGTCAGGTGAGCGACGACACGCGAATGCGGGCCACCGTCGCCACCGTCGGCGAACTCGCCGACAAGGGCGCGATCGTGCTGATCCTCGCGCATTTCGGGCGGCCCAAGGGCGAGCGCGATCCGCAGATGTCACTCGCGCTGGTCACCAAGCCGTACGAGGCGGTGGTCGGTCGCCCGGTGCGGTTCGTCGATTGGGACGGTGCCGCCGATGCCGTGGCGATGATGCAACCCGGTGACGTCGCGATCCTGGAAAATACGCGCTTCTTCGCCGGCGAAGAGAAGAACGATCCGGAAACCGTTGATCGATTTGCCGCCCTCGGCGATTTCTACGTCAACGACGCCTTCTCTGCGGCGCACCGCGCACATGCCTCGACCGAGGGCGTTGCGCATCGGCTCCCGGCGTTCGCAGGACGCGCGATGGAGCGCGAGCTCGACGCGCTGGAAAAGGCGCTCGGCGATCCCGAGCATGCCGTCGCGGCGATCGTCGGGGGGGCAAAGGTTTCGACCAAGCTCGATGTGCTCAAGCACCTCGTCGCCAAGGTCGATCATTTGATTATCGGCGGCGGGATGGCGAACACCTTCCTCGCAGCGCGGGGCGTCCACGTCGGCAAGAGCCTGTGCGAGCACGATCTGACCGGCACCGCGGCAGACATCCTCGACGCCGCCGACAAGGCGAGTTGCACGGTCCATCTGCCGTATGACGTGGTCGTCGCGAAAGAATTCCGCGCGAACCCGCCGACGCGGACGGTCAACGTCCACGAAGTCGCCGCCGACGAGATGATCCTCGATATCGGGCCGGCGGCGGTCGAGGCGCTCGGCGATGTCCTGAAGAATTGCCGCACCCTGGTGTGGAACGGTCCGCTGGGCGCGTTCGAGACGCCGCCGTTCGATACCGCGACCGTTGCGCTGGCGAAAACTGCCGCGGCGCTGACCAAGGACGGGAGCCTCGTGTCGGTCGCGGGGGGCGGTGATACCGTCGCCGCGCTCAATCAGGCGGGCGTCGCGGGAGACTTCACCTTCGTTTCGACCGCGGGGGGCGCGTTCCTCGAATGGATGGAGGGGCGCGAATTGCCTGGGGTGGCGGCGCTTCGGCGCTGAGCCGCGGTTGCGCCTGGCAGCGCCGGAAGCTACGTTCAGCGGTGTATTTTGCGACGAGGGGATGCGCGTGAACACTGCCGAAATGACTGACAAAATGCGCGACGGGCGCGGTTTCATCGCCGCGCTCGACCAGTCGGGCGGATCGACGCCCAAGGCGCTCAAGGGGTATGGCATCGAAGAAAGCGCGTGGTCGAACGATGCGGAAATGTTCGATCTGATCCACCGGATGCGCGTCCGGATCATCACCTCGCCCGCGTTCACCGGCGACAAGGTGATCGCCGCGATCCTGTTCGAGCGGACTATGAATGGAAGAACGGGGGACGGCAAGGCGGACGGCAAGCCGGTGCCGCAAGCGCTGCACGACCGCGGCGTCGTGCCGTTCCTCAAGATCGACAAGGGGCTGGAGGACGAGGCGAACGGCGTCCAGCTGATGAAGCCGATGCCGGGGCTGGGCGCGCTGCTTGATCGCGCCAAGGGGCTGGGCATCTTCGGCACCAAAGAACGCTCGGTCATCAACCTCGCCAACCGCGAGGGTATTGCAGCGATCGTGGCGCAGCAGTTCGAGGTTGCGCGGGAGGTGTTGGATCATGGGCTGGTCCCGATCCTCGAGCCCGAGGTCAACATCAAGAGCGCCGAGCGGGCGGGGGCGGATGCGATCCTGACCGACGAGATCGGCAAGGCGCTGGATGCGATGCCGGGCGATGCCAGGGTGATGCTCAAGCTGTCGCTTCCTACCACGTCGGGACAATATGACGCGCTGATCGATCACCCGCGCGTGCTGAAGGTGGTGGCGCTGTCGGGCGGGTATCACCGCCGCGAGGCGTGTGCCGAACTGGCAAAGAACAAGGGGATGATCGCGAGCTTCAGCCGGGCGCTGCTCGAGGATCTGCGGAACCAGATGAGCGACGCCGAGTTCGATGCGGCGCTGGGCGAAGCGATCGACGAAATCTACACCGCCTCGACCGAGAAGGCGGCGGACGCGGCCTGATCCTCATGGTCGAGCGCACGCAACCGCAGGATGTCGCGTGGGGTGCCGTCGATGCGTATATCGGCGAGAGACTGATCGGCGAGGATGCGGCGCTGGCCGGGGCGCTCGCGGCGAATGCGGCGGGTGGGCTGCCCGACATCGACGTGTCGCCGGCGCAGGGCAAGATGCTCCACCTGCTCGCGCGGATGACGGGGGCGAAGCGGGTGCTCGAAGTGGGCACGCTCGGCGGCTATTCGACGATCTGGCTGGCGCGCGCGGTGGGCGCGGGGGGCGTCGTCGTGACGCTGGAGATCGACCCGCATCATGCCGCGGTTGCGCGGGGCAATGTCGATGCGGCGGGAGTCGGCGACCGTGTCGAGATCGTCGTCGGGCCGGCGGTGGAGACGCTGAAGGCGCTGGGCGGCGCGTTCGATTTCATCTTCATCGACGCCGACAAGCCGTCGAACGTCGGCTATCTGCGCGAGGCGATGCGACTCGCGCGCGCGGGCACGACGATCGTCGTCGACAATGTCGTGCGCGAGGGCGGGGTGCTCGAAGCCGACAGCGACGATCCGCGCATCACCGGCACCCGTGCGCTCTACGAAGCCGTCGCCGCCGAACCCCGCCCGTCAGCGACGGTGGTGCAGACGGTCGGCGCGAAGAAATGGGACGGGTTCATGCTGGCGGTGGTGGATAGCGCCTGACCGGGGCGGGCGGCGCCGATCCGCCAGTGCGGCTAGATCGCCCGCCGGCCACCTTCCAGCGTCAGCTTGGCGATGAAAGCCGAACGGGTCTCGCCGGCGCTTCGGGCGAGAGCATCGAGGCGTTCGAGCACCCGGCGCGGGAGCGTGATGTTGACGCGCTCGACCCGGTCGTCGAGCAGCGCGGGATCGATGCTGATCACGCCGAAGCTCCAGCCTGCATAATCGGGATCGGCTTGCAGCGCGGCGAGCGGCGTCGGCGGGGGAATCGCCTTTCCGGCGTCGAGCGTCGCGTCGATCCAAATGGCCGCGGCTTCCTCGGCGCCGGCGATCGCTTCATCGAGCGTGTCTCCGGCCGAAAAGCAGCCCGGAAGATCGGGCAAGACAACGCCGAACGCGGTCGTTTCGGTGCCCGATTCGATCGCAATCGGATAGCGCAGTGTCATTGGTCCAATCCCGCCTGCTTGCGGATCCCCGCGACAAGGCCGCGTCCGAGATCCTTTTTCGGGTGCGGCACAACGATATGGCCGTTCCGGTCCGGATGGGTGAAAAGATGGTGCGACCCACGCACCCGATCGAGCACCCATCCCGCCGCGAGCAAATCACCGATGATCTCGCGGCTCGACATTGGTGTATAATACACACTGTTCGGTAGTCGTCAAGATTGTGTGCAGTCGCCGCGGCTGGAGAAGGTTTCCTTGGCCCGCCCGGATGGCGACGGTGGTGCAGACGGTCGGCGCGAAGAAATGGGACGGGTTTATGCTGGCGGTGGTTGGCGCGGAGGCGTGAGGGGCGCCAAAAGTAACGAAAGTAACGCTCAGACGCGGTCGGTCGCGCGCGGAAGGTTAGGCGACAGGCGGGCCGACGCACGGGGTTCGCGGTGCGCGGATGTGGAGGCGGCTTCGTCGAAAGGTGACGAAGGTGACGGGAGAGTGCGTCGTTTTGTCCACTTTCGGCAGATTTATCGAAATTCGTGCGCGAAGGCGAGGTAACGCCGGAATCGGTTTTCTTGCCAGTGTCAAAGAGCGGCGCACCGGTGAGTCGGTTGCATGTCCTTATGACATGCGCGTGGCGCTGTAGGACAGAGGGAATATAGCCTTCCACCGTGCTTTGATCTGCGCTCCACGGCAACTTTCGTTTCGGCAGGTTTGTGTCCACCTTCGGTCATTCGAGGGCGGTAATTCGAAGACCGTAAGCCGTCATTCCACCGCAACGTGCCGGAAGTCGAATTGTCTGCCGGCCGACTGGTGCGCTTGGGACGCCTGCGACCAACGGCCCGACGTTGGACGTTTGTTTACCATCCCCGGTTAGCGTCGCGGCATGAAGTCCGACCGCCTTTCCGAACCTACCGGTAGGCACCTGTTGCAATGCGCGGCGCTCGGGCTTGCCTATTTCGCGATTGCCGCGCTGACGGTGCGTTTGACCCGGTTTGACGGCGGCTTGGCGTTCATATGGGCGGCAGGGCCGCTAATGCTCGGCGTTCTGATGATCACCGATCGCAGCCGCTGGCTCTCGATGTCGGTGGTTTGCGGGGCCGCCAGCTTCGTTGCGACCTGGCTGTTCGGGTTGGGGCTGACCGTCGCCTTTCCACTGGCGATCATCAACGTCGGTGAAGCATGGTTCGCGGCTGAATTGATGCGGCGATGGTGCCCGCGATGCGACGCGTTTCAATCGATAGGTGAAATCGCCCTCTTTCTGCTTGTGGGAGCAGGTATCGTTCCGGCGGCCAGTGCGTGCGCAGGGGCTCTTGTCGCCGCGCAATTCACGCTGTTGAGCTACGGAGCTAGCTGGTTGACGTGGTACACAGCCCACGCGCTCGGCACCGCGATCGTCACTCCGCTCGTCTTGCTGACATTGCGCGGCGATGTCCGCGGTTGGACGCGCAACGCCAGCCCTCAGCAACGGATCGAAGGGATTTCTCTGCTCGCGATTCTCACGATCGTGACGGCGGCGGTGTTCGCGCAGAACGTCTTTCCGCTCCTGTTCATGCCTTTTCTGCCGATGATGATCGCGGTCTTTCGGTTTGGGCGAATGGGGGCCACCGCATCTACGGTGATCATCACCGTGATTGGCGCCTATTTCACGATGCACGGTTCGGGACCGATCGCGGTCGTCCCTGGCGGCGACGGTGTCCACGCGCAGATCCTTCAACTCTATCTTGCGACCGGGGTTCTGATGGCATTGCCCGCCGCTGGAGACCTCAAGCGCCGCCAGCAGACCCTGATCGAGGTCCAGGAACAAAGTGCGCTCCAGCGCCTGATCCTCGATCGTACCGGCGACGTCATCATGACGCTCAGGCCGGACGGTCGTATCAGATACGTCTCGCCTTCCGCGCGGAGCATTATTGGCCGCGATCCCGCAACGCTTGTGGGGACCATGCCGCATACGCTCATCCATCCCGACGATGTCGAAGCGGTCGTCAGAGTGCATCGCCAGGCGCTGGCCGCGCCCGATCGCACGTTCATCGTCGAATATCGCGTCGTTTCCGATGGCCGGGAAATCGGCTGGTTCGAAACCCATACCCGGGCGACCGTCGATGATCAGGATGTTTCAACGGGGGTGGTCAGCATCATCCGGGACGTATCGCGGCGCAAGGAGGCCGAGGCGGTTCTGACGATCGATGCGTTGACCGATCCACTCACCGGCCTGGCGAACCGTCGCGCATTCGACCGGGCGCTTGCCCGCCAAATCGAGCGCAAAGCCGAGGTCTCGCCCCGCGCCTCGGTCGCGATCTTCGATCTCGATCACTTCAAAGATGTCAACGACCGCTACGGGCACGCAATCGGGGACAAGGTGATCCGCGCGTTTGCCGATCTGTTGCGCGCGGTCGTTCGCGACAGCGACATCGTGGCGCGTATCGGCGGCGAAGAGTTTGTCGCGCTGTTGACTGGGGCGGATCTGGAACAGGCAGCCGCAGTCTGCGACCGCGTGCGCCTTTCGTTGGCGAAGCTTGAAACACCGGTCGGCGACGGTCGGACGGTGCGAGTTACGGTCAGCGGCGGCATCGCCGCAATCACGGCGGACCAAACCGCCGAAGAGATCGTGGCGGCAGCTGACGGCGCGCTGTACCAATCCAAAGCACGAGGCAGGAACAGGTTGTCGCTAGCGGCCTGAGAAACGCATTCGCGCCAATCTGACTTACACGCATTTACGTTCGATACAGGTCTGCTGTGCGCCCATAACCTACGGAGTTCGCGGTGCGAGGCTCTCATCAGGGTCCGGACCCTACCGACGGGTCGCCATTCGCCTCTCAGCACCTGTAATCTGCCTGTCGTCTAACGGGACATTCGTTGAAGCGGCTCACCGATCACCTCCCCCATTTCGCTCCCCCACATCTCCCGCTAGAGCCGCCCGCATGGACACAAAAGACCCGCTTGGCCCGCTCGATCCCGATTTCGCGGCGCGGTTTGGGCGTGCGGGGCGGCGGGGGGATTGCCGACTTTATCTGATCTCGCCGCTTGATGTGTCGGGGGGCTTTGCCGATCGGCTGGCGCGGGCGCTGGATGCGGCGGCGGTCGCCGCGTTTCAGTTTCGGGTGAAGGGTCTGGATCAGCATGAGGCCGCCGCGCTCGGCGCGCCGTTGCAGGCGATCTGCGCGGAGCGGGAGGTGGCGTTTATCGTCAACGACAGCGTCGCGCTTGCCAAACGGCTTGGCGCGGATGGGGTGCATTTGGGGCAGGGGGATGGCGATCCGCGTGCGGCGCGCGCCGAACTCGGGCCGGCGGCGCAGATCGGGGTGACGTGCTACGACAGCCGGCATCTCGCGATGGAGGCGGGCGAAGCGGGGGCGGATTATGTCGCGTTCGGGAGCTTCTATCCGACGACGACCAAAAAGGTGTCGCATCGGCCCGATCCGTCGATCCTCGCGTGGTGGGCGACGATGTTCGAGGTGCCGAGCGTCGCGATCGGCGGGATCACGCTCGCGAACGCCGCGCCGCTGGTCGCGGCGGGGGCGGATTTTCTGGCGGTGTCGGCCGCGGTGTGGAGCGGGGACGAGGCGGCGGCGGTGCGCGCTTTCGGCGCGGTGTTGGCATGAGCGAGAGCGTCGCAACCTTCAGAGGCCCGCCTTTTCGCGCGCACGGGGCGTCTCCCCGGGGCTTATTTCTTCTCAGGGCCTATTTCGTTGAACCAAGGCTGATGAGATTGGTCCGTGCTCCTGCGTAGGCAGGAGCGCTGGAGACCGGCGGTCGGCACGCCACCCAACGCTCCTGCCTTCGCAGGAGCACGGGGCCTTGTCGGACGGTTGACTAACATCCTAGTTCTCGGAACCGTCACGACAACGGACCCAATCGACCGATGAGCCGTTCTGGTCCCGGCGTGTCTGTAAAAAAGGGTCGAGATTTCATGCGTATTCCGGGTTTCGCGGTGGCCGTCGCCGCCGTTTTCGTCGCGGGTCAGGCGAGCGCGGCGCCGACGCCGCTCGATCGCGATATCCTGCATGTCCAGGTGATCCTCGACGCGCTCGGGTTCGGGCCGGGCGTGCTCGACGGACGCAGCGGGCAATCGCTCGTGGCGGCGCTTAAGGGATTTCAGGAAAGTCGCGGGCTGACGGTCACGGGCAAGCCCGACGAAGCGACGCTGAAGGCGCTTTATCCCTATCGGATGAAGCGGCCGACGGTGACGGTCGCGCTGACGCCGGAGATGCTCGCGGGGCCGTATGTCGATGTTCCCAAGGATCCTCAAAAGCAGGCGGAGTTGCCGACGCTCGGCTACAAATCGCCGATGGAGAAGCTGGCGGAGATGTTCCACACTACGCCCGCGGTGCTGATGGAACTGAACTCGCCGGAGACGCGGCTGGCGCCGGGGAGCGAGATCGTCTTTCCCAACGCGGTGCCCGAGAAGCAGGACTATCCCGCATCGCTCGATCCGAAATGGCGCGCGACGCTGACCATGCTCAACGTCAATTCGGTCGAGCCAGTCGCGGATCATATCGTCGTCGACAAATCCAACGGGGTGCTGCGGGTGCTGGACGCGCAGGACAAATTGCTCGCGCAATTCTCCGCGACGATGGGATCGACGCATGATCCGCTGCCGCTGGGCAATTGGAAGATCAACGGGTCCGACTATAATCCGAAATTCCGGTATAATCCGGCGCTGTTCTGGGATTCGAGCAAGAGCGCCAAGGGCGCGATGCTGCCGCCGGGACCGAACGGGCCCGTCGGGGTCGTCTGGATGGACCTGTCGAAGGAGCATTACGGCATCCACGGCACCCCGGCGCCGGAGACGATCGGCCGCGCCGAGAGCCACGGCTGCATCCGGCTGACCAATTGGGACGCGGCGCGATTGTCGCTTATGGTGAAGCCGGGGACGAAGGCGGTGTTCCAGGAATAACGGGGTGACCTGACGCCATGACGAAGCTCGGCTGGGGGATCCTGATCGGCATCGTAGTGGTCGTCGGCGGGTTTTTGTCGCTGTTGTCGTTCGGAAGTGGCGGGCGATTTTTGCCGCGGATGGGACCGGCGCCTTCGACGAGCGTGGTGGCGGATGGCGCCCCGGCGTTGATCGTCCCTATCGCCGGTTATCCGCGCGGCGCGATCACCGACTCCTGGGGCGATGCGCGGGGCGGCGGGTTACGCGCGCATCACGGCACCGACATCCTCGCGCCCGCGAACTCGCCGGTGGTCGCGGCGGCGCCGGGGACGATCGAGAAGCTATTCCGGAGCGAGTTGGGCGGGACGACGCTTTACGTGCGCTCGCCCGATCGGCGCTGGACCTATTATTACGCGCATCTCGCGGGTTATGCCCCGGGGGTGTATGAGGGAATGCGGGTGAAGGCGGGCGATCCGCTCGGCTTCGTCGGCGATACCGGCGATGCGGGGCCGGGTAATTACCACCTCCATTTCGGGCTGACGCGAATGCGCCCCGACGATCGCTGGTGGCAGGGCGAGGACGTCGATCCCTACCCGCTGCTTGCCGGAAAAGACGGCGTTCGCTAGGGGCGGGCATCAACTCCCCTTCCGTTCGCCCTGAGCTTGTCGAAGGGCTGTCCTTCTTTGCATCCGTGAGAAGAAGGGCAGGGCTTCGACAGGCTCAGCCCGAACGGGTTTTTTCGCAGGCATCCCATGAAGATCAACGCGGTCGAGATTCGTCCCGGCAACATCATCGAATATGAAGGCGGCATCTGGCGCGCGGTGAAGACGCAGCACACCCAGCCGGGCAAGGGCGGCGCCTATATGCAGGTCGAGCTGAAGAATCTGATCGACGGGCGCAAGAACAACATCCGCTTCCGTTCGGCGGAGAGCGTCGAGAAGGTGCGGCTCGACACCGTCGATTTCCAGTTCCTGTTCCGCGAGGGCGACACGCTGACCTTCATGGACAAGGTGAATTACGAGCAGATCACGCTCGACGCCGACGTGCTGGGCGATGCCGCGGCGTTCCTGCAGGACGGGATGGACGTGGTGATGGAGCTTTACGACGAGCGGCCGATCTCGGCGCAATTGCCTGCCCAGGTCGAGGCGATGATCGTCGAGGCGGACGCGGTGGTGAAAGGGCAGACCGCGTCGTCGAGCTACAAGCCGGCGGTGCTCGACAACGGTGTGCGCGTGATGGTGCCGCCGCATATCGGCGCGGGGACGCGGATTGTGGTGGATGTGTATGAGCAGACTTACGTGAAGCGCGCGGATTGATGCCTCAGCCGTCTGAGTATTTTCGTCGGCACTTGGACAACACCGGCAACGGCTTTGATCTCGACGATTTGATTTCGGGATACGGACATTTGCGCCCGTACAAGGACGTCGCTGACGAAATTTCTTCGATCATGCGGCG
This sequence comes from Sphingomonadales bacterium, assembly GCA_038236185.1. Taxonomy (GTDB): domain Bacteria; phylum Pseudomonadota; class Alphaproteobacteria; order Sphingomonadales; family Sphingomonadaceae; genus Sphingomonas. The sequence goes on along the minus strand of JBBSTE010000003.1, from coordinate 49,047 downwards.
GTACGCTGATCAGGGATTGTCGTCGGCCTTAGCTCGTGACGAACTGGAGGCGCTTGCGCTGCGCCTTTCTAGCCAAGGTAGATAAATGCCATCCCATTCCGGCCTTATGACCGTCATCGATCGCGCCGCGCGCAAGGCGGCGCCGCGGCTCAGGCGTGACTTCAACGAGGTCCAGCACCTTCAGGTCTCGAAGAAAGGCCCGGCCGATTTCGTCTCGATGGCGGACAAGCGCGCCGAGCAGACCCTGTTCGAGGAATTGTCGCACGCGCGGCCCGACTGGGGGTTCGTGTTGGAGGAGCGTGGCGAGGTGCCGGGCGATCCGGCCAAGCCGCGGTTCATCGTCGATCCGCTCGATGGGACGAGCAACTTCCTCCACGGCATCCCGCATTTCGCGATCTCGATCGCGGTCGAGGAGCCGTTGCCCTCGGGCAAGCGCGAGATCACGACCGCGATGGTCTATCAGCCGCTGACCGACGAGAGCTTCTGGGCGGAGAAGGGCCGGGGCGCGTGGAACACCGACCAGCGGCTGCGCGTTTCGGCGCGGCGCGAGATGTCCGATGCGCTGATCGCGACGGGCATTCCGTTCATGGGCCACGGCGATTTCGTCCAGTGGAGCCGGATCTTCGGGGCGGTGGCTCCGCAGGTGGCGGGGATCCGCCGGCTGGGGTCGGCGGCGCTCGATCTGGCGTGGGTCGCGGCGGGGCGGTTCGACGGGTTCTGGGAGAGCGATCTCAATGTCTGGGACGTCGCGGCGGGGATGCTGCTGGTGAAGGAAGCGGGGGGCTTCGTCACCGATTTCCGCGGGGGCGATCGGACCGTTGAGCGGAGCGAGTTCCTCGCCGCGAACGACGTGCTGCATTCGAAGCTGCACAAGCTGGTGGCGGGGGCTTTGCGCTGATCTCCACTCCTCCCCGGCACGGGGAGGGGGACCATGCGCAGCATGGTGGAGGGGTTGTCCACTAGCGGTGCGCTGCGAGGAGAGCCCCCTCCACCACGCCGCTTCGCGTCGCGGTCCCCTCCCCGTTCCGGGGAGGAATTTGAGAATCATTCTCACGCCCCAGCGCCTTGCCCGCCCCACCCCTCGGGCCTAAAGCGACCCCGTTCCGTTCGCATCTGCGAGATGAGTTTTGGTTGATCTATCGCAATATCTGCCGATCCTGCTGTTCCTCGGCGTCGCGATCGCGCTTTCGAGCGCGTTCGTGTTCCTGCCGATGATCGCGCAGCGCTTCACCGGGGCGTATAATCCGACGGTGGCGAAGCTCAGCGAATATGAGTGCGGCTTTCCCGCTTTCGAAGACAGCCGGTCGCAGTTCGACGTGCGATTCTATCTCGTCGCGATTCTGTTCATCATCTTCGATCTCGAGGCGGCGTTTCTGTATCCCTGGGCGGTCACGGTGTTCGATCTCGGCTGGACCGCGTGGATCAGCATGATGGTGTTCATCGGCGAACTGGCGCTCGGCCTCGTCTACGCCTGGAAGAAGGGAGCGCTCGATTGGGAGTAGATCCGCATTCCGGCCCGGTCGAGCTCGATCGTCCGGCGACGGCGACCTCTCTGGTCCCTCCCGACGCCGGATATTTCGACGGCCTCAACGGCGAACTGACCGACAAGGGCTTTCTGGTGACGTCCACCGAAGAGCTGTTCCAGTGGGCGCGCACCGGTTCGCTATGGTGGATGACGTTCGGGCTGGCGTGCTGCGCGGTTGAGATGATTCATGTGAATATGCCGCGCTATGACCTTGAAAGATTTGGCGCGGCACCGCGCGCGAGCCCGCGGCAGAGCGACGTGATGATCGTCGCGGGGACGCTGTGCAACAAGATGGCGCCGGCGCTGCGCAAGGTCTACGACCAGATGTCGGACCCGAAATACGTCATTTCGATGGGGTCGTGCGCGAACGGCGGCGGCTATTATCATTACAGCTACAGCGTCGTGCGCGGGTGCGACCGGATCGTGCCGGTCGATATCTATGTGCCGGGGTGCCCGCCGACCGCGGAGGCTCTGCTGTACGGGATCATGCAGTTGCAGCGGAAGATCCGTCGGAGCGGGAGTATCGAACGGTGAGGGGGTTCGCTAAATCCTCCCCCGGAGGGGGAGGGGGACCGCGTAGCGGTGGAGGGGTATTCTCCACATGCGAAGACGGTGCCTGTCGCCAATACCCCTCCACCAGCCTGCGGCTGGTCCCCCTCCCCCTCCGGGGGAGGATCTAATGCGCGCCCCAGCTCCCGCTTACGCCGTCGATCTCAACGATGCGGTGATCGATGCCGCGCGTGGTGCGATCGGGTCGGCGCTGGTCGATGCGTTCGCGCAGGTCGGCGAGGTGCAGTTGCATGTTCATCGCGATGGCCTGATCGCGGCAATGACCGCGCTGCGCGACACGCCGGGGCTGGAATACCAGCAGCTGATGGAGATCGCCGGCGTCGATTATCCCGATCGTGTCGAACGGTTCGAGATGGTCTATTGCCTGCTGTCGCTGACGCGCAACCACCGGCTCCACGTCCATGTCGCGACCGACGAGGAGCAGCCGATCCCCTCCGTCACCGATCTGTGGCCGGTCGCGGGGTGGCTCGAGCGCGAGGTGTACGACATGTACGGGGTGCTGTTCGCGGGCAACCGCGACCTGCGGCGCATCCTGACCGATTATGGTTTTCGCGGGCATCCGCAGCGCAAGGATTTTCCGCTGACGGGTTATGTCGAGCTGCGCTATTCGGAAGAGGCGAAGCGGGTGGTGTACGAGCCGGTGCAACTCGCGCAGGATTTCCGGACGTTCGACTTCATGTCGCCGTGGGAAGGGGCGGAATATATCCTGCCCGGTGACGAGAAGGCGGCGCTTCCCGAAGCCAAGGGCGCGCCGACGCCGCTGAGCGCGGATGCGATCGCGAAGGCGGATGCGGTGGAGAGCGCGAAATCCGCGCCCGCGCCGACGCCGAAGTCCACCGAAAGCAGTGCGCAGACCGGGGCAGGGAAGGCCTCGCCCGATGCGGCGCCGAAGCCGGTTGATCCGGATGTGGCGCCGGGGAAGGGGCGGCAGCGGTGAGCGCGGCCATCTCCTCCCTCGTCATTCCCGCGAAAGCGGGAACCCATCTCGTGCGGGTTGCACCTGGCGGGGCGGTCGGGAGCTGGGTCCCCGCTTTCGCGGGGATGACGATTGCGGGGGAGGTATGGAATGTCTGAGGCCTTCGGCTCCACGCTCGATCCCGCGATCGAGAAACTGCTCGACCGGGAGGATGCGGCGCATCCCACCGAGGGCGACGTCACGATCACCAATTACACGATCAATTTCGGCCCGCAGCATCCCGCCGCGCACGGCGTGTTGCGGCTGGTGATGGAGCTCGACGGCGAGATCATCGAGCGGGTGGACCCTCACATTGGCCTGCTCCACCGCGGCACCGAGAAACTGATCGAGTACAAGACCTACGCGCAGGCGTTGCCGTATTTCGACCGGCTCGATTATGCGTCGCCCTTGTGCATGGAGCATACATTCGTGCTCGCGATCGAGAAGTTGCTCGATCTCGAAGTGCCGGTGCGCGCGCAATATCTGCGGGTGTTCTTCGCCGAACTGACGCGCATTTCGAACCACATGCTCAATCTGGCGAGCCATATTCTCGACGTCGGCGCGATGACGCCGGCGCTGTGGATGTATGAGATCCGCGAGGATTGCCTCAATTTCTTCGAGCGCGTTTCGGGCGCGCGGATGCATTCGAACTATTTCCGGCCCGGCGGGGTGCATCAGGATGCGCCATTGAAGCTGCTGAGCGACATCGCCGACTGGCTCGATACGCGCGTGCCGCGGCTGTTCGAGGATGCGCTGAGCCTCGTCGCGGACAATCGCATCTTCAAGCAGCGCAACGTCGATATCGCCACCGTCAGCCGTGACGACGCGATCAAATGGGGCTTTTCAGGGCCGATGATCCGTGGATCGGGCATCGCCTGGGATCTGCGCAAGTCGCAGCCCTACGACGTCTATGCGAAGATGGATTTCGAGGTGCCGGTCGGCACGCGCGGCGATTGCTACGATCGGTTCATGGTCCGCGTCGAGGAAGTGCGGCAGTCGGTCAGGATCATGAAGCAATGCCTCGCGGAGATGCCCGAGGGGCCGATCGCGTCGCTCGATCGCAAGGTCGTGCCGCCGAAGCGCGCCGAGATGAAGCGGTCGATGGAGGCGCTGATCCATCACTTCAAGCTCTATACGGAAGGGTATCACGTCCCAGCAGGCGAAGTGTATGTCGCGACCGAAAGCCCCAAGGGCGAGTTCGGCGTCTATCTGGTGAGCGACGGCAGCAACAAGCCGTATCGCTGCAAGATCAGGCCGACCGCTTTCTCGCATTTGCAGGCGGCGGATTTCATGTCGAAGGGGCATATGCTGGCGGATATGACGGCTATTCTGGGCGCGATGGATATCGTGTTCGGGGAGTGTGACCGGTGAGGGCGCTCGACTGGCTGCGTTACTCACCCGCAAAGGATAGTGGGCCGATCGGGTATAAGACTCGGATTGGATTGATGGCTCTTCTGCCAATTGCGCCTTTCGCGTTCTTCGTCGATCCGCAGACCATGTCGCCGCTGCAAACTGTGCTGGTCTGCGCCGCTATTACATGGGGCGTGGCCGTCTTCGCGTTCGGCGTGAAAGAGCTTTTTGCAAGCGTGTGGAAGAACGATGGCTGACGCACCCCAAATTCCCGACGAGGCCGAGACCCGCGCGCGCTGGGGCGATTTCGCGTGGTCGGAGGACAATCAGCGCGTCGCGAACGAAATCCTCGCGCGCTATCCCGCGGGCCGCGAGCAGTCGGCGTCGCTGCCGTTGCTCGATCTGGCGCAGCGGCAGGTCGGCGCGGAGACGGGGACGCAGGGCTGGCTGCCGGTGCCGGTGATCGAGTTCGTCGCGCGCGCGATCGGCGTGCCGTACATGCGGGTGTATGAGGTCGTGACTTTCTACACGATGTTCAACATGGCGCCGGTCGGGCGCTATCACGTCCAGGTGTGCGGGACGACGCCGTGCCTGCTCGCCGGCAGCGACGACGTGTTCGCGGCGTGCAGGAACCACGGGCTGGTCAAGGGGCGAACGACGCCGGACGGTCTGTTCACGCTGACCGAGGTCGAGTGCCTCGGTGCGTGCGCCAACGCGCCGATGATGCAGGTCAACGACGATAATTACGAGGATCTCGATTACGACCGGACGGTCGCGGTGCTCGACGCGCTGGCCAAGGGCGAGCGGCCCGAGCCTGGGTCTACGATCGGCCGGCAGGCGAGTTGCCCCGAGGGCGGGCCGACGACGTTGCGCGAGATGGTGGACGCGAACCACGATTATCGGGGGGAGTGGTGATGGATGCGTTCGCGTTGTCGCAATCGCGACTTTATGCCTCGCTTGTCGGAATGAACCCGGTAGATGCTCGGCATTTCCGGACCATGGCCGCAACTCTGGACGCCTTGCACCAGAATCTACTCAAATCCAGTCGTGCGAGGCAAACGAATGCTCGCTGACCCTCTCGTCACCCCGGGCTTGACCCGGGGTCCCGCTTCTTCTGCGGCGGGCAACTCAGCGGGACCCCGGCTCAAGGCCGGGGTGACGAACGGAGTTCGTCATGCTCGCTGACAAGGACCGCATCTTCACCAACCTCTACGGTTTCCAGTCGTGGAAGCTCGACGCGGCGCGCGCGCGGGGCGATTGGGACGATACCAAGGGGTTGATGGCGCGCGGGCAGGATGCGATCATCGATGTCGTCAAGGCGAGCGGTCTGCGCGGGCGCGGCGGGGCTGGGTTCCCCACGGGCACGAAATGGTCGTTCATGCCCAAGGAACCCAAGCCCGACCGGCCGAACTTCCTCGTCATCAACGCCGACGAATCCGAGCCGGGGTCTTGCAAGGACCGCGAGATCATCCGGCACGATCCGCACAAGCTGATCGAGGGAGCGTTGGTCGCCGGATACGCCATGCGTGCCCGCGCGGCGTATATCTACATCCGCGGCGAATATATCCGCGAGGCCGAGGTGCTCTTCGCTGCGGTGGCCGAGGCGTATGACGCCGGGCTGATCGGCAAGAACGCGTGCGGTTCGGGATACGATTTCGACGTTTTCGTCCACCGCGGCGCAGGCGCCTATATCTGCGGCGAAGAGACCGCGATGCTGGAGAGCCTGGAGGGCAAGAAGGGCCAGCCGCGGCTGAAGCCGCCGTTCCCGGCGGGGGCGGGGCTGTATGGCTGTCCGACGACGGTCAACAATGTCGAATCGATCGCGGTGGTGCCGACGATCCTGCGTCGCGGCGCGGCGTGGTTCGCGAGCTTCGGCGCGACGAAGAACGAGGGGACCAAGCTGTTCCAGATATCGGGCCATGTGAACCGCCCGTGCGTCGTCGAGGAAGCGATGAGCATCCCGTTCCGCGAGCTGATCGAGGAACATTGCGGCGGGATTCGCGGCGGGTGGGACAATCTGCTCGCGGTGATCCCAGGTGGGTCTTCGGTGCCTTTGGTGCCCGCGAAGGATATCATGGACGCGCCGATGGACTTCGACGGGTTGAAGGCGGTCGGATCGGGGCTCGGCACCGCGGCGGTGATCGTGATGGACAAATCCACCGACATCGTCCGCGCGATCAGCCGCATCAGCTATTTCTACAAACACGAAAGCTGCGGCCAGTGCACGCCGTGCCGCGAAGGCACCGGCTGGATGTGGCGGGTGATGGAGCGGCTGCGGACCGGCGACGCCGACATCGGCGAGATCGATATGCTTCAGCAGGTGACCAAGCAGGTCGAGGGGCATTCGATCTGCGCGCTGGGCGACGCCGCTGCGTGGCCGATCCAGGGGCTGATCAAGCATTTCCGGCCCGAGATCGAGCGGCGGATCGTCGAGCGCGGCGGGGACGCGGACATGCCGATGCAGGAGGCGGCGGAGTGAGGCATCGAGCTTCATGGGTGCTGGCGATCGTCGCAAGCGTGGCGCCGCTCGCGATGGCGCAAGCGCAGGACGGTTGGACCGGAACGCGGCTGCCCGCGGATCAGCCGGGAAATGTCGCATCGGCCGGAACGCCCCCTCGCAAGCCGGCGACCCGACTGACCGCGTTGGAGCAGGGCAGCCAGATTGCGCTCAAAACCGCGAATTGCCTTATTTCTCGTGTGCCCAGGCTGTCGGAAGCGCTGGTGATGGCGCCGGACGACGCAACCCGAAAACGAGCTCTCGGGTCACTCAAGCCCTATATGGGTCCGTGCATGCTCAGCGGCGGCGATTTGGCCGCGATGGAAATGCGCTTTTCTCAGCAGACGCTTGTCGGAATGCTGGCCCAGGCGCTTCTCCACAAGCGGGGACGGCCGAGCCTCCCCGCCGCCGCGGCCAAGGCTGACTACAAGGCCCCGTGGGTCAGCGAGGACGACAGCGCCAGGATCGTCGACGAAATGGCGGTCTGCCTCGCCGATCGCGTGCCCGACAAGGTCGCCGCGCTACTGTGGTCCGACCCGTTCGATACGGGTGAAGCCGGCGCCATGGCGGCGTTGCAGACGGATATCGGGCCTTGCCTGCAAACTGGCGCGACGCTCAAAACCAATCGGTTGGGATTGCGCGTGGCGCTCGCAAGAGCGTATTTCTATCGCACCGTCGCGCCGGCCGCCTTGGCGGCGAGCCGGTGACGCGACCGTATTGGGAGATCGAGCCATGACCGTACGAAAAGCGCAAATCGCTGTCGTCGCGCTTGCCCTGGGAACCTCGGGCATCGCGCCCGCCCAGGTTCCGGGCGAAGTCCTGAAGCAGCAGATCGCGACGACCGATCAGGCGCGGCACGCCCGGCGCGTTCTCGCGGGCGGCGCGCAATGCCTGCTCAGCGACCGGCCGAGCAACGTGCGCGCGTTCCTGAAGATGTTCCCGCAGAGCAAGGACGCGGCGCGGTCCGCGACGTATCTCAACCAGGGCGATTGCGTCGACGGCGCGTCGGGCGGGCAGCAGATGAACTTCGGCCCGACGATGCTGCGCGGCGCGATCTACAAGGCGATGTACGTGCGCGACTTCGCGGGCAAGGCGCCCGAAATGGGTAGCGCGCCCGACTACACTGTCGATGCGCGAGGCCAGGATGCGGCTGCGGTCAAGAACTATGTCGCCGACCGGCAATTCGCCGCGTGCGTGATCCGCGCCAAGCCCGACCTCGCCCGCGCCTATGTCTTGGCCGAACCGGAAGGGAATGCCGAATTCGACGCCCTGAAGGCGCTGCAACCGACGATCGAGGATTGCACCTCGAGCGACCGCGACGCGCCGATGACGCGATCGACGATTTCGGGACTCGTCTCGGAGGTGCTCTACCGCATGGCGACATCGGACAGGGCCGCGAATGCCTAAGGTCAAGGTCGACGGTATCGACATCGAGGTTCCGGCAGGCGCCACCGTGCTTCAGGCGTGCGAGCTGGCGGGGAAGGAGATTCCGCGCTTCTGCTATCACGAACGCCTGAGCATCGCGGGCAATTGCCGGATGTGCCTCGTCGAGGTGAAGCCGGGGCCGCCCAAGCCGCAGGCGTCGTGCGCGCTGCCCGCCGCGGACAATCAGGAGATTTTCACCAACACCCCGATGGTGAAGCATGCGCGCGAGGGGATGATGGAGTTCCTCCTCATCAACCATCCGCTCGATTGCCCGATCTGCGACCAGGGCGGCGAATGCGATCTGCAGGACCAGTCGATCGCGTATGGCCGCGGGCATTCGCGCTACGACGAGAACAAGCGCGCGGTCACCGAGAAATATATGGGGCCGATCGTCAAGACGGTGATGACGCGGTGCATCCAGTGCACACGCTGCATTCGTTTCGCCGAGGAAGTCGCGGGGGTCGAGGAGATCGGCGCGATCTATCGCGGCGAGAATATGCAGATCACCAGCTATCTCGAAGAGGCGGTGACGAGCGAGCTTTCGGGCAATGTCGTCGATTTGTGTCCGGTCGGGGCGCTGACGTCGAAGCCCTATGCGTTCGAGGCGCGGCCGTGGGAACTCAAGAAAACGCTGACGATCGACGTGATGGACGCGGTTGGCACCAACATCCGGCTCGACAGCCGTGGGCGGCAGGTGCTGCGGTGCGTCCCGCGCGTGAACGAAGACGTCAACGAGGAATGGGCGACCGATAAGACGCGCCACGCGGTCGACGGGCTGGTGCGGCAGCGGCTCGACAAGCCTTATGTGCGGGTGAACGGCAAGCTGATCGCGACGACCTGGGACGAGGCGTTTGCCGCGATCGCGGCGGTGGATTGCGGCGACAGCGTTGCGGCGGTGGCGGGCGATCTCGTCGATTGCGAGACGATGTATGCCGCCAAGGCTTTGGTGAAGTCGCTCGGTTCCGATCTGCTCGAAGGACGGCAGACCGGCATGGATTACGACACGTCGTCATTGGCGGCGGTCAATTTCAATACGACGATCGCGGGGGCCGAGACCGCGGACGCGATCCTGCTGGTCGGGACCAATTTGCGCTGGGAAGCGCCGTTGGTGAACACGCGCATCCGCAAGGCGATCAAGAAGGGCGCGAAGGTCTTCGCGATCGGGCCGGAGACCGAGCTGACGTACAAGGTCGAGTGGCTCGGCGACGATCTCGCATTGCTCGGCGATTTGCCCGAAGCCGTCACCGAGACGTTCGGGAAGGCCGAGCGGCCGATGGTGATCGTCGGTGGCGGGGCGATGAAGGGCGGGCAGGGCGCGAGCCTTGCGCTCGCGAAGACGCTGGACGTCGTTCGCGAGGGCTGGAACGGCTTCAATGTCGTGCATTTCTCGGCGGCGCGGATGGGCGGGCTGATGCTCGGTTATGCGCAAGATGCGGGGATTTCGGCGCTGCACGACGCCAAGCTGGTGTTCTTCCTTGGTGCGGACGAATGCGATTTCGCCAAGTTCTCCGGGTTCAAGGTCTACATCGGCCATCACGGCGACCGCGGTGCGGCGTATGCCGATGTCGTGCTGCCGGGCGCGAGCTATGCCGAGAAATCGGGGACCTGGGTCAATCTCGAAGGACGCGTCCAGCGCGGCGAGCGCGCTGTGTTCCCGCCGGGCGACGCGCGCGAGGATTGGACGATCCTGCGCGCATTGAGCGAGACGATGGGCAAGACGCTGCCGTTCGACACGCTTGAGGAATTGCGCGCCGACATGACGACCGACCAGCCGATGCTCGCGGAACTGGGGCTGAAGACGTTCGAGTGGAACCCCCCGGCGCTCGATGCGAAGGCGGAAGGTGTGCTCGAAGGATATCCCATCAAGGATTTCTATCTGAACAACGCGATCTGCCGCGCCTCGCCGACGATGCAGCGATGCTCGGCGGAGCTGGTGCATGGCGAAGCGTTTGCGGAGGCGGCGGAGTGAGCATCATATTGCCGCTCGCTGGTGCTGTCGTCCTTGGCGGCCTAATCTGGAAGGGCTTCAGCGGCTATCGTAGGCGCGATCGGTCAGGCCCAGAAAATAACTGGACCAACGAAGCTTATTCAGCTTGGCGCAAGAGCGGTTCCTTTTCGGAGAGTTCAGGTCTCTCCAAGGGCAACACCGATCTCACATCCTTCGTGGACCCAACATGACCGCGCTCTTCACGCACTGGGGGATGGATTTCGGCTGGGCGTGGTTCCTTGCCACGATCATCGGCATCCTCGTCATCGCGCTGCCGCTGATGCTGGCGGTGGCGATGATCATCTATGCCGACCGGAAGATCTGGGCGGCGATGGCGCTGCGGCGCGGGCCCAACGTCGTCGGGCCGTTCGGGTTGCTGCAATCGTTCGCGGACGGGCTGAAGGTGTTCCTGCAGGAGACGATCATCCCCTCGGCGGCGAACCGCGGGCTGTTCATCCTCGCTCCGATCATCACCTTCACCGTCGCGCTGATCGTGTGGGCGGTGGTGCCGTTCCAGGTCGGCGTGGTGCTCGCCGACATCAACGTCGGACTGCTCTACGTCCTCGCGGCGTCGAGCCTCGGTGTGTACGGGATCATCCTCGCGGGCTGGTCGTCGAATTCGAAATATCCGTTCTTCTCGGCGATCCGCGCGGCGGCGCAGATGGTGAGTTACGAGGTCGCGATCGGCTTCGTGCTGATCTCGGTGGTGCTGTGGGCGGGGAGCTTCAACCTGACCGCGATCGTCGAGGCGCAGCGCGGCGTGCTCAATTCGCCGGTCAACGGCTTCTTCCTCAATCCCCTGCTGTTCCCGATGGCGGTGGTGTTCTTCATCTCCTCGCTCGCCGAGACGCAGCGCGCGCCGTTCGACCTGACCGAGGCGGAAAGCGAACTCGTCGCGGGGTACCAGACCGAATATTCGTCGATGAGTTTCGCGCTCTACTGGCTCGGCGAATATGCCAACGTCCTCCTGATGTGCACGCTCAACGCGACCTTGTTCTGGGGCGGGTATCTGCCGCCGCTCGACTGGGCGCCGCTCTATTGGGTGCCGGGGATCATCTGGCTGTTCGCGAAGATCCTGTTCTTCTTTTTCTGCTTCAGCTGGGTGAAGGCGACGGTGCCGCGCTATCGCTACGATCAGCTGATGCGGCTGGGCTGGAAGATATTCCTGCCGCTGTCGCTGCTGTGGGTTTTCCTCGTTTCGGGTGTCCTGATGTGGGCGCGGGTGGGCTTCTGACATGAGCATAGCGCAATACATCAAGGCCTTCACCCTGTGGGAATTCCTCAAGGCGCATGCGCTGACCTTGCGGTATTTCTTCAAGGCCAAGGCGACGATCAATTATCCGTTCGAGCGCAATCCGGTGAGCCCACGGTTTCGCGGCGAGCATGCGCTGCGGCGTTATCCCAACGGCGAGGAGCGGTGCATTGCGTGCAAGCTGTGCGAGGCGATCTGCCCGGCGCAGGCGATCACGATCGAGGCCGAGCCGCGCGACGATGGGTCGCGGCGGACGACGCGCTACGACATCGACATGACCAAGTGCATCTATTGCGGGCTGTGCGCCGAGGCTTGTCCCGTGGATGCGATCGTCGAGGGGCCGAATTACGAATTCTCGACCGAGACGCGCGAGGAGCTGATCTACGACAAGGCGAAGCTGCTGGATAACGGTGACCGCTGGGAAAGCGCGATCGCGGCGAACCTTGCCGCCGATGCGGCGTATCGGTAGGCGGCGCGCGATGATTCATGATGTTTCCGTCATCCTCGCGAAAGCGGGGACCCAGCTCCTGCTGGCGCAACATGAGGCTATTGTCGGGCGATGGGCCCCCGCTTTCGCGGGGGTGACGGTGGCATGATCCAGGCCATCGCCTTTTATCTCTTCGCGTTCGTCGTGCTGCTGTCCGGCGCGATGACGATCGCGTCGCGCAATCCGGTGCATTCGGTGCTGTGGCTGATCCTCGCGTTCTTCAATGCCGCCGGGCTGATGGTGCTGGTCGGCGCCGAGTTCATCGCGATGCTGCTCGTCATCGTCTATGTCGGCGCGGTCGCGGTGCTGTTTTTGTTCGTCGTGATGATGCTCGACATCGACTTCGCCGAGATGCGCGCGGGTGTTGCACGGTATTTCGGGATCGGGCTGGCGCTGGCGGTGGCGCTGGTCGCGGAGATGCTGATCGCGGTGGGCGCGTGGAGCGCCGGCGGGATCGACCTTTCGCGCCGCGCCGCGCCGATCGATCCGGCGGTGCCCAATATCGAGGCGATCGGGCAGTTGCTCTACACGCGCTATCTGTTCGTGTTCGAGGGCGCGGGGCTGGTGCTGCTCGTCGCGATGATCGGCGCGATCGTGCTGACGCACCGAGAGCGTAGCGGCGTACGCGCGCAGAATGTGTCGCGGCAGATCGCGCGACGGCCGCAGGATGCGACGCGCAATACGCGGCCGGAAGTCGGCGCGGGGGTGTCGCTGTGAACGCGCAGATCGGGTTGATCCATTATCTCGTCGTCGCGGCGATCCTGTTCACGATGGGGGTGCTCGGCATCTTCCTCAACCGCAAGAACATCATCGTCATCCTGATGGCGATCGAGCTGATCCTGCTGGCGGTGAACATCAATCTCGTCGCGTTTTCGGCGGCGCTGAACGATCTGGTGGGGCAGGTGTTCGCGATGTTCGTGCTGACGGTGGCGGCAGGGGAGGCGGCGATCGGGCTCGCCATACTCGTCATCTATTTCCGCGGGCGCGGGACGATCTCGGTCGACGATCCCAGCCGGATGAAGGGGTGATGCGGGTGTTGCTGAAAATCCTCCCCGGGACGGGGAGGGGGACCGCTGCGCGTAGCGCAGGGGTGGAGGGGGCTCGCCTCTCGCGCTGCGCTTCGTCGCCCGCCCCCTCCACCGCCTTCGGCGGTCCCCCTCCCCGCGAGCGGGGAGGATTTAGGTGATCTCCTTCATCGTCTTTCTGCCGTTGCTCGCGGCGATCGTCGCTGGCCTCGGCAATCGCGTGATCGGCAACGTCCCCGCGAAGGTCGTGACGACCGGCGCGTTGTTCGTGTCGTGTTTGCTGTCGTGGCCGATCTTCATCGGGTTCCTCAGCGGATCGCAGGCCGCGACCGTCACGCCCGTCTTCGAATGGATCACCTCGGGCAGCCTGCAGGTCGATTGGGCGCTGCGGGTCGACGCGTTGACCAGCGTGATGCTGGTCGTCGTCACCACCGTCTCGGCGGTCGTCCATCTCTATAGCTGGGGCTATATGGAGGACGACCCCGATCAGCCGCGGTTCTTCGCTTACCTCAGCCTCTTCACCTTCGCGATGCTGATGCTGGTGACCTCGGACAACCTCATTCAGATGTTCTTCGGCTGGGAAGGGGTTGGACTCGCGAGCTATCTGCTCATCGGCTTCTGGTTCAGGAAACCGAGCGCCAATGCCGCCGCGATCAAGGCGTTCGTGGTCAATCGCGTCGGCGATCTCGGTTTTATGCTCGGGATTTTCGGGACCTATCTGGTCTTCGGGACTGTCTCGATCCCAGACATCCTCGCCGCCGCGCCGGCGATGGCGGGATCGACGATCGGATTCCTCGGCTATCGTGTCGATACGATGACCTTGCTGTGCCTGCTGCTGTTTGTCGGCGCGATGGGGAAGTCGGCGCAATTGGGACTCCACACCTGGTTACCCGACGCGATGGAGGGGCCGACGCCGGTGTCGGCGCTGATCCATGCCGCGACGATGGTGACCGCGGGGGTGTTCATGGTGTGTCGTTTGTCGCCGATGTTCGAGACCTCGCCGGTCGCGCTAGGGTTCGTCACCTTTATCGGCGCGGCGACATGCCTGTTCGCGGCGACGATCGGCTGCGCGCAGACCGACATCAAGCGCGTGATCGCTTATTCGACCTGCTCGCAGCTCGGCTACATGTTCTTCGCGGCGGGGGTCGGCGCGTACGGCGCGGCGATGTTCCATCTGTTTACGCACGCGTTCTTCAAGGCGTTACTGTTCCTCGGCGCGGGCTCGGTGATCCACGCGATGCACCATGAGCAGGACATGCGGTTCTATGGGGGCCTCAGGAAGGAAATCCCGATCACCTTCTGGGCGATGATGGCGGGCACGCTCGCGATCACCGGGGTCGGCATCTACGGAATCGGCGGGTTCGCGGGCTATCATTCGAAGGACGCGATCCTCGAGGTGAGCTGGGCGGCGGGCGAGCCGGGGGCGTTCTGGGTCGGCACGATCGCGGCGCTGCTGACGAGTTTCTATTCGTGGCGGCTGATGTTCCTGACCTTCTGGGGCAAGCCGCGCTGGGCCGCGTCCGAGCATATCCAGCACGCGCTGCACGACGCGCATGGGCACGGCCATGACGACCATTCGGTCGACGAGCACGCAGGCCGTACGCCGGATACGCATGCGCGTGGCGCCCGCGATGTTCCGGCGGGGACCGGCGGCTATCATCCGCGCGAGAGCCCGATGACGATGCTGGTCCCGCTGATCGTGCTGTCGACCGGCGCGGTACTTGCCGGGTTCGTGTTCCACCGCTGGTTCATCGAGCCGGCGTCGGGAGAGGAATTCTGGCGCGGTTCGATCGCGTTCCGCGAGCAACTGATGCACCATATGCACGAGGTGCCGGTGCTGGTGAAGCTGGCCGCGACGATCGTCATGCTGCTCGGCCTGGTGGGTGCGTGGCTGGCTTATATCCGATCGACCGACATCCCGGCGCGCTTCACCGCGACGTTCGACCTGTTGTACGATTTCGTGCTCCACAAATGGTATTTCGACGAGCTGTACAATTTGCTGTTCGTCCGCCCCGCCTTCGCGATCGGGCGCTTGCTGTGGCACCGGGGCGATGAAGGGACGATCGACCGGTTCGGGCCGAATGGCTCGGCGTGGGTGGTGCAGATGGGCAGCCGCGCCGCGAGCCGTTTCCAGACGGGGTATCTCTATACCTATGCGTTCGTCATGCTCATCGGGCTGACTGCGGCCGTTACGTGGGTGATCGCAGGGTGAGCGGGATGTCGCAAATCCTCACCATTCATGGGGAGGGGGACCACGCGAAGCGTGGTGGAGGGGGCTCTCCGCGCGCGCTACGCTTGCGGCCCGCCCCCTCCGTCAGCGCTACGCGCTGCCACCTCCCCGTAAACGGGGAGGATTTATGAGCGGTTTCCCCATCCTGTCCGTCATGCTCGCGGTGCCAGCGATCGCCGCGCTCGTTTGCCTGTTCCAGTCGGCGAGCAGTGCGCGCTGGCTGGCGCTCGCCGCGACGCTGGTCGACCTCGCACTCGGCGCTGTGGTCTGGGCGAATTTCGACATCGGTGGGGCGCAGTGGCAGTTCGTCGAGTACGCGCCGCTGTTCGGGCGGTTCGGCTGGGCGCTGGGGATCGACGGGTTTGCGCTGATGCTGATCATGCTCAGCGTGTTCCTGATGCCGATATGCATCGGCGCGTCGTGGCAGGCGATCACTAAGCGCGTTCCCGAATATATGGCTGCGTTCCTGTTCACCGAGGTGCTGATGATCGGCACCTTCGCGGCGCAGGACCTGTTCCTGTTCTACATCTTCTTCGAGGCCGGCCTCATTCCGATGTACCTGATCATCGGCATCTGGGGCGGCGCGAACCGGATCTACGCGAGCTATAAATTCTTCCTCTATACGCTGCTCGGCTCGGTGCTGATGTTCATTGCCATGCTCTACATGGCGATCCACGCGGGGACGACGAGCATTCCGGCGCTGATGGCGTTCGATTTTCCGCCGGGGGTGCAGACGTGGCTGTGGCTCGCGTTCTTCGCGTCGTTCGCGGTCAAGATGCCGATGTGGCCGGTCCATACGTGGCTGCCCGACGCGCACGTTCAGGCGCCGACAGCGGGGTCGGTGATCCTGGCGGGCGTGTTGCTGAAGCTCGGCGGATACGGCTTCCTGCGGTTCAGCCTGCCGATGTTCCCCGAGGCTTCGGCGCAGTTCGTGTGGCTGATGTTCGGGTTGAGCGCGGTCGCGGTGATCTACACCTCGCTGGTTGCGCTGGTGCAATCCGACATGAAGAAGCTGATCGCTTATTCGAGCGTGGCGCATATGGCGATCGTGACGATCGGGCTGTTCTGCTTCAACCGGCAGGGCATAGAAGGCGCGATGCTGGTGATGCTCGGGCATGGGCTCGTGTCGGGCGCGTTGTTCCTGTGCGTCGGGGTGATCTACGACCGGCTGCATACCCGCGAGATCAGCCGCTACGGCGGACTCGCGATCAACATGCCGCGTTATGCCTTGCTGTTCATGCTGTTCACGATGGCGTCGGTCGGCCTGCCGGGGACGAGCAACTTCGTGGGAGAGTTGCTGGCACTGATGGGGACGTATCAGATCTCGACGACGATCACCTTGCTGTGCACCACCGGCATCATTCTGGGCGCGGCGTATATGCTGTATCTCTACCGCCGCGTCGTGTTCGGCGAGATCAAGTCCGACGACGTCCGCGCGATGCCCGATCTGTCGTCGCGTGAGCTGTGGCTGCTCGCGCCGATCGCGGCGGCGGTGTTGTGGATGGGGGTGTACCCCGAGAGCTTCCTCGCGCCGATGCGCAAGGACACCGCGATCCTGCTGGCGCGGATCGATCGCGCCAAGCCTGCCGGAGATTCGCTGCCGACCGCGGGCAAGCCGGTCGTGCCGATGACCGCGGGCGCGGAGGCGCATCGATGAACTACGCAACGCAGATCGCGATGACCTTGCCCGAGGTCGTGCTGTCGCTCGGCGCGATGGCGCTGATGCTGGTGGCCGCATGGGGCGGGCCGAGTTCGACGAAGTTGGTGTCTTGGACCTCGGTCGTGGTGCTGTTCGGTGCGTGCCTCGCGCTGATCGGTCCCGCTTCGTCCGGGGGCGATGCGTTTTACGGGTTGTATCGCGCGGATGCGTTCGCGGCCTTTGCCAAGGTGCTGATCTATATCGCCGCCGCGGTCGCGATCGTCATGGCGCCGCGCTTCTTCGAACGCACCACGGGCGACGATCTGCGACCCGAATATCCCGTGCTGATCCTGCTGTCGGCGGCGGGGATGGGTATCATGGTGTCGGCGGGCGATCTGCTGACGCTCTACGTCGGGCTCGAATTGCAGAGCCTCGCGGCTTACGTGCTCGCCAGCTTCATGCGGCGCGACGAGCGGTCGGCGGAGGCGGGGCTCAAATATTTCGTTCTTGGCGCGCTCGCCAGCGGCATCCTGCTCTACGGCATTAGCCTCGTTTATGGCTTCACCGGATCGACCTTGTTCGATCAGGTCGCGGGCGCGTACGGCGCGGCGCATCTGACCGGTGACACGAAGTCGATCGGCTTGCTGTTCGGGTTGGTGTTCGTGTTCGCCGGCCTCGCGTTCAAGATCAGCGCGGTGCCGTTCCATATGTGGACGCCCGACGTCTACGAAGGCGCGCCGACGCCCGTGACCGCGTTCTTCGCCTCCGCGCCCAAGGTCGCGGCGATGGCGCTCAGCGTACGCGTCGCGGTCGAGGCGATGGGGCCGGCGACCGACCAATGGCGGCAGATCGTGATCTTCGCGGCGCTCGCCTCGATCCTGCTCGGCGCCGTTGCGGCGATCGGGCAGGCCAACATCAAGCGCCTGCTGGCGTATTCGAGCATCAACAACGTCGGCTTCGCGCTGGTAGGATTGGCGGCTGGAACACCCGAAGGCGTCGCGGCGGTGATGGCGTATATGGCGATTTATATCGCGATGACGCTGGGGTCGTTCCTTGTGGTATTGCAGATGCGCGGTGCCGACGGGCAGCCGATCGAGACGATCGCGAGCCTGTCGGGTCTGTCGCGCTCGCGCCCCGGGCTGGCCGCGGCGATGGCGATCTTCATGTTCAGCCTCGCGGGCATTCCGCCTTTGTTCGGCTTCTACGCCAAGTTCGCGGTGTTCTACGCGGCGGTGCAAGCGGGGCTGTTCCCGCTCGCGGTGTTCGGCATCGCGTTCAGCGTGATCGGCGCCTATTATTATCTCCGGATCGTCAAGACGATGTACTTCGACGAACCCGCCGCGGCGTTCGCGCTGGGTGACCGCGTGGAAGGCGGGTTGATCGCGGTGGCGGCGGTGCTCGTCTCGCCGCTCGGCTATCTCGCGATCCCGCTGCTGACGGCGTGGACCGGCGCGGCGGCGAAGGCGCTTTTTTGAAGATTCGCGGGGCCGTTGCGTTGATTGTGACGGCGGTTAGCGCCTGTTCAGAGGCCAGGAGTACGCCAATGGCTTTAACTGATCAGCAGCGCGCCGAAATTCATCGTTACGCGGACACATCTCACTTTGCGCCGAGCGAGGACTATGTCGGCTTCCTTTCCGAGGACGTCGTCGAAAACCCGGAAGCGCCAATACGGGAACTCGCGCGGAAGATTGAAGAGTCTCCGGGCCTGACCACGGAGGAAGCGCTTGGCGATGCTGCCAGAGCGTTGGCTTTATATCGTCTGGCAGATACCGAAGATCGTGAGCAGGCAGCTCGAGCGGTTGCGGGTTTGTTGGCGATTGCGAAGGTTACCCTTCCCGAGGGTTGGTTGGACGAAGCCGTATACGGCCCGCTTTGACCATGATCCGCACCGTCTTCGAGACGGGATCGACGAACGCCGACCTGCTCGATCTTGCCCGGAGCGGCGCCGAAGAGGGCTTGTGGCTGCGTGCCGAGCGCCAGACCGCGGGGCGCGGGCGGCAGGGGCGGGTTTGGGATTCACCGACGGGGAATCTTTACGCGAGTGTTTTGGTGCGGGTGCGGTCGGGCGATCCTGCGACAGCGACGCTGGCATTGGTCGCGGCGGTGGCGTTGGAGGAGGTGGTTTCGAGCTTTCTGTACTCCGGCGGAGGCCGGAGCCCTGCGTCGCAGGCGATATTGCCTGATAGCCAGGGCTCCGGCCTTCGCCGGAGCACGGCGCGCCTCAAATGGCCCAACGACTTGCTGCTTGACGGCGCCAAACTGTCCGGAGTCCTTCTCGAGCGCGCCGACGATGCGGTGGTGGTCGGGTTTGGCGTCAATCTCGCGCATCATCCGGAATTGCCCGAGCGTCCCTCTACCAGCCTTGCGGTGCATGGCGTCATGGTTACGCCGGCGGATTTTGTGGAGAAACTCGTGGACATGATGGCGGCCTGGCTCCACATCTGGCGGACCGACGGTCTCGCGCCGGTCATCGCGCGCTGGACCGAGCGGGCGCATCCGCCGGGTACGCCGCTGATCGCACGGCTGTCCGATGGCGAGGCGGTCGCGGGCGCGTTCGGTCGCCTCGCGCCCGACGGCGCGCTCGTCCTGCGCTTGGCCGATGGCGCGAGCCGTGTCATTCACGCCGCCGACGTGTTCCTGGTCTGAAAGGTCGACCCATGCTGCTCGCGATCGATGCCGGGAACACCAATGTCGTCTTCGCCCTCGTTGAAGGGCGTGAGATCAGGGCGCGGTGGCGGATCGCGACCGATCCGCGGCGGACCGCCGACGAATATGCGGTGTGGCTGAGCCAATTGCTCCAGATCGAAGGGTTCGAGCGGAGCGATGTCACCGCGGTCATCGTCTCCATCGTTGTCCCCAAGGCGCTCCACAATCTCGAAGTGCTGGCGAGCAAATATTTCAAGACCGACGCGCTGATCGCGGGCCGCCCGCCGCTCGAATGGGGCATCGCGATCGACGTGGAGGAGCCAGCCTCCTTGGGTGCGGATCGCGCGGTCAATACGATCGCGGCGCATGAACTCTATCCCGGCGACCTGATCGTCATCGATTTCGGGACCGCGACGACGTTCGATCTTTCCGATTTCAACGGCGCGTACAAGGGCGGGATCATCGCGCCGGGGATCAACCTGTCGCTCGACGCTTTGGTGTCGGCCGCGGCGAAGCTGCCGCGGATCGCGATCGAGGCGCCGACGGGCAATCTTTCGGTGGTCGGGCGGACGACGGTCGACCAGATGAATATCGGCATCTACTGGGGCTATGTCGCGATGATCGAGGGGCTGGTCGCGCGGATGAAGGCCGAGGTCGGGCGGCCAGTGAAGGTGATCGCGACGGGCGGACTCGCCGATCTGTTCGAGCGGCATACCGAGGTATTCGACGCGATCGAGCCCGATCTTACCATCCAGGGGCTGGCGATGATGTGGCAGCGCGCCCATATCCGGGCATGACTGTCATCCCCGCGAAAGCGGGGACCCATCTCGCAAGGTTTCGATCACCCGCGCCGGTAGTTCGCGTTCGTAGCGCCGGAGCTGGGTCCCCGCTTTCGCGGGGATGACGAAATTGTTTTTAGAAAGATTTGAATGACCCCCAAGAACGAACTTCTCTTCTGCGCGCTCGGCGGCTCGGGTGAGATTGGCATGAACGTCAACCTCTACGGCACCAAGGGCAAATGGGTGATGGTGGATTGCGGCGTGACCTTTGCCGATCATGCCTATCCCGGCATCGATCTGGTGCTGCCCGACCTGCAATTCATCGAGGAGCGCCGCGACGAATTGATCGGCATCGTCCTGACGCACGGGCATGAGGACCATATCGGCGCATTGCCATATCTCGCCGAAGACCTCGGCGTCCCGCTCTATGCGACCGCCTTCACCGCCGGGCTGATCCGCGGCAAGCTCGAGGAAGAGCGGATCGCGGATCGCGTCAAGATTCGCATCGTCGAATATGGCAAACCGTTCCAGCTCGGACCGTTCGGGTTCGAGTTCGTGCCGATGGCGCATTCGATCCCCGAATCGAGCTCACTGGTGATCGAGACACCGCACGGGCGTGTGTTCCATTCGGGCGACTGGAAACTCGACCCCGCGCCGGTGATCGGCAACCCCGCCAGCCCCGAGCAGATGACCGCGATCGGCGACCGCGGGATCGACGTCCTCGTTTGCGATTCGACCAACGTCTTCAACGCCGAGGCTTCGGGTTCGGAGGCCGACGTGCGCGTCGGGCTGTCGCAATCGGTGGCGGGCGCGAAGGGTCGGGTGGTCGTCACCACCTTTGCGTCGAACGCGTCGCGGCTGCACACACTCGGCGAGGTCGCCAAGGAGACGGGGCGCGAACTGTGTGTGACCGGACGCTCGCTCGACCGGATCATCAAGGTCGGCAAGGCGACCGGGTATCTGCGCGATCTGCCGCCGACGATCGATGCCGACGCGGCGATGCGGCTGCCCAAGAACAAGGTGCTGATCGTAGCGACCGGCGGGCAGGGCGAAGCGCGTGCCGCGCTGTCACGGATCGCCGAGGGGACGCATCCGGTAAAGCTCGACGCGGGCGATACCGTGATCTTCTCGTCGAAACAGATTCCCGGTAACGAAGTCGCGATCGGGCGCATCCAGAACACGCTCGCGGGCCGCGGCGTCGAGATGATCACCGAGAAGCAGGCGCACGTCCATGTCTCGGGGCATCCCGGGCGTCCCGAACTCGCGCAACTCTACCGCTGGCTGCGACCCGAGGCGCTGGTGCCGGTGCATGGTGAGATGCGGCATTTGATGGAGCAGGCGCGCTTTGCGCTGGCGGAAGGCATTCCGGATACACTGGTGCAGACCGATGGCGACCTCGTCCGCCTGGCGCCCGGCGCGCCGAAGAAGATCGGGCACGTGCCGGTCGGGCGGCTGGTGCTCGATGGCGATGTCATCCTGCCCGCCGACGGGGTGACGATCAACGAACGCCGCAAGCTCGGGCTGTTCGGGCAGGTTTCGGTTGCGGTGGCGATCGGCAAGGGCAACCGGCTCGCCGGCGCGCCGCAGGTTCGCATCCAGGGGATTCCGGTCGAAGAGGATCGCGAGCCGTTCATCGCCGATGCCGCGGAGGCCGCGGCCGACGCGGTGCGCGGCGGTGCGCGCGATCTCGATCGGGTCCGCGAGGACATTCGACTCGCGGTGCGTCGAGTTGCGACGCGCTGGACCGGCAAGAAGCCGATCGTCGATGTCCTGCTGATCGCGGTATAACGCCATGCGCCTGACGTCGATGGTCGCGATCTACGTCCTGTTTTGGGCGTTTTCGGTATTTCTCGTCCTTCCGTTCGGGGTGAGGACGTCGGACGAGGCGGGGGTGGCGCGTGTGCCAGGACAGGCCGAAAGCGCGCCGCACGAATTCCGCCCGGCTCGGATCGCGCTGCGAGTCACGATCGTCGCGACGACCCTGTTTGCGATCTTCGCCGCGAATTACTGGTTCGGCTGGGTCGATGCGGAGTCGCTGGATTATACTCGGTGGATGTAGGGTCGGGCGTGATTTGATCGGCTCCCAACCTCCGTTCGCTTCGAGCGAAGTCGAGAAGCGCTGACGCATCGCTTGGAACACGTTTCTCGACTTCGCTCGAAACGAACGGAGTTAAATCGGCACCCGTACACTTACCGCAACCGTTCGATCGCCTGCGCCAGTGCGACGTACAATTTGCCCATGTCCGACGACAGCAAGGTCACGCCGAGCGGCGAGCCGTCGCGCTGCGCCAGGATCGTGCGGAGCATCGCCTCGAAATCGTGGATGTAGCGGTTGACCTGTTCGCGGAACGCGGCGTCCTCGTCGTAGAGTCGGGCGATGTCGCGTACCTGGGGTCCGTCGAGCAAGCGGACCGCGCGGCGGGTGAAGACGCCGCGATCGCCCTTGAGATAGGCCGCCCATGCCGTGTCGCTGACCTCGGGCGAGAGACTGCGGCTGAGATCGATCGAGGCGGAATTCATCGATTCGATGAGCAAGGACGCGTGGTGCGCGATGCTCTCGCGGTCGCTCGTTTCGCGCTCGACGCGCGCTTCTTCGAGGCGCGTATCGACGAGGCCGGTCGTTTCGCCGATCCGCGCCAATTGCTGTTCTAGCCGATCGGCGGCGCGCGTCGCCGCCGCCACCGCCGCTTCGGCGACTTCGGCGACTGACGCGATCTGTGCCTCGACGCCCGCGCCCGCCGCTTTCTTGAACGCGGCGGTGGTCGCGGTCTCCATCGAATCGGCGACCTCCGGAATGACCGAGGTGAGAGTCTCGCGCGCACGGTCGGCGGCGGCGGTCGCGGTTTCGCGAACGCGTAGCAATGCCTCCAGCAGCCGAGGCGCGGCGTCCTCGACGAAGCGGTCGACGCGGACGATCGCCTCATCAATCGCCTGATCGAGACCCGCCGCCTTGTCGCGACCGGCCGCGAGCCCGTCGTTGAGCGTCGCCGTGACCGACTCCGCATCGCGGCGCTGTTCGGCGATCGTCGCGGCGACGGCCTCCGCGGCGACATGCGTGCTTTCCGACGCGCTCACCAGCGCGAGCAATTCGGGGCGGGTGGCGCCGATCAACTGCCGGGTCGATTCGAGCTTGGCGTCGAGCCGCACGATCGCCCCGGCCAGCGTCTCGTCCATCTCGCGCGTCGCCGAATCGAGCGCGATCAGCAGTGATTCGGCGGTGCCGATCGCCTGGGTGGCGGCGCTGTTGCCGGTGACGAGCGCGACCGTCATCGATTCGGCATTGCTGTCCAGCTTGGCGATCGACGTGGCCAGTTCGTCGGCGCGCTGCGTTCCGTCGGTGTGGAGCGTGTCGAAGCGGCCTTCGATGCGATCGACCCAGGTCTCGAGTTCGTTCACCATGCGGTCTGCCGCCTGGCGCTGTTCCTCGAGGCGCGCGGTGACCCGGTCGATCACGTGCTCGACGATGCGGATTCGCTCGGCGAGCGCCTCCGCGCTTTCGCGCGCGGCGGTGTCGAGCGCGACCTGGTTGGCGCCGACCATCGCGAGCATCGCATCACCCTGCGCCGCGATGCCTTTGCGTGATTCATCGACCGCGTTCGCGGTCCGGTCGAGCAATGCGTCGATCTGGCCCGACATCGTCGCGGTGACCGCGTCGAGGCGGTTGCCCGCGGTCTCGCTCGTCGCCTCCATGCGCGCGATATGCGCCGCGAGCGTCTGCGCCGATCCGCTCGCGATCGTCTCGGCTTCGCGGCCACGTTCGGAAAGCGCGACGAGGCGCGCGTCGAGCGCCGCGATCTGCGTGCCCGCGCCGAGCCCGACGCGCTCGATCATCCCGCCCAGCGCCTCGGCTTCGCTCTTCGCGCGCGGTAAGGACGCGAGCAGGACATCGACGCGCGATTCGGCGCCCAAGGCGGCTTCCGACAGAGCGCGGGCGTGAATGTCGGCCTGGTCGATCTCTTCCGACAGGCCCCGGCCGATCGCCGCCAGCCGCGCTGTCGCGCTGTCGCCGATCGCGGTCAGCGCGCGCACCTGCTCGCCGAGCCTGTCGCGGTTGTTCTCGACGGTGGTGGCGAGTCCGACCACGGTCCGCGCCAAAGCCTCGGTCTCAAGCCGCATCTCGCGCGCGCCCGCGAACAGGCGCTCCGCCATCGACCCGTCAGACCGCGCCGCGACCATCCAGGTGATTCCGAGGAGCGCCGGGATCGCGCAGAGCGCGGCGACGAATTCGACGAGCGCGACCGGACCAAGTTGCGCGATCTGCGCGCGGCCGACCCACGACATCCCGACGATCCAGACGATCGAAATCGCGCTGGCGAGAATCGGCACTCCGCCGACCCACCACGGCCTCGGCTCGATGCCCTGTGGCAGCGTGAACGCTTCCGATTCGCCGCTTTCCGCCTCAGCCGGTTCGGCCGGTGGCGCGTCATGGGCCTGTATGCCGACCACCGCAGATCCCCCATTCATGCGTCAGCTTTACCACGAATCGCCGGGCTGCAAAGTCGAACCGGACACGAAACCTTAAACCTCGTCCCGCTAATCGGGCGTCATGGCTTTTGATCCCGGCGCGATCGATTCGACCCTGGCGGCGGCGGTCGGCGACGACGCCGGCCTGATCGCCGAATTGCGCGAGGCGTTCATCGACAGCGCCGCGCGATTGCTCGACACGCTCGACGGCGCGCGGGATCGCGAGGCATGGATAGCGGCGGCGTCGCGACTGAAGGGGCTGTCGGCGAGTTTCGGCGCGGTCCGGCTCATGGCGCTGGCCGAGCAAGCCCGCGCGGGGACGCCGTGCGACCCGGTCGTGCTCGGCAAGATCAGGCGATCGGTCGGGCGGCTGTAAGAGTCTGTCCGGAAACGTGCTGAAGGCGCGTTTCGCGGTGCCAGCCCGCTCCCCCACCCCGCCTCCCATCAATAGCATATCTGGGAGGCGGGGTGGGGGCGCGGGCGGCCACCGCACAAAACTCGCGCTATCGCGAGTTTTCAAAAGGACTCCTTCGGCCTTTGCCATCGTATCGTTTGAACCCTAACAGCGGGCGATGCTCGCCGGATTGCTGTTCGCCACCCAGGATGCGGAGGATCGCGCCGGCACGCTCGCCGCGACGCTCCCCTTCGGCGGGGTCACGCTCATCGAATATCAGGCGCGCCTGCTCGCCGGACTCGGCGTTTCCCAGATCATCGTCGTCGTCGCGCGGCTGACGCCCGAACTGCTCGGCGCGATTTCGCGGATCGGGCGGCGCGGCATCGCGATCGACGCGGTTCGGACGGCGGCGGAAGCGGCGGCGAAGCTGCATCCGCTCGCGCGAATCCTGATGCTCGCGGACGGACTCGTCACGACCGAAGCGGCGATCGCGCCGCTGGCGGGGGAGGGCGGCGACGCGCTGCTGGTGCTCGACGAAAGCGAGGCTTCGCCGGTGTTCGAACGGGTCGGCGGACATGCGGTATGGGCCGGGGTCGCGCGGATCGCGCTCGCGCGCCTTGCCGAGGTGGCGGCGATGCCGCGCGATTACGACGTTCAATCCTCGCTGCTGCGGGCTGCGGCGCAAGGCGGGGCGGCGCAGATTCCGCTCGCGCCGGGCGATGTCCGGGGGGGTCACGGGATCGAGCGGCGCGGCGACCTGCTCGACGCGCGCGGGCGAGCAGTGATGGCATCGACGCTGTCGGCGCGTCGCGGCTGGTTCGATCGCTGGATCGTCGCGCCGATCGCCAGGCCTTTGCTCGGCGAGATGATGCGGCGGGCGGTGCCGACGGCGGCGCTCGCCGGCCTGGCCGCAGTGCTGGCGGCGGCGGGACTGGCGGCGATCGTCGTGGGGCTAACCAGCGTCGGCATGGTGTCCGCGGTTCTCGCGACGGTCGCGGGCGCGGCGGCGGGCGCGCTGGCTTCGCTTCGGGACGAGGGGCTGTTGGCGCGCAGCCTGTCGATAGCGGCGCTCGCGCTTCCGGCACTGGCGGTGCTGTTGCTCGGGCACGGCGTCGATACGGCGAGCGGCCTGCAATCGGGCAGAATTCTGGCGGTCGTGCTGATCGTCATGGCGGCGCTCGGCGAGCGGGCGGTAACGGGTCTGCTTCGGGAACGCTGGTGGAGCGGCCCCGCCGAAGCGCTGCTCATCGTGGCGGCGGCGACGATCGGGGGCGCGCCGGTCGCCGGACTCGCGTTGGCGGCGGGATATGCGGCGACCTCGCTCGCCGCGACGATCGAAACGCTGCGTGACGCTTAGCGACGTTTTAAGGACATCCGGCTAGGGCATCGGGCATGTCGGCCGAACCGCACGACCCTGAACCTGACGCCCGCCACGGCGCCGCGCGGATCGTGGCGCGAGCGGCGGGCGCCGACGCGCGCGACGATCGGCGGCTCGGCGTCGCGATCGACGACGTGTTCCTGCCCGAGGACGGACGGCTCGACGACGAAACCCGCGCCGCGATCGGCGGGCTGATCGGCGCGATCGTGCGTGCGGTCGAGGGGGAAATGATCGCCTTTTCGACACGCGCGACGGGCGCGCCGGTCGTTGGAGAAATTCTGTCTCGCCTCGTCGATTCGGGCCTGATGCGCGATCACGCGCTGATGGCGGAACTGGTCGCGCGCGCGCGTCAGGACATGCTCGCCACCGCGCTCGACCACAGTGTCGCGCGGGCCGAACAATCGGGGTTGCTGGCGCGGCTGACCGAGTGTCCCGACGGCGTAATCGCCTCGGCGGCGAGCGCGCTGCTGATCGCCGAGAACCGGCGGCGGTCGGCGACGGCGAGCCGATCCGACCTGCCCGCCGCACTCCACCACCGCGTCGTCTGGTGGGTCGCGGCGGCGCTGCGCGAAGGCAATGCGGCGAGCGCCGCGTTCGATCGCGTGCTGGCGGAAGCGGCGGCGCGCAGCCTCGCGGCGCACGATGAGGGTGATCGTGTCGAGGCCGCCGCGACGCGCCTCGCCGCCGCGGTCGATGCCCGCGACGGCGAACTGGGGACCTTGCTGGTCGATTCGCTGACCGACGCGCGGCCCGCGTTATTCATCGCCTTGCTCGCGCACGCGGAGGGACTCGATTACCCGGAAGCGCGCGCGATCGTCGCCGACGCCGACGGTGATCGCTTGTGGCTGGCGCTGCGCGCGCAGGGGCTCGATCGGCCGACGATCGCGCGGATCGGGCTGCACCTCGCCGAGGCGGACCGGCGGCGCGATATCGAGGCGTTCGCCGATGCGTTGGACGCGATCGTCGCGATCGAAGCCGACGCCGCGACGCGAGCGATCGCGCCGATGCGGCTGCACCCCGATTTTCGCGCCGCGGTGCGCGCGCTCGCGCGTTCGGCGCGGACATGATGATCGAACCCGCCACCCTTACCGGCCGGGTCGACCACGACGATCGCTTCGTCGGGGGCGACGCCGCCTTCACCGCGTTGAACGCGCGCGCGGGCGGCGCGACCGGCGAGTTGCTGGCAACGCCGCAGCTGGCGACCGTCGCGCGGCTGGCGCGGCGGCTCGGCATCCTCGTCTCGCGCGGGCTGACGCTTGCCGACGGCGAGGCCGATCTCGAATGCTGGGTGCGCGCGAAGCCGACCGAGGCGGGGGTGACGATCACGCTCGCCGACGTACACGAGCGCGCGCCGAGCCGACGCCAGCCGGTGCGTGGCGATGTCGTGGCGCCGCCCGGCGGCGACTGGACCTGGGAGACCGACGCGTCGCTGCGGATCCGGCACGTCTCGGTCGAGGCGGGCGCGCGACACGGATTCGACGCCGCGGCGGCGCTCGGACAGCCGCTGACCCGGTTGTTCAATCTGGAAGCGGGCGAGGCGGGGGTGCTGCCGTTACTCGAAGCGCTGGCGGCGCGGCGCGATTTCGACGGGCAGGAGGCGGTCCTGCGCGAGACCGGCCGCCCGGTCCGGCTCGCCGCCACCGTCCGGAGCGATGCGGCGAACGGCTTCGCGGGGTTCGTCGGCGTGACCTTCATGCAGACCGAAGCCGCTCGCGCGCCCGAACCCGCGCTGTCCGCCGCGTTCAGTTCGCGGCTCGACCGGGCGTTGCGCGGGCCGCTCGGTCGGATCATCGCGAATGCCGACAGCCTGAACGCCGAGGCGGACGGGTCGCTCAGCGCGTATTACGTCGATTACGCCGCGGATATCGCGAGCGCGGGGCGGCATTTGATGGGGTTGGTCGACGATCTCGTCGATCTCGAGGCGATCGAGCGCGACGACTTCATGGTCGATGCCGAGACGATCGATGTCGCCGACGTCGCACGCCGCGCCGCCGGGCTGCTCGCGGTGCGCGCGGCGGATGGCGGGGTGGCGGTCGAACGCCCCGACACCGGCGAGATCGCGCTCGCGACCGGCGAATTCCGGCGGACCTTGCAAATCCTGGTCAATCTGATCGGCAACGCGGTTCGCTATTCACCGCGTGGCGGCGCCGTCCGCGTGACGGTGCGGCGCGACGGCGGGCGTGTCACGACGATCGTCGCGGATGAGGGCAAGGGCGTCGCGCCCGAGGATCAGGCCCGGATTTTCGAAAAGTTCGAACGCGTCGATCCGGGTGAGCCGGGGGGGAGCGGGCTCGGCCTCTATATCGCGCGGCGGCTGGCGCGGGCGATGGGGGGCGACCTGACCGTGGACAGCGCGCCGGGTGACGGCGCGCGGTTCGTCTTCACGCTGCCGGTTAGCTGATCAGCGCATCCGGCGCGCGACGAGCAGAAGCAGCAGTCCACAGACCGCGAGGCCCGCACCATAATCCGCCCAGACGCGCTGATCGAGCATAAAGCTCGATTTCGGCCAGTGAATGTAGCCGAGGCCCTGACCGATCCAGAGCAGTCCGACCAAGGTCGCGAAGAGCCCCGCGACGATCAGAACCGGACGGAGCGAACGGTTCATCGTTGGTCGATCGGGACATAGGCGCGCTGTGTCGGGCCGGTGTAGAGCTGGCGCGGGCGGCCGATTTTCTGATCGGGGTCGGTGATCATCTCGTTCCACTGCGCCACCCAGCCGACGGTGCGGGCGAGCGCGAACAGCGCAGTGAACATGCTGGTCGGGAAGCCGATCGCCGACAGGATGACGCCGGAATAGAAATCGACGTTGGGGAACAGCTTCTTTTCGATGAAATACGGATCGTTGAGCGCCATTTCCTCGAGCTGGAGCGCGACATCGAAGACGGGATCGTTGATCTTCAGCGCGGTGAAAACGTCGCGCACCATCTTCTGCATCACCGTCGCGCGGGGATCGTAATTCTTGTAGACGCGGTGGCCGAAGCCCATCAGCCGGAACGGATCATCCTTGTCCTTGGCGCGGGCGATGAATTCGGGGATGCGATCGGGGGTGCCGATCTCGCGCAGCATGTTGAGCGCGGCCTCGTTCGCGCCGCCGTGCGCCGGCCCCCAAAGACAGGCGATTCCCGCCGCGATGCAGGCGAAGGGATTGGCGCCCGACGACCCGGCGAGACGGACGGTCGAGGTCGAGGCGTTCTGTTCGTGATCGGCGTGGACGATGAAGATGGCGTCCATCGCCTTTTCGATGATCGGATTCACCTCATACGGTTCGGCGGGTACGCCGAACGTCATCCTGAGGAAATTGCCCGTGTAGCTGAGCGAATTGTCGGGATAGACGAACGGCTGGCCGACGCTGTATTTGTATGCCATCGCCGCGATCGTCGGCATCTTGGCGATCAGGCGATGCCCCGCGATCGTGCGCTGCTGCGGATCGTGGATGTCGGTCGAATCGTGATAGAAGGCGCTGAGCGCACCGACGACGCCGCACATGATCGCCATCGGGTGCCCGTCGCGGCGGAACCCGCGGAAGAAGCTGGCAAGCTGTTCGTGGAGCATGGTGTGGCGGGTGATCAGACCGTCGAAGGTGTCGAGCTCATCCTTGCTCGGCAGCTGGCCGTTGAGCAGCAGGTAGCAGACTTCCATGAAGGTCGAATTCTCGGCGAGCTCGCCGATCGGATAGCCGCGGTGGAGCAGCACGCCTTCGTCGCCGTCGATATAGGTGATCTCCGACCGGCAACTCGCGGTAGAGGTGAAACCGGGATCGTAGGTGAAGGCGTCGGTCTGCGCATAGAGCTTGCGGATATCGATGACATCGGGGCCGACCGAGCCGGAGAGAACCGGATAATCGGAATCCTTGCCCGAGAGCGAGAGCTTTGCGGTGTCGGTCATGGAAACTCCCTAGATTCAGGCGGCCATCCGATCGGCGATCCGGGCCAGGCTTTCGTCGCGCCCGAGCAGAACGAGCACGTCGAAAATCCCCGGCGACGTCCGGCGTCCCGTCAGCGCGGCGCGGAGCGGCTGGGCGACCTGGCCGAGCTTTGCGCCCGCGTCCTCGGCAACCCGCCGCACCGCGTCTTCGAGCGCCTGCGTATCCCAATTGTGCACTGCGTCAAGAGCGGCGTGGGCGCTGGCGAGCAGCGCAGGGGCGTCGTTCTGGAGCAATGGTGCGGCCGCTTCGTCGATCTTGAGCGGACGGGTGACGAAGAGGAAGGCGGTGTTGTCCG
Organism: Sphingomonadales bacterium; assembly: GCA_038236185.1. Taxonomy (GTDB): domain Bacteria; phylum Pseudomonadota; class Alphaproteobacteria; order Sphingomonadales; family Sphingomonadaceae; genus Sphingomonas. The sequence goes on along the minus strand of JBBSTE010000003.1, from coordinate 18,224 downwards.
CCAACTCATTGAGATTGGCGGCGCGGGGCTTCAAAGCGGGCATGGCGCGGGCGAGTAGGCCGATGTCTTCGCGGCGCCCGAGCCGGTCGGCGATGAGCGTGGCGAGGTGCCGGTCGTCGGCCTCGCGAATGTAATGGCCGTTGAGGCTTTCGAGCTTCTTGAGGTCGAACCGCGACGGCGACTTGCCGACATGGTCGAGATCGAACCAGGCGATCGCCTGGTCGCGCGTGATGATCTCGTCGTCCCCATGGCCCCAGCCCAAGCGGAGCAGGTAATTGCCTAGCGCTTCGGGAAGGATGCCGAGGTCGTCGCGATAAGCCTCGATCCCGATCGCGCCGTGGCGTTTCGACAGCTTCGCGCCGTCCGATCCGTGGATCAGCGGGATGTGCGCGTAGATCGGTTCGGGCCAGCCGTTCGCGCGGTAGATCGGCAGCTGGCGGAACGCGTTGTTGAGATGATCGTCGCCGCGGATGACGTGCGTCACCCCCATGTCGTGATCGTCGACGACGACCGCGAGCATGTAGGTCGGGGTGCCGTCCGAGCGGAGCAGGACGAGATCGTCGAGTTCGGCGTTCTGGACCGTGACTTCGCTCTGGACGCGGTCGTGGATCGTCGTCGCGCCTTCAGTCGGCGCTTTCAGGCGGACGACGAAGGGGCGGCCATCTTCGTTGGGTGTTCGGTCGCGCCAGGGTGATCGGATGCGGAGCGGCGTCTTCGCGGCCTCGGCCTCGGCACGCATCGCGGCGAGTTCGTCGGCGGTCAGATAGCAGCGATAGGCGTGGCCGCTTGCGACCATCTGGTGCGCGACCTCGGCGTGCCGCGCAGCGCGCTCGAACTGGAACACTGCGTCGCCGTCCCAGTCGAGCCCGAGCCATTTCATGCCCGAGAGGATCGCGTCGATCGCGGGCCGGGTCGAGCGCGCGCGATCGGTGTCTTCGATGCGCAACAGGAACTTGCCGTCGTGATGGCGTGCGTAGAGCAGGTTGAACAGCGCGGTCCGCGCGCCGCCCAAGTGAAGGAACCCGGTCGGCGAGGGAGCGAAGCGCGTGACGACGGTCTGCGCAGCGGGCGCGCCGGGGGCGGCCGCGGGATCGGTGGTTGCGCTCACGCGCGCTTGCTCCCAGTCTGACGCGAAATGGTCTGGATTTTCGATGGCCAGTTCAGCCGCGCTCGCCCCTAGCACGACGTTCGGACCGCTTCAAACCGGTGGCCTGACCGGGCGGGTTCGAGATTCGATCGAACGCTGGCTGGAGGCGGAACGCGATCAATTGCCTTTGTGGCTGCCGGTGATGCTCGGCGCCGGCGTCGCCGTGTGGTTCGTGTTGCCGACCCGTGACGGCTGGTTGGCGGCGATCGCTGGTGCGGGCGCGGTGGGCTGCGCCGGGATCGCGATGTGGCGCGGCGGGCGAGCGGGGGTGGCGCTGGCGGTCGGTGCGCTGGCGGTGGCGACGGGACTTGCGCTGGCGTGGGCACGTGCCGAAATGGTCGCGGCGCCGCTACTGACGCGTCCGACGATTGCGACGTTTACCGCGCGGATCGAGCGGGTCGAGCCGCTGCCCGCGCGCGAATTGGTTCGCCTGCGCTTGGCGCCGACGGCGGTCGTATCCGGCCCCGCTGGCCGCGAGTTTTCGTTGCCGCCCCGGATTCGCGTCAATCTCGCGGAAGGCGATGCGCCGGTGGGCCTGGTTCCCGGCACAACGATTCATCTGCGCGCGCGACTGATGCCGCCGCCGTCTGCCGCGGTTCCGGGCGCCTATGATTTCGCGAGGGTCGCGTGGTTCGCGGGGATCGGTGCGACCGGGCGCGGATACGCACCGGTCAAGATCGTGTCCGGTGGAGGCTCGGGCGGCGGTCTGCGCCAGCGTTTGTCGCATCACATCCAGAAGCGTCTGCCGGGCAGCGAGGGCGGGATCGCGTCGGCGCTGGCGACGGGCGATACCGGCGCGATCGCCGATACGGATGCCGATGCGATGCGGCGGGCGGGGCTGGCGCATCTGCTCTCGGTGAGCGGGTTGCACATCACCGCGGTCGTCGGGTTGACGATGCTCGTCGTCCTGCGGCTGCTCGCGCTGAGCCCGTGGCTAGCGTTGACGTTTCGATTGCCTCTGGTCGCGGCGGGCGCGGCGGCGCTGGTCGCGATCGGCTATACCTTGCTGACGGGCGCGGAGGTGCCGACGATCCGCTCGTGCATTGCCGCGCTGCTGGTGCTGGCGGCGCTGGCGCTGGGGCGCGAAGCAATCACGTTGCGGCTGGTCGCGGCGGGGGCGTTCGTTGTTTTGTTGATCTGGCCTGAGTCGCTTGCGGGCCCAAGTTTTCAGCTCTCCTTCGCGGCGGTCACTGCGATCATTGCGCTCCACGAACATCCACGGGTGCGCGGGTGGTTCCTGAAGCGCGACGAGACGCGGTCGCGGTGGCTGGCGCGCTCGGTCGCGTCGCTGCTGCTGACCGGGCTCGTCGTCGAGGCGGCGCTGATGCCGATCGCGGTCTATCATTTCCACAAAGCCGGGATTTACGGCGCCTTCGCCAATATCGTCGCGATCCCGCTGACCACCTTCGTCGTCATGCCCCTCGAAGCGCTGGCGCTGGCGCTCGATTGGGTCGGCGCGGGTATCCCGGTTTGGTGGCTGACCGAGCGCGCGCTGGCATTGCTGTTGTGGATCGCACACCGCACCGCTTCCGCGCCCGGCGCGGTCGCGGCGCTGCCGGCGATGCCCGACGGGGCCTATGCGCTGATGGCGGCGGGCGGGTTGTGGCTGGCGTTGTGGCGGACGCGCTGGCGGCGCTTGGGACTCGTCCCGCTGGTAGCGGGAGCGGCATGGGCGCTCGCGACGCCGCCGCCCGATTTGCTGGTGACAAATGATGGCCGACATGCCGCGGTCCGGATGCCCGATGGCGGTGTCGCGCTGCTTCGCGACCGGGCGGGGGATTATGTTCAGGACACGCTGACCGAGAACGGCGGGGTCGATGGCGATCCGGTGTTCCTGGTCGATCGGCCCGAGGCGCGGTGCAGCCGCGACCTTTGCGTAGTCGAGCGGCGGGCAAGGGGGCGAGGCTGGTCGATCCTCGCTACGCGGAGTGCGTATATGGTGCCGATAGCGGAGATCGTTGCCGCCTGTCGCAGCGCGGATATCGCGATCAGCGAGCGGCGCCTGCCGCCGACGTGCCGCCCGCGCTGGCTCAAGCTTGATCGCGATACGCTTGCCAAGACCGGCGGGGTCGCGGTCACGCTCTCGTCCGGGCGCGTCGAGACCGTGCTCCATCCCGGCGACGAGCATCCGTGGCGCGCCGCGGCGCTCCTCAATCGTAGCGGCGCAGGAGTCCCGAGAGCTTACCCTGGACGCGAACCTGGGCGGGGGCGTAGCGCTGCGGATCGTAAGCGCGGTTGGCGGGATCGAGGCGGATCATCGCGCCCTCGCGGCGGAAATATTTGAGCGTCGCCTCACTGTCTTCGATCAGCGCGACGACGATCTCACCGTCGCGCGCGACATCCTGCCGTTTGATGAGCGCGTAATCGCCGTCGAGGATTCCCGCCTCGACCATCGAATCGCCCGACACCTCGAGCGCGTAATGTTCGCCCGAGCCGAGCAAGGCGGCGGGGACCGACAGCATCGTGCTGCTCTCGAACGCCTCGATCGGGACACCCGCGGCGATGCGGCCGTGGAGCGGGATTTCGATGATGTCGTTGGCGGGTTCGGGAAGTTCTCTAACCTCGCGCTTATGAGGGGCGGCATGCGCCGATTCGGGCCGATCCGGCATCTTCAGCACTTCGAGGGCGCGGGCGCGGTTGGGGAGGCGGCGCAGGAAGCCGCGCTCCTCGAGCGCGGTGATCAGCCGGTGGACGCCGGATTTCGACTTGAGATCAAGCGCTTCCTTCATTTCCTCGAACGATGGCGAAACGCCGGTCGCCGAGAGCGAATCGTCGATGAAGCAGATGAGCTCGTGTTGCTTGCGCGTGAGCATGTGCGGGTCCTTCCGCTTGCGAACAGACTGCGAACCTTTACGGAACGTCTGTTGGAACGTCAAGCGACTACGAGGATGTCCGCCGATTCGCCGGTCTTCGCGGGTGGCGCGTGCGCGGCGCGGAGGATCAGGCAATGCGCGCGGGCGAGCGTCAGGAGCATCGAACTGTCCTGGATCGTCGCGGCATAAGCGTGACCGTCGCGGAGTTCGGCGCGGAGATAATCGGTGCGCGGGCCGTTCGCGGGCAAGTCCTCGCCGAGCGTCGCGCAGGTCGTCAGCGGTAGCGGATCGCGCGCGCCGCCGAGCGCGGCGACGAGCGGTTTTACGAACAGGATCGCGGTGACGAAGGCGGAAACGGGGTTGCCGGGCAGGCCAAGGACCTGCATCGCGCCCAGCCTCCCGGCCATCATCGGCTTGCCCGGGCGTAGCGCGATCCGCCAGAAATCGGTTGTCGCGCCCGCCGCCTCCAGCGCGGGACGGACGAGATCGTGGTCGCCGACCGAGGCGCCGCCGGTGGTGACGAGGAGATCCGCCTCGACGGTGGCGAAGGCGTCGCGGAGAACCTCCAGTCGATCGGGGAGGATGCCGAGATCAACGATTTCGACGGGGAGATCGGCGAGCAGCGCACGGAGCAGCAGGCGATTCGATTCGGGGAGCGCGTGGCCGGTCGCGTCGCTGCCCGGCTCGACGAGTTCGTCGCCGGTCGCGGCGATGGCGACGCGGATGCGGCGGTTGACGGTGATTGCACCGACGCCGCCGGTCGCGGCGACCGCAAGGCGTGCGGGGGTGAGGCGCTGGCCGGTTTCGATCAGGACCTGGCCCCGGGAGAAATCGAGCCCGCGGACGCGGACGTTGGCGCCGCAGCGGGGTGGGCCTTCGCCCGATAGCGCGAGGGTGATCCGGGCTCGCGCGGCCTCTTCCTGCATCAGGACGGTGTCGGCGCCTTCTGGGAGTGCCGCGCCGGTGAAGATGCGCGCGGCCTCTCCTGCGCCGACCGCACCCGCGAACGGTCGCCCCGCCGCGCTCTCGCCGACGACGCGCCATGGGCCGGGCATGTTGGCGAAGCGGATCGCATAGCCGTCCATCGCCGAGAGATCGGCGGCGGGCTGGGTCCGCGCCGCGACGACCGGCGCAGCGGCCCAGCGGCCGAGCGATTCGGCGACGGGAATGGTCTCGCTGGGGACCGGGATAGCGGCGATGAAGAGGCGGGCTTGCGCTTCGGCGACGGGGAGGAGGGGGGTCATCGGGACGCGTCGATCGTCGATCGCCTCGCCGCTATTCTCATTGGAGTCGCAGTCGGTTGGCGCGAACCTTGCGACGATAATGGCGCAGCGTTGCTTGCGTGCCCGACAGAGGCGTTGCGCCTAGTCCGCCGGTCATCAGCGCGGTCTGAAGCTCGATGGCCGAGCCGATCTTCTCGGACAGCATGAGTTGCACCTCGCGGTTGGCGGCGGCTCCTCCGCTCGCGAATCGCGCCATGCGCAGACCGATGACGGTGCCGGCCTCCAATCCCAGCAGCCAGGTCTCGGTTGCGACGCGGGTCCAGTCGAAAAACGGAGAGGTATTCATTGGGAAACTCCAAGCTGGCCGGTCGCCGCTGTCGATCGAACGCACCGACCGACGGATCGGCCCAATCGACGTTCACGCGATCCAGTCGCCGGACTTGCCTCCGGACTTGCGGAGGACCTGGATGTCACTGATTGTCATGCGCTTATCAAGCGATTTTGCCATGTCATATATGGTGAGGAGCGCGATCGAGACCGCCGTCAGCGCTTCCATCTCCACCCCGGTCTGGCTTGTAGTTTTCACCGTTGCGGCGGCGGTAACGCCGTGGCTATCGACCGTGAGGTCTATGGCGGCGCGTGACAGGGGGAGGGGGTGGCAGAGCGGGATCAGGTCGCTCGTGCGCTTTGCCGCCATGATGCCGGCGACCCGCGCGACGGCGAGGACGTCGCCCTTCGAGACCGCGCCGTCGGCGATGGCACGGGCGGCGTCGGCGGACATGGTGATGCGGCCGGTGGCGACGGCCTCTCGCTGAGTCACCGCCTTGTCGCCGACATCGACCATGCGCGCGGCGCCGGCTTCGTCGATGTGGGTCAGCTTGGTCATGCCGGTACTATGTCCGTTGGTTTCGAGCGAAGTCGAGAAACGCTGCGCAGCGCCCGTTACACGTTTCTCGACTGCGCTCGAAACGAACGGCGGGAGGGGCGTCATCCGAGCAGGGTTCGAGTGGCGGCGGCGAGATCGGGTTGGCGCATCAGCGATTCGCCGACGAGGAAGGTGCGGATGCCGTGTTCGGCGGCAGCTGCGAGGTCGCGGTGGTCGGTGATGCCGCTTTCCGAGACGATCGTGTAGCCGGCGGGGACGCCCGCGGCGAGCGACCATGCGCGGCTGGGATCGGTGATGAATGTTGTTAAACTGCGGTTGTTTACGCCGATCAGTTGAGATTCTAGATTAAGCGCACGATCGAGTTCGTGTTCGTCGTGCACCTCGACGAGGACATCGAGCGCATGGTCGATCGCGGCCGCCTCGATCTCCGCCATCAAGACGTCGTCGAGCGCGGCGACGATGATCAGGATCGCGTCGGCGCCGTGGTGGCGCGCCTCGGCGACTTGCCAGGGATCGACCATGAAATCCTTGCGCAGGACGGGGAGATCGACCGCGTTGCGGACAGTGGTGAGATCGGCGAGGCTGCCCTGGAACCAGGGTTCGTCGGTGAGGACCGAGAGGCAGGCCGCGCCGCCCTCGACATAGGCGCGCGCATGCGCGGCGGGGTCGAAATCGGCGCGGATCAGGCCTTTCGAGGGGCTGGCCTTCTTGATTTCGGCGATGAGCGCGAAGGCGCCGGTGGCGGCTTTGGCCTTGAGTGCTTGGTGGAAACCGCGGGGTTCGTGGATGGTCGCGTCCGGGAGCGGGTCGCGTTTGCGGCGATCGACCTCGGCGCGGGTCGTCGCGAGAATTTCGGCGAGACGATTGCTCACGGGTGCGCGATCCAGGCGTCGAGCAGCGCGTCCGCGGCGCCCGAATCGATCGCTTCAGAGGCGCGGGCGGCGCCGGTGGGGAGCGATTCGCCCACCAGGGTGAGCGCGGTCGCGGCGTTGATGAGGACCGAATCGCGATACGCGCCGCGCTCGCCCTTGAGCAGGCGGCGGAGCGCGACGGCGTTGTGCGCGGGGTCGCCGCCGCGAATCGCCGCGATCGGGTGGCGCGGCAGGCCGGCGTCCTCGGGGGCGATGCGATCGGGGAGGGTGGCGGCGCCGATCGCGGCGACGACGGTCGGGCCGGCGCCCGAGACTTCGTCGAGACCCTCTTCGCCCGAGACGACGAGCGCGGCTTCGGTGCCGAGTTGCGCCAGCGCCTCGGCATAGACGGGCGCGTAATCGGGGCGGGCGATGCCGATGAGCTGGCGCGTGACGCGTGCAGGATTTGCCAGCGGACCCATCAGGTTGAAGATCGTGCGGCGCGCGATGCGCTGGCGGATCGGGGTGATCCGTTTCATCGCCGGGTGGTGGTTCGCGGCGAACAGGAAACAAATGCCGAGCGTGTTCAGCGTCTCCTCGGCATTGGCGCCGAGGCGCGGCATGTCGAGACCGAGCGCCTCGAGCGTGTCGGCGGCGCCCGCCTTCGACGAGGCGGCGCGGTTGCCGTGCTTTGCGACGGGCACGCCGCACGCCGCGACGACGAGGCTGACCGCGGTCGAGACGTTCAGGGTGTGGTGGCCGTCGCCGCCGGTGCCGCAGACGTCAATCGCGCCTTGCGGGGCGGTGATCGGGAGAAGGCGCTCGCGCAGAGCCCGCGCGGCTTCGGCGATCTCGATGCTGGTTTCGCCGCGATCGGACAGCGCGGTGAGGAAATCGGCGATCGCCTGCTCGCTGGTGCGCGCGTCGAGAATGTCGGCGAACGCTTCGCGCGCGGTTTCGCGCGACAGGGGGGTCAAGGGGTCGGGGAGGAGGGCGAGGGTTGTGATGGCTCGCGCCTTAGCCGTTCGTTTCGAGCGTAGTCGAGAAATGCTTCGCAGCGCTCGTTGCACGTTTCTCGACTTCGCTCGAAACGAACGGGGATTTTGTAGCGATGCCTGCGATCGCGAGGAAATTGGCGAGCAGGGCGTGGCCGTGTTCGGTCGCGATGCTTTCGGGGTGAAACTGGACGCCGTGCAAGGGGAGCGTCGCGTGGCGCAGGCCCATGACGCGGCCGTCGGCGGTGGCGTTGACGATCAGGGTATCGGGGACGTCCTCGACGACGAGCGAATGATAGCGCGTCGCGGTGAAGGGCGAGGGTATCCCTGAGAAGACGCCGGTGTCGTCGTGCGCGATCGCCGAGGTCTTGCCGTGCATCAGCCCCCCCTGGACGACCTTCGCGCCGAAATACTGCCCGATCGCCTGATGGCCGAGGCAGACGCCGAGCAGCGGCCGACCCGCATCGGCGCAGGCGGCGACGAGATCGAGCGAGATGCCGGCCTGATCGGGGGTTTTCGGGCCGGGGGAGATCAGGAACGCCTCGGCGCCGCTCGCCAACGCTTCGGCGACGGTTAGCGCATCGTTGCGCTCGACACGCACCTCGACGCCCAGTTCCATCAGGTAATGGACCAGATTCCAGGTGAAGCTGTCGTAATTGTCGACGACCAGGATCATGCGGGGGCGCTTTTAGCCGATGCGGGGGGGCTGGCAACGTGTGTTGCGGATCGGCGCGCGGCGGGCCATCGTGAAAGCGCTGAAGACCGGGAGAAAAGCGGTCGCGGCGACGTTGTAGATATGTTTCAGGAGGTCGCCGCCATGTTCCGTCCGATATTGCTCACTGCTTTCTTGCTCAGTCCGGCTCCTGCGCTCGCGCAACAGGCGGAAAGCGGTACGCCGCCCGAACGCATCCGCAGCGTCACGCTGACCGACGCGCAGCAGAAATGCCCCGAATCGACCCCCGAGGAGGTGGTCGTGTGCAACCGGATCAACCCCGACGAGCAATATCGCCTGCCGAAGGGACTTCGCCAGGCGACGGAAATCCCCGCGCGGAACCAGAGCTGGGTGAATCGCGCGGCGACCGCGGATCAGATCAGCCGCGTCGCGGGCGGGCTTCCCGACACCTGCTCGCCGATCGGATCGGGCGGGCATACTGGCTGCGCATTGGCGATCAACCGCGCCTACGCCGCCGAGAAGAAGGCCGCCGAACGCAACGACGCGCTGGTGCCCGGCGGGCGATAGATCAGCGCGCGAGCGGCCGTTCGCACCGGCCGAGCTGCGCGATCACGAAGGCGTAGTCGCGACGCGCGAGCGCCGCGTTTTCGGGCTCGATCGACGCGGTGCTGCTCGCCGGCAGCGTCGGCGGCAGCGCGCAGGCGAGGCGGTACCACAGCAACGTATCGCGCTTCACCGGCGCCGCGGCGTCATCGACGATCTCACTGAGCGCCACCGCCCAGCGCGGCTGTTCGCCGGGGCGGCGCAGGATCGACAGCGAAACCGGACGGCGATCCTCGGTCGTCAGGAATATCTGGGTCTCGCCCTCGCCGGGAAGCGAGCCGGGGACATGGAAGGCATTGCCGACGCCGGTCACGACCGGCGGCGCATCGCGCGACACCACGTCGCGCACGATATCGCGAACGAGCGCATCGGCGGCGGGGGTCCACGGCCGCTGCGCATCGGGCCTGACCAGCTGGAGCTTGGCGGCGTCGCCGCCGACCGGGCGGGCGAACAGCAGCACGCGCGCTTTCTTGAGCTTGGGCAGACGACCCGACGCATCGGGCGCGAGGTCGAGCAGATAGCCCACCCTTGGCGGGACCGGGCCGGGCGCGCGGATCAAGGCCGAAACGTCCGCCTCGACGTAGAATCGCGTAAGTCCCGGCGGGACCGTCGCGGCCTCCGGCCCCTTGATTCGGCTGGTCGAGGCGATCACCGCATCGACCACGATCGGGCTGGCGATGACGAGATCGGCGAGGTCGGCATAACTTGGGCCGGGGGCGATCGCGTCGAGGCTCGGCTGCGCAGCGCCCGGGACCACGCCGACGCAGGCCGCGCCGAGCAGCGCGATGGGCGCGGCGAGCAATGGGAATCTCATGGCGGGACACCTATCGGAACCGCCCTGACGATAACAGAAATAAATCTGACGCAGCGCGATTGTACGTTTGTTGCGTCCGACAAAGCGTTTGCGTCGTTTGAGGGGTGCAGTTAGGACTCGCGCTCGGCCCAAGGATATATTAGCCCGATCACCGGGCAGGGGTCCCGCGATCCGGCTCAAGGATCGGGTGGTCGCCCCAACGGCCACTGGGATAGAGGAGTTTCGTTGCTGAATGTCCTACGCTGACCAAAAGATGAGCGGCAGCAGGATCACGGCGATCATCATCGTCGCGTTGATCCATGCCGTGATCGGCTACGCATTCGTCACCGGCCTGGCGTATCAATACGTCAAGAAGGTATCCGAGAAGCTGAATACGTTCGACGTGGAGGAGCCGCCTCCCCCGCCGCCCGACGAGCCGCCGCCGCCACCACCCGACATCAAGATGGTCCCGCCGCCGGTCGTGTCGCCGCCGCCGATCGTAACGACGACCGCGCCACCGCAGGTCGTGTTCACGCAGCCGGTGCCGCCGCCGCCCGCGCCGGTGATCGTCGTGCGGCCGCCGCCGCCCCCGCCGCCACCACCACCGCGGGTATCGCAGGCGGCCGGGTTGAAGGGCAATCCGGGGCAGTTCTTCGGCGACGACGCCTATCCGCAGAGCGCGATCCGCGCCGAGGCGCAAGGACGCGTCGTCGCACGGCTGACTGTCGGCACCGACGGCCGGGTGAGCGGATGCGACGTGCAGACGTCGAGCGGCAACTCCGATCTCGACAGCACGACCTGCCGGATCGCCCGTAGCAGGGTGAAGTTCACGCCGGCGAAGGACGAGAACGGAAGACCGATCGCGTCGACTTATCCGCTGTCGGTGCGATGGGTGCTGCCGAAATGATTGCGCGCCGGGCCGGATTCCTTCCGCCCGCCGCCGGACCTGCAAACTGTTTTTTTAAGGGAAACCACCGATCATGATCACTTATATCCTAGCAGCGGCGCCCGGCGCGGCCGGCAAGGGCGACAACCCCTACGGTTTGATGGCCGCGCTCGAGCAGGGCGGCATCATCGCGCAGACCGTGTTCGGCATTCTGGTGCTGTTCTCGGTCGTGTCGTTCTACATCATGTTCACTAAGCTGTTCGAACAGCAGAAGATCATGAACCAGGCGAAGCGGATGCGCGCGACCTTCTGGAATTCGAACTCGCTGCGCGAAGCGTCGGCCAAGCTCGAGAAGAATTCTGCGTACAAGCAGATCGTCGACGACGGTCTCGCCGCGCAGGACCAGCACGCCAAGCTGACCGATCCGGTCGAGGCGCACGACTGGCTGCACGGCTCGCTCGCGCGGTCGGAAGCGTCGATCAATTCGAGGCTGGGCGGCGGGCTCGCCTTCCTCGCGACGGTGGGTTCGGTCGCGCCGTTCATCGGCTTGTTCGGGACGGTCATCGGCATTTACCGCGCGCTGATCAAGATCGGGGCGGCGGGTCAGGCATCGATCGACGCGGTCGCCGGCCCGGTCGGCGAGGCGCTGATCATGACCGCGCTCGGCCTCGCGGTCGCGGTGCCGGCGGTGCTCGCGTACAATTGGCTGCAGCGTCGCAACAAGTCGATCTCCGAAGAGCTGTCGGCCTTCTCGAACGACGTGCTGGGCTATCTCGCCTCGGGCGGCGCGGTGCGCCCGTCGGTGGCGAGTCCGGCCAAGCCCGTGGCGAAGCCCGCGGCGGCGACGACGACGACCGCCGGGCAGGCGGGTGGCGTCCAGGCGACACGCCCTTAACTCGAGGACAATCGGGGCGACCGCGCCGGTCGCCCCGACACCTCATCCGCCCGGTATGTCGCCGGCGGGACGAAAGAACGAATAGGATCATTCGCACATGGCGATTTCTGCTGGAGGTTCCGACGACAAGCCGATGTCGGACATCAACACGACGCCGCTGGTCGACGTCATGCTGGTGCTCCTCATCATCTTCCTGATCGCGGTTCCGGTCATCGTGAAGACGGTGAAACTCAAACTTCCCGACGTCCGGTTCGATCCGACGACGACCAAGCCCGAAAACGTGTCGCTTTCGATCACGACGGCGTCCGACGGGCGGTGCGCAGTCTATTGGAATTTGTCGCGCGTGACACACGCGGAACTGCTGCAACTCGCGGTCGACAAGTTGCGCGCCGAGATCAAGCGGCTGGGTGACGACATCACCCCCGATTCGCTGCCAGAGGCGCATATTCGCGCGGACGTCGCGGTGCCGTGGCGCTGCGTCGGCGGCGCGATCTTCACGATGCAGCAGGCCGGGTTCGCCAAGGTCGGGTTCATTTCCGAACCGCCGCCGGGGCAGGGCGTACAACGGCTGTGATTTCAGGAGTTAATTCGACATGGCAATGAGTGGCGGCCAAGAAGACGGCGAGCCGATGATGGAAATGAACATGACGCCGTTGATCGACGTCCTGCTCGTACTCCTCATCATGTTCATCATCACGATCCCGATCCAGACCCACGCGGTGAAGGTCGATCTGCCGGTCAACGACCCCAACCAGGTCAAACCGCCGATCGAGCCCGATAAGAACACGATTTCGATCGATCCCACGGGCGTGGTCGCGTGGAACGGTACCCAGGTCGACATGCTGACGCTCAGGCAATATCTGAACGTGTCGGCCACACTGACGCCCGAGCCCGAACTCCACTTCCAGCCCGATCCGCAGGCGCGGTACGAGGTGGTCGATCGTACGCTGGCGGTGATCAAGCGGTCGAACATCTCCAAGCTGGGCTTCATCGGCAACGAGCAATACCGCAACGATTTCTGACGTAGTACGGTGGAGTTTAGGAAAGGGCGGCACCGGCGACGGGGCCGCCCTTTTCTTTGACGATTATATCGATTGCAAATGCGCCGGTGCAGATGACCCTCTCCCGCAAGGGGGAGAGGGCTAAGAAGACTACCGCGTTCGCAATCGATACAGTCGTCTTTTCTTTTTGTGCGTTAAGCAAACATGCGAGCGTGCAGGGCGTCCGCACGCCCCCACGTCGTCGTGGAAACTAGAGCAACGCGCGTCCAAACTACACCGTCCGTCTTTGCGAGCGTAGCGAAGCAATCCAGGAACCGGCGGCTGGATTGCTTCGCTACGCTCGCAATGACGATTCATATTTCGGGCGCCGCGCTCCAGAGTCCGATCCGACCAGATTGAACCATCCTCGTCATTCCGGCGAAAGCCGGAATCCAGGATCGCAGGCGGTGTTCCTGACTCTGGATCCCGGCTTTCGCCGGGATGACGATCCGAGCAGCGCGATTTCGCCTTTCCCGGCTGCGGCGCGGGCAAAGTCCGCGCTTTACGTCGGACGCGTCGATCGGCTTCGCCGTCCGCGCGCCGGCCGGGCGGGCGGCGAGTCAGGAATTGGCGCCGCCAATTCCTGCCGCCTTCGCCTTACGCCGCCTGAAGCCGGCGTTGCGCCATTTCCGCGTTCAGCATTTCCGCGAGTAGAAACGCCAGTTCCAGCGACTGACTGGCATTCAGCCGCGGGTCGCAATGCGTGTGGTAGCGGTCGCCCAGCGTCTGTTCGGTCACGTCGATCGCGCCGCCGGTGCATTCGGTGACGTTCTGGCCGGTCATCTCGGCATGGATACCGCCCGCATGCGTGCCCTCGGCACGGTGTACCGCGAAGAAGCCGCGGACTTCGGCGAGGATGCGCTCGAACGGGCGCGTCTTGTAGCCGCTCGCGGCCTTCACGACGTTGCCGTGCATCGGATCGCAGCTCCACACCACGGGATGCCCCTCGCGCTTCACCGCGCGGACGAGGCGGGGGAGCGCGGCCTCGATCTTGTCGTAGCCGTAGCGGGTGATGAGCGTCATCCGGCCAGGCGTGCGCGCGGGGTTCAGCAGGTCGAGCTGGCGGAGCAGTTCGTCGGGCTCGAGCGTCGGGCCGCATTTCAGGCCGATCGGGTTGCCGATGCCGCGCAGGAACTCGACGTGCGCCGAGCCCTCGAAGCGGGTGCGGTCGCCGATCCACAGGAAATGCGCGCTGGTGTCGTACCAGTCGCCAGTCAGCGAATCCTGTCGGGTCAGCGCCTGTTCGTAGGGGAGGAGCAGCGCCTCGTGGCTGGTGTAGAATTGGGTCTGCGCGATCTGCGGGACGGTCTCGGGGTTGATGCCGCACGCGGCCATGAAATCGAGCGCCTCGCCGATGCGGTCGGCGGTCTCGGCATATTTCTTCGACCATGGGCTGCGGCCCATGAAATCGTGGGTCCAGCGGTGGACCTGGTGGAGGTTGGCATAGCCGCCGTTCGAGAAGGCCCGCAGGAGATTGAGCGTCGCGGCGGACTGATTGTAGCCCTGGATCATCCGCTTCGGATCGGGGAGGCGCGATTCGGCGGTGAAGGCGATGTCGTTGACGTTGTCGCCGCGGTAGCTGGGGAGGGTGACATCGTCGATCGTCTCGGTCGGGCCGCTGCGCGGCTTGGCGAATTGCCCCGCCATGCGGCCGAGCTTCACGATCGGCAGCTTCGACGCATAGGTGAGGACGACCGCCATCTGGAGGATGACGCGGAAGGTGTCGCGAATGTTGTCGGGGTGGAATTCGGCGAAACTCTCGGCGCAATCGCCGCCCTGGAGCAGAAACGCCTTGCCGTCGGCGACCTTGGCGAGATCGGCGGTCAGGTTGCGCGCCTCGCCCGCGAAGACGAGCGGGGGGTAGGTGCGCAAGGTGTCCGTTGCCGCGCTCAGCGCGGCGGCGTCGGGGTAATCGGGCAGCTGGCGCGCTTCGGATCGCGTCCAGCTATCGGGGGCCCAGTTGGCGGCCATCGTTCGCTTCCATCGGTGTGCGTAAGCAATTTCCATGCGGGAAATCGGACGGGTGCGCAACGAAGGATAACTTGAGCCCGCCCACCCATCTTAACGATTTGTCAGTCCTCCGGCCTTATGGTTCGCGGGTTGAGCGTGGGGCCACCAGGATGAGCTATCATCAGGGCAATCACCGGCGAACCGTCGATCGCCGCGTCTACAGCGATCCCCGTCACGACGGGCCGGAACGTCGCAAACCGTCTCGCGAGCCGCGAAGCAAGATCGGCCTGTTCGGCGCCGCGATCGCGGTCCTCATCGTCGCCGACCCCTCGCTTTGGCACGGGGAATATCGCCACGCCGCGTTCTCGTCGCTCCACGCCAGAGCCGATGCGGTCCGCCAATGGAGCGCGCACGTCTGGGACGTGGGCTGACCAAAGAGCTTGAGCCTCACATCACGCCGGGATAGCCGCCACCGTCGAGCAACAGATTCTGCCCGGTGATATAGCCCGCCTGCGTCGAACAGAGGAACGCGCACGCCGCGCCGAATTCAGCGGGATAGCCGAAGCGTTTGGCGGGGATGCGGTCGCGGCTGCGCGCGATCGCGGTGGCTTCGTCGATGCCCTGCGCCTTGGCGGCGTAGGCGTGAACTCCGGCGAGGCGGCGGGTGTCGAACAGGCCTGGCAGCAGGAAGTTGATCGTGACATTGGCTTGCGCGACCTGCCGCGCCACGCCCGCGAGAAAGCCGGTGAGCCCGATCCGCGCGCCGCTCGACAGGTCGAGCCCCGGCGTCGGCACTTTGACCGAGGCCGAGGTGATGCAGACGATTCGGCCGAAGCGGCGCTCGATCATCCCGTCGATCACGCGCTGCACCATCGCGATCGGGGTGACCATGTTGGCGTCGACCCCGGCGTGGATGGCTTCGCGATCGAGCTTGCGGAAATCCTTGAGCGGCGGGCCGCCGTTGTTGTTGACAAGGATATCGACCGCGCCCGCCTTCGCGACGAGGGCCTCCTGAACCGCCTGATCCGCGACATCGCCCGCGACCGTATCGACCGCGGCGCCCGTTTCCGCGCGGATCGCCGCGGCGGCGGCGGCGAGGGCATCGGCGTCGCGGCCGTTGAGGATCACGCGCACCTCGGCGCGCGCGAGTTCGGTGGCGCAGGCGCGGCCGAGGCCGTGGCTCGATGCGCAGACGATCGCGGTTTTGCCGGTCAGTCCGAGGTCCATGTTTCACTCCCGCTTGCTCGATCGGCCCGCCATATCGCGATGCGCGCGCCACTTCCCAAGGAAAAACCTTCTGTTAGGGTGTCGGCTCCGGGGGGAGCAAAGATGATCGCAAGACTACGGCCTCTGCTCGCGGCAGGCGCACTGGCGCTTGCGCTGCCGGCGTCGGCGCAATTGCCCGCGCTTCAGGATCGTCCGATGAGCGCCGCCGAGCGCGTGCGGATGACCGCGCTGGAAGGGCAGTTCTCGCGGATTTCGGCGCAGCGTAACACATCCTTCGCGGCGTTGCGCACCATCGCCCGCGCGCTCGGATCGAAACTCACCGCGCTCGACCCCGACCAGGTGCTGAAGGTGATCGACGATCGCGCGCAGGAGCTGGAGAAGGCGCGCGGACGCATCCAGCAGATGCAGAGCCGGCTCGACTCGCTCGATTCGATCCGGCTGGCGAAGGCGGTCAGCCCATTGCTCGAAGCGGTGAACGCGGCGATCGAGGCGGGACGGCTCGACGATGCCGATGCCCAGCTCGCGCAGGTCGCCGAACGGTTCTCGCGGGCGCGCCAGATGCTCCAGTCGAACGTCGATCAGGTCGGCGCGCAGGAAGCGGACGTGCTCGCGCAACAGGCGGGCGTCCGTACCTCGCTGTCGGATTTCAATAGCGCCGCAACGCTCTACGCCAAAGCGTCGGAGTTATCGGAGGCGAAACGTCCGCAGATCGCCTGGGGGTTCCGGATCGAACAGAGCAAGGCGCTCTACAACGCGGGCTTCGAAGGGCAGACCACCGGCGTTCAGGACTCTGCTTGCGGTGTTGCGGACGAAAGCGTTGCCGCTCGCGCCGCGCGGCGAGCGACCGCAGGATTTGGCGACGACGCAATATCGCATCGGCATAACCGAGCGAGCTTTGGCGCTCCGTTCGGGTGACCTTGCGCAAAAGCAAGCGGCGGTGGCGGCACTTCGCCTGGCGGCCGACGCCATCACGCCGGCGACATCCGCCGACGACCGGATTCTTTGGCGTATGCGACTGGGCGCGGCGCTGTCCGATCTCGCCGTCAAGACAAATTCGATCGAGACCTCGCAGGAGGCGCTCGCGATCATGCATAATGTCGAGACGATGGATCACGTCGACAACGCCGATTTCTATTCGGACTATGCGCAGGTCTATAGCGAATATGCGCTGATCCTGGCGGGCAAGGGGCGAAAGGAGGAGAGCATTGCGGGGCAGGAAAGAAGCGTGGAACTGCTGATCAAGGCAGCGGCGCGGATCGACCGAGCGACCAAGCTCCGCTTCTACCTTCAGACGCAATTCAACATCGCCTACGTCCTTGGCCAACTTGCCGATCTTCGCGAAAGCGTCGCCGATGCCCAGCGTTCCGCCGAAGCCGCCAAAGCGGCCCTGCCGTTCGCGCGAAGAGATCATAATCCATTTTTTTGGGCGATCCTGGAAATGCGCTACGGCGATTCGCTGATCAAGACGAACACCTACGGCGCGTCGATCGATGAGGCGACGGTGGCGCGGGGCCTGGCGGCGCTGAACAGCGCGGCAGAGGTGCTGACCAAGGCGGCGTGGCCAACCTTCTACACCGACCTCGAATATTCGAGGGGGATGGGGCTAGCGATACAGGCGCGCCGGCATCCGAGCGCGGCGGCGTTCGACCCCGCGATCGCCGCTTTTCGCGAGGCCGCCGCTTATTACACCAAGGATTCGGACGCCGATTCGTGGGCGGATGCGAAGATCCGCATCGCCGGGGTCTTGATCGAGCGCGGCACGGTCGGTGCGGACGCCGAGAAGCGCGCGTCGTTCGACGAGGCGAAGGCGCTGCTCGCCGAGGTCGCGCCGACGGTCGAGGCGTCTGCCAATTCCAAGTTGAAGGCGCTTTACACGACCGCGTCGGCGGCGCTGAAGGGGAGATAGCCGTCATGCCGGACTTGGGCTCCCACCAAAGTAATACTTTGATGGGCACCCTTGATCCGGCATCCAGAGCCAAGAGCGATGCCCCTTGTTACTCTGGATCCCGGGTCAAGCCCGGGATGACGGATTGGCGTGTCGGTCTGCTAGGTTCAGGACGTATAAAATCGGTTGTGTTGGCGGTGATTGGTTGATTCAATAGCGGCGTTGAGGAGGCGCTGTCATGAGCGATCTGATCTGGTTGTCGGAGGCGCAGATGCGCCGGATCGAGCCGTATTTTCCGTTGTCGCATGGGGTGTCCAGAGTGGATGATCGGCGCATCGTGAGCGGGATCGTGTTCGT
>JBBSTE010000002.1:0-157290 GCA_038236185.1 Sphingomonadales bacterium | reverse complement strand
GCGATGCCCGCCTCCAGCCGCGGCCGTCCCCGCTGCGCGACTCCGCCGCGCGGGGGGCCGTGGGCGCTGGGAGGGTGATGCCGGGGGGTTTCGCGGGGATCGGCGAGCATCCCGATCCGCGCGCGTCGGTAATGGGCGAAGGCAGCTGGTCCGCCGATGTCTGCGTCCACGGTGGCGGGCCGGCCGAGCCGGTCTCCTTGCTGCCCGCTTCGGACAGCCTGTCGATCCGCCGCAACCCCGGCACTTTGCCAAGCCGAGTCGCCGACAATTTCTTCTGGCTCGGCCGCTATCTCGAACGCGGCGAGGCTCTGCTCGCGGTGCTCCGCGTCATGCTCGGCAATTCGATCGACTCGGATGGCGGCGCCGCGCTGTCGGCGCAGACGCTCGGCAAGCTCGTCGTGCTGGTCGTCAACGCCGGCGCGGCGCCGCAGCCTGCGACCCTGCGCCGCGGCGATCTCATGCATTTCGCGCGAACCGCGATGGAGGCCAGCGACCTGCAATCGGTCGCGACCATGAACCGCCACGCTCGCGAGATCGGCGAGGGCTCGCGCGACCGGCTGTCGGCGGACATGGTCCGGCTGCTCGAAGCCCCCTTCCCCGCACACCGGGGCTTGCTCGACCGCGCCGGATCGCTCCAGCGCCGTTACGCCGCGCTCGCCGGGCTGTCGTCCGAACATATGGGGCGGACTGCGGCGTGGGGGTTTCTCGATCTCGGCCGCCGCATCGAACGCGCGCTGGCGATGACGCGCGCGACGCGGACGTTCGGGCTGCCCGGCGCGACGCTCGACGATCTGTCGACCTTGCTCGATCTCGCCAACAGCCAGATCAGCTACCGCCAGCGCTATCTGACCGGCATCGCGCGCGTCCCCGTCGTCGATCTCGTCGCGCTCGACCCCGGCAATCCGCGCGCGATCGCCTATCAGGTCGACTGCGCGATCGACCATTTGCATGAACTGCCCGTCCTCGCCGACGACGGCATGGCGGAAGAGCAACAGGCCGAAGGCACTGCGATCCAGGCGTTGCTCGCGACCGCGACTGCGGCGGCGCTCGATGGCGATCGACTCTGGGAAATCGAGCGGCGGCTCGGCGCGCTATCCGATGCGGTGGCGCGGCGGTATTTCCTGCAAGGTGCTGAGCCGCTCCGCGCGGGCGGGCTGACACTGGCGTGATCTACGACATCCGCCACGTCACCACCTTCGACTATGGTCGCCGTGTGAAATTCGCGCGGTGCAACCTCCGTCTCCAGCCGATCGACTGGACGGGGCAACGGGTCGAGCATTACGCGCTGGCGGTCTCGCCCGCGGGCCGCACCTACCCTGCGCTCGCCGAGGCGGGCCTCGCCAACGTCACGCGTCTCGTCGTGGAAGATCCCGTCCGCACGCTGACGATCGACAGTCGCGCGCGCGTCGCCGTCGATCGCCTCGTGCCCGTGCCTGACGCGAGCGATCCGACGCTCGGCGAGGTCGCGGCGCTCGCCCGCGCCAGCCGCGATCTCTCGGCGGCGGGGCCGGCGGCGTATCTCTACCCGTCGCCGCTGATCCCGCTCGACCGCGAGATCGCGGATTATTGCGCCGCCGATCTCGCCCCAGATCGCCCCGCTTTGGAGGCAGGCATCGCGCTCGCCCGACGTATCCAGGAGGATTTCGAGTTCGACGCGACCGCCACGCTGGTCGATACGCCGCCGCGCGAGGCGTTCGATCAGCGCCGCGGCGTCTGCCAGGATTTTGCGCAGATCATGATCACCGGCCTGCGCGCCGCCGGCCTCCCTGCGGCCTATGCCTCGGGCTATATCCGCACGATCCCCCCGCCGGGCGAGGCGCGTCTCGTCGGTGCGGACGCAACACACGCCTGGGTTCTCTTGTGGTGCGGGCCGGATCGTGGCTGGATCGGCCTCGATCCGACCAACGGAATCTGGATGGCGGGCGACCATATCGTCATGGCGATCGGCCGCGACTATGCCGAGATCGCGCCGGTCGACGGCATCGTGCTCGGCTCGGGCGCGCAGGACATGCAGGTCAGCGTCGATGTCGCGCCGCTCGACGAGATGGCGGCGTGATTGCGCGAGCGCATGGCTTGCCCCACATAGGCGGGTAACACACCAACCGGGGCACAAATGGCCGATCCTTATTCGACGCTCGGCGTGGCACGGACCGCGACCGAGGCCGACATCAAGAAAGCGTACCGGAAGCTCGCCAAGGAGCTTCATCCCGATCGCAACAAGGACAATCCCAAGGCGTCGGAGCGGTTCAGCAACGTCACCAACGCGTACGACCTGCTGTCCGACAAGGACAAGCGCGCGCGGTTCGATCGCGGCGAGATCGACGGCGACGGCAATCCCGCGGCGCCGTTCGGATTTGGTGGCGGCGGTGGCGCGCGCTCGGGCGGCCCCGGCGGCGGGTTTCGTCCGGAGGGTTTCGGCGATCAGGGCGCCGACATCTCTGACCTCTTCGAAGGACTGTTCGGCGGCGCGCAGCGTGGCGGCGGCTTCCGGAGCGGGATGGGCCGGCGCCAACCGCCGCCGAAAGGCGCCAACCTCGCTTATTCTCTTCGCGTGCCGTTCATCGATGCGGCGACGCTCGCGCCGCAGCGCATCACGCTCGGCGATGGCAAGACGATCGACCTGAAGCTGCCCGCGGGCGTCGAGAACGGCACCCAGATGAAGCTCGGCGGCAAAGGCGAGCAGGGGCCGGGCGGCGCGGGTGACGCGATCGTCACGATCGAGGTCCAGCCACACCGCTATTTCGTCCGCGAGGGCGACGACGTCCGCCTCGATCTGCCGATCAGCCTCGCCGAGGCGGTGCTCGGTGGCCCGGTCAAGGTGCCGACGGTCGAGAAGCCGGTGATGCTGACCGTCCCGAAGGGTGCATCGTCGGGCAAGGTGCTGCGGTTGAAGGGCAAGGGCTTTCACAAGAAGGCTGGTGGGCGCGGCGACCAGCTCGTCACGTTGATGATCGATATTCCCGTCAACGACGCCGCGCTGGCGCAATTCGTTGAATCATGGGACGGAACGCAAGGGAACCCGCGCGCGGCGATGGGCGTCTGACCCTCGATAAAGGGGAAAGAATTTGACCGACGGCGGGAGCGCGCTGACGCCTGAGAACCGGGCCGAGGAGCGTAGCGGTACGCGAATCCGGCTCGATCGCCATTTGGCGAAGGTTCGTCCGGGCAGCTTTGCGTTCGAGGTGCTGAAGCGAGCGTCGATCGGCGTTTACAACGACGGATTCATCCACGCGGGCAATCTCGCCTATCTCGCGCTGATGACGTTGTTCCCGTTCTTCATCGTCGCCGCCGCGATCGCGTCGCTGTTCGGCCAGAGCGCCGAGACGCAGCGCGCGGTCGCCTCGTTCCTGCTTGTCCTGCCGCCCAATGTCGCCGATCTGCTGCGCAAGCCGATCGCCGACGTGCTCGCCGCGCGAACCGGATCGCTGCTCTGGTTCGGCGCGCTCGTCGGGCTGTGGACGGTCGGCAGCTTCGTCGAGACGATCCGCGACATCTTTCGCCGCGCCTACGGCACCAAGAGTACGCAGTCGTTGTGGCGGACGCGGCTCGGCCTCACCTTGGCGATCGTAGCTTCGGTGGTGCTGACCCTGGTGTCGTTTCTCGTCCAGGGAATCCTGACCGCCGCCGAGCAATTCATCTACCGCCTGCTGCCGTTCGCGCAGGATGCGGCGGGGTGGATCGGCTTGTCACGCGCGGTGCCCGGCGTCGTGATGTTCGGGGCACTCTATCTGCTGTTCTATTGCGTCACGCCGTCGAAATATCGCTTCTCCGGCAGCCGCAAATGGCCCGGTGCGCTGTTCACGACGATCTGGTGGATCAGCATGACCGCGCTGCTGCCCGCCGTTCTCGCGCAACTCGGCGGCTACGACCTCACCTATGGCAGCCTCGCGGGCGTCATCGTGATGCTGTTGTTCTTCTACATCATCGGCCTGGGGCTGGTGTTCGGCGCGCATTTGAACGCGGCACTGGCGGAACCCCCCGAACCGGCGCTACAGCGGTCGGCTACGACAATCGGACCGGAGGCGGCGTGAACGGATTGATGGCGGGAAAGCGCGGGCTGATCATGGGGCTCGCCAACGACAAGTCGCTCGCCTGGGGGATCGCCAAGAAACTGAGCGAGGCGGGGGCGGAGCTCGCGTTCAGTTACCAGGGCGAGATGATGGAAAAGCGCGTCCGCCCGCTCGCGCAATCGCTCGGCAATACCGGCGCGCATGGCGCGAACGGCCCTATCCTAATCGATTGCGATGTTTCCAATATGGCGGCGCTCGACGATGCGTTCGCTGGGCTGGCGCAACACTGGCCGACGATCGATTTCGTCGTCCACGCGATCGGCTTTTCGGACAAGAACGAGCTGCGCGGCGGCTATATCGACACCAGCCTCGACAATTTTCTGATGACGATGAACGTCAGCGTCTATTCGTTCGTCGCGGTGTGCCAGCGCGCCGCGAAGATGATGAATGAGGGCGGGTCGCTGCTGACGCTCAGCTATTACGGCGCCGAAAAGGTCATCCCGCATTACAACGTCATGGGCGTCGCCAAGGCCGCGCTGGAGACGAGCGTCCAATACCTCTCGGTCGATCTCGGCCGCCGGAACATCCGCGTCAACGCGATCTCCGCGGGGCCGATCAAGACGCTGGCGGCAAGCGGCATCGGCGATTTCCGGCTGATCCTGAAGTGGAACGAGCTGAATTCGCCGCTGAAGCGCAACGTCACGATCGAGGACGTCGGCGGCGCTGCGCTCTATTTGCTGAGCGATCTTGCCAGCGGCGTGACGGGCGAGACGCACCACGTCGATGCCGGCTACAACGTGATCGGCATGAAGGCCGAGGACGCGCCGGATATCGCGCTGGTGTGATCGCCCTCTCTCGTCGAGAGCGAGCGCGCTTATCGCGAGGGGTGGAAGTATAGGGAGCAGGCGTCATGCTAAGAGTTTCCGCTTTGGCGTTGGTTCTAGCGTCGTCGGAAGTTTCCGCTCAATCTGTTCCCGAAAGCGTGCATAGCCTAGCAAACGGACCGGAGACGATTTGCGAGATCACGGCTGGGTCCGCGATCGAGTTTCGCCAAAAGGTTGAGCAAGCCACTGACGCGGGGCAATATGATCGGGCAGACGGCGGACCCCGCTTCGATCTGTTCAACCCAAAATCGACATCGGGCGAACTTAAGCAATGGGTCTTCGCCAAATCCACCGAGGCGGCATATCCAATGGGCACTTGCCGCCGGATTTACACGGGTCCGGACGGCGGAACCTATCAAGAGCGCCGGATGCGCTGCGACGCCAGTCGCGCCGCTTGCGACTCGATGTTCATTGAGTTCCAATCGCTCGACGATCGCGTGACCAAATTCGTCCGAGGCCGAAAATGAGCTTTAACACCTTCGGCCGCGTCTTTCGCTTCACGACCTGGGGGGAATCGCACGGGCCCGCGCTCGGCGCGGTCGTCGATGGGTGTCCGCCGGGGATCGCGCTCGCGGAGGCGGATATCCAGCCGTGGCTCGACAAGCGCCGCCCCGGCACGTCGCGTTTCACCACGCAGCGGCAGGAACCCGATCAGGTCCGTATCCTTTCAGGCGTGTTCGAGGGGCGCACCACCGGCACGCCGATCAGCCTGATGATTGAGAATGTCGACCAGCGATCGAAGGATTATTCGGAAGTCGCCGTGGCCTATCGCCCCGGCCACGCTGATTACGCCTATGACGCGAAATACGGCTTTCGCGATTATCGTGGCGGCGGACGATCGTCAGCGCGAGAAACCGCGGCGCGGGTCGCCGCGGGCGGGGTCGCAAGGCTCGTCATCCCGCAGGTCCGCATCCGCGCCTGGGTGGAGGCGATCGGTGGCGACGTGTTCGATCTGGCGAATTTCGACGACGCGCAGATAGACGCGAACCCCTTCTTCTGCCCCGATGCCACCGCCGCAACGCGCTGGGAATCGAAGGTCGATGCCGCGCGCAAGGCGGGGTCGTCACTCGGCGCGGTGATCGCTTGCGAGGCGGTGGGGGTTCCGGCGGGGTGGGGGGCGCCGCTCTACGCCAAGCTCGACGCCGAACTTGCCGCCGCGTGCATGTCGATCAACGCGGTCAAGGGGGTCGAGATCGGCGACGGGTTCGCCGCCGCCGCGCTATCGGGCGAGCAGAATGCCGATGCGATGCGGCCCGGCAAAGATGGCGCGACGACGTTCCTCGCCAATCACGCGGGCGGGATCGCGGGCGGGATCGCGACCGGTCAGCCGATCCGCATCCGCGTCGCGTTCAAGCCGACCAGTTCGATCCTGACCCCGGTCCAGACGATCAGCCGCACCGGCGCACCAGTCGAGATCGTCACGAAGGGCCGCCACGATCCCTGCGTCGGCATTCGCGGCGCGCCCGTCGTTGAAGCGATGATGGCGCTCGTCCTGGCGGACCAGGCGTTGCTCCACCGCGCCCAATGCGGCTGAAGCCGTAGCGAAACGGGAACCTTCCGCCCGGCTACGGCGTCCTTCCCTCACACTTAGGAAGGATAACTGGCATGCGCGCGGCATTTGCTATCGCTTTGACCAGCGCCGGGCTGCTCTTCGCAACGACGGCCGAAGCGCAGACGTCTCCGACTCCGACGACCGGGGTTCTCGCTACGGGTATCCCGCCCAACGCGATCGACCGCGCGACCGCGGTAACCGATCAGCGCCGATCAAGCGCGGCGCAATCTTCGGCAATTGATCGAATCGACGCCGAACGAGACGCGCGCGCGGCGCGCGAGCGAAGAGGCCCCGTCGCGGGCTCGACCTTCACCGACGGTGTAGCGGGCCTGGGAACCCGCCCCGATGTCGCCTCGCCGCCGAATACGACCGCGCCGCCGCAATAAAGATGTACCAAGTAGAATTTACGAGACAGGCCAATCCGGCCGTCCCACAAGGAGAATACCCATGCGTTACAAGACAATGATTAGCGTTGCCCTGCTTGCGATCTCGAGCGCGGCGCTGGCCCAGGTCACCAAGCCCACGACCACGCCGCCGAAGACAGCGATGAATTCGACCGAGCCGACGAATTCGATGTCTCCGTCGGATTCGACGATGTCGCCCGATTCGATGAACACCCAGGACGAGACGATGATGAACGATTCGTCGATGCCGAATTCGACGATGGCGCCGAAGTAAGAAATCTTTGACGCCCTCTCGGGCGTAAGACGGTCAAAGAGTCCTCAATCCTCGAACGGATCGCGCACCAATATCGTGTCGTCGCGTTCGGGACTGGTCGAGACCAGGGCCACCGGACAGCGAATCAATTCCTCGACGCGGCGAATGTATTTGATCGCCTGCGCGGGCAGATCGGCCCAGCTGCGCGCGCCCGCGGTCGATTCCGACCAGCCTTCCATCGTCTCGTAGATCGGCTCGACTGCTGCCTGATCGGCGGCATGCGCGGGGAAATAATCGAGCGTCTCGCCGCGCAGGCGATAGCCGGTGCAGATCTTCACCTCGTCGAAGCCGTCGAGCACGTCGATCTTGGTCAGCGCGATGCCGGTGATCCCGCCGACCGCCGCGGATTGCCGCAGAAGGACGGTATCGAACCAGCCGCACCGCCGCTTGCGCCCGGTCACCGTGCCGAATTCGTGGCCGCGCGTGCCGAGCCGTTCGCCCGTCTCATCCTCGAGTTCGGTCGGGAACGGCCCCGATCCGACCCGAGTCGTGTAAGCCTTGGCGATTCCGAGCACGAAGCCGACCGCCGCCGGCCCCAAGCCCGATCCCCCCGCCGCGGTCCCCGCGATAGTGTTCGACGAAGTGACGAACGGATAGGTACCGTGATCGATATCGAGCAACACGCCTTGCGCGCCTTCGAACAGGATGCGCCGCCCGCGGCTGCGCGCATCGTTCAGGTCGCGCCAGACCGGCTTGGCGAATTGCAGCACGAAATCGGCGATTTCGCGCAGATCGTTTAGCAACCGCTCGCGATCGATCGGCGGCTCGCCGAAACCGGCGCGCAGCGCATCGTGATGCGCGGTCAGCCGATCGAGTTGCGGGCCGAGGTCATCCAAATGCGCCAGATCGCAGACGCGGATCGCACGCCGGCCGACCTTATCTTCATAGGCCGGGCCGATGCCGCGTCGCGTCGTCCCGATCTTGCCCGCGCCCGACGCATCCTCGCGCAACCCGTCGAGATCGCGGTGAAACGGCAGGATCAGCGCGCAGGTATCCGCGATCATCAGCGTCTCGGGCGTCGCGGTCACGCCCTGCGCCGCCAACCGCCCGATCTCGTCGCGCAATGCCCAAGGATCGAGCACCACGCCGTTGCCGATCACGCTCGGCGTCCCGCGGACGATCCCTGACGGCAGCAGCGACAATTTGTAGGTCGAATTGCCGACGACGAGCGTGTGCCCGGCATTGTGCCCGCCCTGGAAGCGCACGACCATGTCGGCGCGCTCGGCGAGCCAGTCGACGATCTTGCCCTTGCCCTCGTCGCCCCATTGCGCGCCGATGACTGCTACGTTTCCCACCAAATTTCTCCCGAGAACCGAACGGTGGTTCGCGACGCCCTTAGAGAGCGCGCACGTCGCCATCCACCCAAAGATGTGTGCAGAGTTGGGCCTCGGCGGTATCCTCCGGCTCAAGCGCCGCGACCGTGATCCAGCCTTGCGCACGCAGCGCGGCGCCCGCGTCGGTCGGCGTCGCATGCGGCAGGAATACGCGCTGTCGCCGGGTCGCCGTGTCGCCGATCAACGTATCGGCATAGAGCGAAAACCCCGTCGCCGCCTCCTCGCTGCCATCCTCGTGCATCACGGTGTAGGTGCCGCCGCGCCCGACCTCATGCGCCGTCCCCGCGGCGAACAGCGAGAAACCCAGCCACGTCTGATATTCGAAACCGTGCCGCTCGGTCGGATCGAGCGTCAGCGCCACGCGCCCATTTTCCCTGGCCCCAAGCGACGCCGCGATCTGCGCGAGGCCGTCGAGCCGCGATGCGAGCGCGCCCGATATGTCGAAGGTGCGCAGCCGTTCGAGCGACGCCGCGAACGGACCGGCGGCGGCGATCAGCGGCAGATCGGCGGGCGCGATCGCAGCGACCCCGCCAGCATCCTTCGCGTCGAGCCGGTCACGCAGCATGTCGATATCATCCACCGGCATCGCCCCTGCGAGCGTTTCGACGAGGTCGGGCAAGGTGAAGTCGATCGAAACACCGGTCGCGCCCGCCGCCTCGAGCGCATCGACCGCGACCGTCACGACCTCGCGCGCCGCCGCGACCGAATCGAGACCGATCAATTCGCACCCGATCTGCCGTCGCTCGCGCGCGGGCGCGAGTTCGCTCGCGCGCAAGGTGAGGATCGAACCGGCATAGCTCAGCCGCACCGGGCGCGGATGATGCGCCATGCGCGTCGCCGCGATCCGCGCGATCTGAGCGGTAAGGTCAGGCCGGATCGCTAGCGTGCGTTGCGACACCGGATCGACGAAGCGCACCGCGTCGTGGAGCCCCCCCGCTTTCAGACGCGACGCCAGCGAATCGGCGAACTCGGTGAGCGGCGGATCGGCGCGCTCATAGCCGTGGCAAGCCGCCGCCGAGAGGATCCGCGCCTCAACCCCAGCCGCCGCATCGGCATGCGGCGGCAGGCAATCACGAAAGCCTTCGGGCAAGAGCGCGGTCATCCTTCCTTCTCCCTCTCCCCGGCCCTCTCCCGGAAGGGGAGAGGGAGAAATATCAAAACCGTAGCCCCATCGCGGTCCGCACACCGGGCAATTCGCGAATCTCGCCGAGCAGATCCGCGGTCACCGGCTCGTCGACCGACAACAGCAGCACCGCTTCGCCCCCCGCCTCGCGTCGGCCGAGATGGAACGTCCCGATATTCACCCCCGCCTCACCGAGCACCGTCCCGATCCGCCCGATGAAACCCGGCGCATCGTCGTTGACGACGTACAGCATCGGACCCACGAGATCAGCCTCGACCTTGATCCCGAACAGCTCGACGAGCCGCGGCGCGGCGTCGCCGAACAACGTCCCCGCGACCGATCGGTCTCCGGCGTCGGTCGCGACCGTGACCCGCACCAATGTATGATAGTCGCCTTCGCGATCATGCCGCACCTCGCGCACGTCGAGCCCGCGTTCCTTGGCGAGGAAGGGTGCGTTGACCATGTTGACCGTGTCCGAATGGACCCGCATCAGCCCGGCCAACACCGCGCCGGTGATCGGCTTTGGATTGAGCGACGCGGCCGCGCCCTCGACCTCGACCGAGATCCCGGACAGCGCACCGTGCGCGAGCTGCCCGACAAGTGAGCCGAGCTTTCCGGCAAGCGCCATATACGGTTTCAGCTTGGGCGCTTCCTCCGCGGTCAGGCTCGGCACGTTGAGCGCGTTGGTGATTCCACCCGACATCAGATAGTCGGCCATCTGCTCGGCGACCTGGATCGCGACGTTGACCTGCGCCTCGTTGGTCGAGGCACCGAGATGCGGGGTGGAGATGAAGTTGGGCGTCCCGAACAGCGGCGATGCCTTGGCGGGTTCCTCGGCGAATACGTCGAGCGCAGCGCCGCCGATCTGCCCGCTGTCGAGGCCCTCCTTGAGCGCCGCCTCGTCGATCAACCCCCCGCGCGCGCAATTTATGATGCGCACACCGCGCTTGGTCTTTGCCAGATTCTCCGCCGACAGGATGTTGCGGGTCTGATCGGTCAAGGGCGTGTGGAGCGTGATGAAATCGGCACGCGCCAACAAGTCGTCGAGTGCGACCTTCTCGACGCCCATCTCGATCGCGCGTTCGGGCGTGAGGAAGGGGTCGTATGCGACGACCTTCATCTTTAGGCCAAGCGCACGCTCGGCGACGATCGACCCGATGTTGCCCGCGCCGATCAGGCCCAACGTCTTGGACGTCAGTTCGACCCCCATGAAGCGGTTCTTCTCCCACTTGCCCGCCTGGGTCGAGGCGTCGGCTTCTGGAAGCTGGCGGGCGAGCGCGAACATCAGCGCGATGGCATGTTCGGCGGTGGTGATCGAATTGCCGAACGGCGTGTTCATCACCACCACGCCCTTGGCCGAGGCGGCGGGGATATCGACATTGTCGACGCCGATCCCGGCGCGGCCGACGACCTTCAGATTGGTCGCGGCGTCGAGGATCGCCTTGGTCACCTTGGTCGAGGAGCGGATGGCGAGGCCATCGTATTCGCCGATCATCGCGGCGAGTTCGTCGGGGGTCTTGCCGGTGATCTCGTCGACCTCGACGCCGCGTTCGCGGAAAATCTGCGCGGCACGGGTGTCCATCTTGTCGGAGATTAGGACTTTGGGCATTTGGGAATTCCTTGGAAATGAAGTCCGTGCTCCTGCGAAAGCAGGAACCCAGGATGATCGAGCGGAGCGCTTGTGGCTCTGGGCTCCTGCTTTCGCAGGAGCACGGGGGTTAGGCGGCTTTGGCCTGCGAATAGGCCCAGTCGAGCCACGGCCCGAGCGCGACGATATCGGCGGTATCGACGGTCGCGCCGCACCAGATGCGCAGGCCCGGCGGCGCATCGCGATACCCCGCGACATCGAACGCGGCGCCTTCCTTTTCGAGGAGGCCCGCCATCGTCTTGATGAACGCCTCGTCCGCGCCCTCCACCGTCAGGCAGACACTGGTCTTCGACCGCGATGCCTCGTCCGTCGCGAGATGGCCGAGCCAGTCGCGCTCCGCGACGATCGCATCGAGCGCGGTGGCATTGGCGTCGGAGCGCGCGATCAGCCCGCCCGCACCGAGCGACTTCGCCCACTCCAGCGAGAAGATCGCATCCTCGACCGCGAGCATCGACGGGGTGTTGATCGTCTCGCCCTTGAATACGCCCTCGGCGAGCGCGCCTTTCGAGACGAGCCGGAAAACCTTCGGCAGCGGCCACGCCGGTGTATAAGTTTCCAGCCGCTCGACCGCGCGCGGGCCGAGGATCAGCACGCCATGCGCTCCTTCGCCGCCGAGCACCTTCTGCCACGAGAAGGTCGCGACATCGATCTTGTCCCACGGCAGGTCGTAGGCGAAGACACTCGAGGTCGCGTCGGCGAAAGAGAGTCCCTCGCGATCCTCAGCGATCCAGTCGCCATCGGGAACGCGGACGCCGCTGGTGGTGCCGTTCCAGGTGAACAGCACGTCGTGCGACCAATCGACTTGCCCAAGATCGGGCAATTGCCCGTAGTCCGCACGGATCACGGTCGGATCGATCTTGAGCTGCTTGACCGCGTCGGTCACCCAGCCCTCGCCGAAACTCTCCCACGCGAGCGCCGTCACCGCACGCGCGCCCAGCATCGTCCACATCGCCATTTCGAAGGCGCCGGTATCGGAGCCCGGGACGATGCCGATCCGGTGCGTATCGGGGGGCCCGAGCAATTCGCGCATCAGATCGATGCAATATTGCAGGCGCTGCTTGCCGACCTTCGAGCGGTGCGACCGTCCGAGCGAGTCGGTCGCAAGTTTGGCCGCATCCCAGCCCGGAGGCTTGGCACAGGGTCCTGACGAGAAATGGGGGCGTGCCGGCTTGGTGGCAGGCTTGGCAACAGACGCACCCTCGGCGGGTGCGGTAGCGAGGTCCGTCAATGTCTCTCTCCTTGCAGAGAGCACGCGCCGCGTTGGGACGGCGTGGCCCGCCGACGCCGTTAGACGCGGTTGCCGGGGCTGGCAATCATGTAAAATCAAAATCCGCGATTCGGATCGGCGCGACAAGGACTCGGCTCGTCACCCCGAACTTGTTCCGGGGTCCACCGCGCCGCACACGACACGGGGTGAGGCACGCAGGGCAGGGTGGATTTCGGAACAAGTCCGGCATGACGGTTGCGATAGCCGTGACGTTGTTCCTTGCCGCCTGCGGCCGCACCGAGCATCCGGCCAAACCGCAGTCGCGCCCGGCGACCGCGCCGATCGCGGGGCCATCGCAACGTGAGACCGCCGCGTGCTTCGCCGATCTCCGCGCGCTCGGTGTCGCGTTCGAGCCGCTGCCCGATCGCACCTTCGGTCCCGGCTGCGGCCTCGTCGGCACCGTGAAGCTGCTCGACATCGGCGTGCCGACGACCAATCTCGGCGCGCTGCGCTGCAGCGAGGCGCGGGTCTATGCCGGCTGGGCACGGAGCGCGGTCGCGCCCGCGGCGTATCAGATCCTCGGCAGCGAACTCGCGCGGATCGACACCTTCGGCAGCTACGCCTGCCGAAACGTCGTCGGCACCGCGAGCTACGGCAACCGCCGATCGGGCCACGCCATCGCCAACGCGATCGACGTCGCCGGCTTCGTCCTGAAGGACGGACGGCGGATCATGATCCTGAACGACTGGAACTCGCCCGATCCGGCAGTGCGGCGCTTTCTGGAGACGATCCACACATCGGCGTGCAAGCGCTTCGGAACGGTGCTGTCGCCGAACTACAATGCCGCGCACCGCAACCACCTGCATCTGGAAGACGATCACGCGAACTTCTGCCGTTAGGCGCCGTGGCCCTGCGACAGATATTCCTCGCTTCGCATCTCCTCGAGCCTGCTGACCGTCCGCCGGAACTCGAACTGGCCATCGCCTGCGGGATAGAGCGCTTCGGGTTCGGCGTCGGCCGCCGCGAGCAACTTCACCTTATGCTCATAGAGCGCGTCGATCAGCGAGACGAACCGCGCCGCTTCGTTGCGATTCTCCGGCCCGAGCATCGGCACGCCGACGAGGATGACGGTATGATACCGCCGCGCGACCGCAAGATAATCCGCCGCGCCCCGCGCCTCGCCGCACAGCCGTTTGAAGCTGAACACCGCGACGCCCTTCAGCGCCTTGGGGACGTGGAGCGTCCGGCCCTGTACGGCCAGGTCTTCGGTCGGGACGTGCGTCCGGTCCTCGGGCGGATAATCGGTCAGGCGGAAGAACGCGGCGCTGAGTTCGGCGGTCGCCTTAGGTCCGTTCGGCACCAGCCACGTATTCTGTTGCCCCAAACGATCGCGGCGGTAATCGACCGGCCCGTTCAGCGCGAGCACGTCGAGACGTTCCTCGACCAGCGCGATAAAGGGAAGGAAATGCTCGCGGTTGAGGCCATCCTTGTAGAGATCGCGCGGCGGGCGGTTCGATGTCGTCACCATCGTCACCCCGGCCTCGATCAGCGCGGTGAACAGCCGCGACAGAATCATCGCGTCGGGCGAATTGGTCACCATCATCTCGTCGAAGGCGAGGCATCGGGTCTCCTCGGCGATCGCCGCCGCGACCGGCGCGATCGGGTCGCCTGCTTCCTTGGCGCGCTCGGCGGCGATGCGCGCGTGAACCTCGATTATGAACTCGGCGAAATGGACGCGGCGTTTCCGTCCGATCGAAAGATGCGCGAAGAACAGGTCCATCAGCATCGATTTGCCGCGCCCGACATCGCCCCACAGATAGATACCGCGCGGCGGCTCGGGCTTGCGCCGCGCCAGCCGCCACAGGACGCTGCCGCGCGTCGGCACCGCTTCCAGTCCCGTGGCGAACGCGTCGAGGCGGCGCGCGGCGGTGGCTTGTTCGGGGTCGGCGCGCAATTCTCCCGCGGCGACCAACACGTCATAGGCGGCGAGGACGCCGCTCATTTGCGCGAAGGCTTCCTGATCGTGCCGCTGAACTCCGCGATCACATCCTCGCCCTGCACGACCAAGCCGCGCAGGAACAACAGTCGGCCGGTTTCCTTCACCAGTTCGACGCGCGCCTCCAGCGCTTCACCGATCCGCCCGCCGCCGATGAAATGCGTGTTGAGATCGAGCGTCACCGCGGTCCCGGCGGTGATCAGCCCGAAACTGCGCGCCGCCGCGAACAACGCCACGTCGATAAAGCCGAGCAACGCGCCGCCGTGGACACGGTCACCGAGGTTCGAATGTTGCCGCTCGGGCGTCATCCGCACCCGCGCGATGCCCTCCCCGACCCGGACGATCATCTCGCCGAGAAAACTGTTGTAGCGCGTCGGATCGAGGAAGCCCCATTTCATCCAGCCGGGATGATCGGGGTGTTCTTCGTACTGGAATTCCCGCGCGTCTGATGCCGGCTCGTCGCTCAACGATCAGAGAACCCGCTCGACTTCCATCTTCTTGATCTCGGCGATCGCCTTGGCCGGGTTAAGGCCCTTGGGACAGGCGTTGGCGCAATTCATGATGGTGTGGCAGCGGTAGAGACGGAACGGGTCTTCCAGTGCATCCAAACGCTCGCCGGTCATTTCGTCGCGGCTGTCGGCGAGCCAGCGATACGCCTGGAGCAGGATCGCGGGCCCCAGGAACTTGTCCGCATTCCACCAGTAACTCGGGCACGCGGTCGAGCAGCACGCGCACAGGATGCATTCGTAGAGGCCGTCGAGCTTGGCGCGCTCCTCGGGCGACTGCAGCCGTTCCTTGCCCGCGGGGGGCGGCGTCACCGTCTGGAGCCACGGTTTGATCGACGCATATTGCGCGTAGAAATGCGTGAAATCGGGGACGAGGTCCTTGATGACGTCCATCGCCGGGAGCGGCGTGATCTTCACCTCGCCCTTCACGTCCGCGATCGCGGTGGTGCAGGCGAGGCCGTTGCGCCCGTCGATGTTCATCGAACACGACCCGCAAATCCCCTCGCGGCACGAGCGGCGAAAGGTGAGCGACGAATCCTGCTCGGCCTTCACCTTGATCAGCGCGTCGAGGACCATCGGGCCGCATTCGTCGAGGTTAACCTCGAAATTGTCGTAGCGCGGGTTGGCGCCGCTGTCGGGATCGTAACGGTAGATTTTGAAATTGCGCATCCGCCCGCCCGGTTGCGGTGAGGCGTGGCGCTTACCCTTCTTGACGACGCTGTTCTTGGGCAAAGTGAATTGGGCCATCGGTATTTCGTCCTCGCTGCCGTGGCGATACACAGACTGTTGCAGTGCCGCAAACCCCACGACGCGCACTTCGCATTGTATCCCCGCGAAGGCGGGGATCCCGTCTGGGCTCCCGCCTTCGCGGGAGCACATCGGGCGGGCGACCCGTCCGCCGCGCTTGCGCTGAGCGCCACCACCATGCCACCCCTCCGCCATGAAACCCGCCGATTGTCGCAACGTCGAGGATTTCCGCGAGCTGGCGCGGCGGCGGCTGCCGTATCCGGTGTTTCATTATATTGATGGCGCCGCCGACGACGAGATCACCAAGGACCGCAACACTGCCGCGTTCGACGACTGCGATCTCGTCCCCAACGTCCTCGCGGGCGTCGAGAGCGTCGATATGCGGACGACGGTGATGGGGCGCGAGATCGCGATGCCGCTGTTCCTGTCGCCGACCGCGCTGCAACGGCTGTTCCACTGGCAGGGCGAGCGCGGGGTCGGCGCGGCGGCGGCGAAGTTCGACACCTGGTTCGGCATTTCCAGCCTCGCGACGGTCAGCATCGAGGAGATCGGCCGCACCATCGTTAGCCCCAAGCTGTTCCAGCTCTACGTCCACAAGGACAAGGGGCTGAACCACGGGATGATCGAGCGCTGCAAGGCGGCGAAGTTCGACGCGATCGCGCTGACCGTCGATACGATCGTCGGGGGCAATCGCGAACGCTGCCTGCGTACCGGCTTCACATCCCCGCCGAGGCTGACGCCACGTTCGGCGCTGAGCTTCGCCACGCATCCGGGCTGGACGCTCGACTATCTCTTCCGCGAAAAGTTCGAACTGTCGAACCTCAAGGATCACGTCGCCGAGGGGACCAGCACCGCGCTGTCGGTCGCGGACTATTTCGACACGATGCTCGATCAGTCGATGGACTGGAAAATGGCGGAAGGCATCTGCGCCGAATGGGGCGGCGAATTCTGCCTGAAGGGCGTGATGTCGGTCGCCGATGCGCGCCGCGCGGTCGATATCGGCGCGACCGCGATCATGGTGTCGAACCACGGCGGCCGCCAGCTCGACGGTGCCCGTGCCCCGTTCGATCAGCTCGCCGAGATCGTCGATGCGGTCGGCGACCGGATCGACGTGATCTGCGACGGCGGCATCCGCCGCGGCAGCCATGTCCTGAAAGCGCTCAGCGTCGGCGCCAAGGCCTGTTCGGGCGGGCGCCTCTACCTCTACGCGCTGGCGGCGGCGGGCCAGGCGGGTGTCGAACGCGCGCTCGGCAATCTCCGTGCCGAAATCGAGCGCGACATGAAACTGATGGGTGTCCGCTCGGTTGCGGGCCTCACCCGCGAGAACCTGCGCTGGCGGTGATCAAAAGCCCCTCCCCTGAAGGGGAGGGGTTAAGAAGATCAGTCCACCGATGCCCCGCGCAACCCGCTCCAGTCGAGGTTGCGCGTCAGGTACATCACCCCGGCGAGCGCCGCGAACAGCAACAGCGATCCGATCAGCAGCGAATACGCCTCGAGGCTGAGCAGCACGTACAGCACGCCGTAAAGCGCCGCGAGCAGCGCCGCGATATAGCCGCCGCGCCGCCAGCTCCTGAGCACCGCCGCCGAATAGGCGCTCAGCAAACCGATGATCGCCGCCGCCGCGAGGCAGTAAGCAAGCGCGAAACCGATCACCTCGGCGAACGCCAGCAGCATCACGAAGAACAGCACCAGCCCCGCGCCGACCAGCAGATATTCGACGACCGCGACGCGCACCCCGCCGATCACGTCGAACATCAGGAACGCCATGAAGGTGAAGCCGATGAACAGGAACCCGTATTTCACGCTGCGGTTGACCTGCGAATAGAGATCGACCGGCGAAACGAGATCGACCCGCGCCTCGTAATTCCCGGCGGGCGTATTGGTGAGATAACGATCGCCCGGAGTCGCCGCCTGATCGGGCTGCGCCTCGCCTGCCGACACGAGCGCGCGGCCGAGCGCGAGATTGCCGATCCGCCAGGTCGAAGTGAAGCCCTTGTCGGTGACGCCGGGCGCGATCGGCAGGAAGCCGCCCTGGAAGCTCGGGTGCGGCCACGACGACGTGACCGTCCAGCGCGTATCCCCCGCCTGCGGTGCGAGCGCGAGCCAGCCGTTGCCGCGGAAGGCGAAATTGAACGTCGCGGTCATCGGCTTCTCGCGGATCGACGAGGCGTCGAGCCAGGTGAAGAAGCCCGACCCGCCCGTCGCGGGCGATCCCTTGCCCGGCTGCAGGACGAGGCGACGGCCGTCGACCGAAACCGCGGGCGGCGGGCCGTACAGCCCGCGCGCGTCCTTCAACCCGAAGCGCAGCTCGGCGCGGTCGTAGACGAGGCGGTCGGCGGTGATCCCGAACCGCGCGAGGTCGCTCGGCAACGCGAAGCGCGCGGTTCCGCTCGCCTTCGCCTCGAACAGCACCGCTTCGTAGATCGAACGGCTGCGACGCTCCGGCGTGAGCTCGGTCTTGAGGTCCGCGATCTCGGGCGACAGCGTCAGTTCGCGCCACACCGTGTTGGCTTTGACGACCTGCTTGCCGCCCTCCTCGATCGTCTCGGTCACCTGCTCCTGATACGGCAATACGAGCACCGGCCCCGCCATCGTCTGCGGCCCGCCCCAGCCTTCGGCGATCGATGCGCGCGCGGTGTCCGACTGCGACTGGCGATCGTAGACGAGCATGTAAACGGTGAAGAGCGGAATCGCGAGAAGCGCCCCGATCAGGATCGCCATCAACAGCTTGCGCCCCGGAGTGCGGGTGTCTTCGACCATGTCAGGAGCCTCGTTGCAGCGACGAACCGTGCCTCGATAACGCCGAACCGTTTTCGACACAAACGCGCAACCGCGCGATTCAAATTCCAGCCGAACAGCTCTAAGGGAAGTCGATGACCACCCCCCCA
This sequence comes from Sphingomonadales bacterium, assembly GCA_038236185.1. Lineage (GTDB taxonomy): Bacteria > Pseudomonadota > Alphaproteobacteria > Sphingomonadales > Sphingomonadaceae > Sphingomonas. Next base: position 138,678 of record JBBSTE010000002.1, on the reverse strand, counting down.
ATCGCCGAACGCCGCCCGCATTCCTTCACCACCCATGGCATCACCATCGACGATCCGTGGGCGTGGCTGCGCGATCCGGGCTATCCCGAGGTCACCGACAAGGATGTGCTCGCCTATCTCGAGACGGAGAACGCATATTTCGAAGCGCAGATGGCGCCGCACAAAGAGCTGACCGACCGGCTCTACGAAGAGATGAAAGCGCGGATCAAGGAGGACGAATCGTCGGTTCCGCAGAAGGACGGCGATTGGCTCTACTGGACCGATTACGAGACCGGCGGGCAATATCCGCGCTGGTGGCGCAAGCCGGTCGCGGCCAAAGACGCTAAGACCGCCGACGAAATGCTGCTCGACGAACCCGCACTCGCCGAGGGCAAGGACTATTTCCGGCTCGGCGCGATGGCGATCAGCGAAGACGGTCGCCGCATGGCGTATTCGACCGACGACGATGGGTCGGAACGCTATACGATCCGCTTCAAGGCGCTCGGCAGCGACGCCGATGTTTCCGAGGAGATCGAAGGCGCCTCGGGCAAATGGGGAAGCGATTCGATCGAGGGAGCGATCGGCAATATCGTCTTCACCACCGACGGCAGCGGCGTGCTCTACGGGCTGACCGACGAACATTGGCGGACGCGCACGATCAAATACCACCGGCTCGGCACCCCCGCGAGCGACGACGCGACGGTCTATTTCGAGGAGGATGCGAGCTTTTCGGTCGGGGTCGAACAGACCAGCGACCGCCGCTGGATCATGATTTCGACCGGCGGCCACGACACCAGCGAAATCCGCTTGCTCCCGGCGAACGAACCGCTCGCCGAGGCGATCGTCGTCGCGCCGCGCAAGCTGGGTCGCGAGTACGATGTCGACACGCACGGCGACACGCTCTTCGTCCACACCAACGATGTGGATCCGATGTGGAGGCTCTGCACCGCGCCGGTTTCGGCGCCGGGCGAGTGGCGCGAGCTGATCGCACCGTCGGCGCATTTCTACATGACCGGCGTCGAATGCTACCGCGACTTCTTCGTTGTCGAGGGGCGCGAAGACGGCCTCGATCAGGTGGCGATCCATTCGTACGATACGCCGACCGAGGGCAAGCGGATCGCGTTCCCCGAACCGAGCTACGCCGCCGGACTCGGCGACAATCCCGAATACGAACAGGTCGTGCTCCGCGTCGGCTACGAATCGATGGTCACCCCGGGGACGGTCTACGATTACGACACCGCAACCGGCGGACTGACCACGCTCAAGGTCCAGGAAATTCCGTCGGGCTATGACGGCGGCAAATACCGCACCGAGCGGCTGAAGATCGCGGCGCGCGACGGAACCGAGATTCCGGTGTCGATCGTCTACCCCACGGATTTCCCCAAGGACGGCTCCGCGCCGCTCTTCCTCTACGCCTATGGCGCTTACGGCCATGCGATCCCGCCGGGATTCTCGACCGGGCGGCTGAGCCTGCTCGACCGCGTCTTCGCCTACGCCATCGCGCATATCCGCGGCGGCGACGATCTTGGCCAGCAATGGTATTTCGACGGCAAGCTGGAGAAGCGCGCCAACACCTTCACCGATTTCGTCGATGTCGCGAAGGGGCTGATCGCGGGCGGGTGGACCAGCGCAGGCCGGATCGCGATCGCGGGGCGTTCGGCGGGCGGCGAGCTCATGGGCGCAGTGGTCAATTCCGATCCCGACTTATGGGGCGCGGTGATCGCCGACGTGCCGTTCGTCGACGTGCTCAACACCATGCTCGACGAAAGCCTGCCGCTGACACCCGGCGAGTGGCCCGAATGGGGCAATCCGATTCTGGACAAGGCCGCGTTCGAGCTGATCCGGTCGTACAGCCCTTACGATCAGGTCAGCGCGCACGCCTATCCGCCATTGTTCATCAGTGGTGGGCTCAACGACCCGCGCGTGACCTATTGGGAGCCCGCCAAATGGGCCGCGAAGCTGCGCGCGACCAAGACCGACGAAAACATCCTGCTCCTGAAGACCAACATGGGCGCGGGCCACGGCGGCAAATCGGGTCGCTTCGACAGCCTGCGCGAAGCGGCTGAGGAGCACGCCTTCGTTCTGTGGCAATTGGGCGTCGAGGGATGACCGTTCGACCACCCCGTACTCCCGCGAAAGCAGATGAGGTGGATGGCTCCCGCTCACGGCATCTGAGTGCCAAGATGTGGATGCTGTCAGCCACCACGAAGAGGGAGCCACCCGCGATGGAGATTACCACAATCGGCCTCGATTTGGCCAAAAGCATTTTCCAAGTTCATGCCGTCGATGCTGCCGGCAAGCCGGTAGTGCGTAAAACCCTGCGGCGGGCACAGGTGCTCCCGTTCTTCGCCAAGCTGCCGCGATGCCTGGTCGGTCTGGAGGCGTGCGGAACGTCGCATCACTGGGCGCGAGAACTGCTCAAGCTCGGGCACGATGTTCGTCTCATGCCGCCGGCCTATGTGAAGCCCTACGTCAAGCGCGGGAAGACCGATGCCAATGATGCCGAGGCGATCTGCGAGGCGGTGACCCGGCCGACCATGCGGTTCGTGCCGGTGAAGTCGCCCGAACAGCAGGCGGCGCTGTCGATGCATCGGACGCGAGACCTATTGGTTAAGCAGCGGACCCAGTTGGTCAACATGATGCGTGGGCTACTAGCCGAGTTCGGGATCGACATTCCGTGCGGGCTCGAGCGTGCCTTGATCATGGCGCGGGAGATTGCCGACGGCCGCCTGCCCAATGTGCCTGCCGAAGCCGGCAAGATCATCGGAACCCTGTCGCAGCAGGCGCTCGACCTCCATTTGCGCCTTCGGCAGATCGATCGCGATCTGCTGGTTTGGCAACGTGGCAACGATGTCGCCAAGCGCCTCATGACCATTCCCGGCATCGGTCCGGTCGGTGCCGCGGCGCTGGCGGCCTCGGTCACCGACCCGCAGCAGTTCCGCTCAGGCCGTGAGTTCGCCGCCTGGCTCGGGCTGACGCCGCGGCAGAACTCGAGCGGCGGCAAGGAACGGCTGGGGCGGATCACCAAGATGGGTGACAAGTATCTGCACAAGCTGTTGGTCATCGGCATGACCTCGCTGGTCAAGCAGGTCAGGTACAAGCCAGAGGCGGTCGATCCTCGCCTCGTCGACTTGCTGTCCCGAAAGCCGGTACGCGTCGCGACCGTGGCGATGGCGAACAAGACCGCTCGGATCGTCTGGGCGATTATGGTGCGTGGCGAGAGCTACCGGGCCGGACACGTCCCAGCAGTGGCCGCATAAAATCGAGCTGACTTCGACCAGGTGAAGGAGATCAGTTCCATGATGTTGTGAGCGCGATGCGATATGATGGCAAACCGGTCGGACCGGGAGCAGGGACACCCCATGGACTGGCCAAGGCGTCATAGCCTGAAAAGCAGATCGGGACCCAGTTCGCGGACTCCATCAGGGCCAGCAGTCCAACCGACTGCATCAACAGGCCGGACAGAAGACTGCACCCGACCGACGCCAGAATATCAATTTAGCACTTGCAACGCGGGAGCCATCCACAGAGGGAGTCCAGGATAACGGGAGCTTCGCTTCGCGGCTCTGGACTCCCGCTTTCGCGGGAGTACGAATCGCGTGACGATCGAAGTCCTTGTCGTCGCGGTCGGCGCGGTGGCGCTGATCGGCGGCGGCGTTTGCTTCGGATGGCGGAGGGCCGCGTGACCCGCTTCGCCTGCACGTTCACCGCCCAGCCGGAGGACATCGACGAGCTTGGCCACGTCAACAATGCGGTGTGGGTACGGTGGATTCAGGAGATCGCGACCGCGCATTGGAACGCGGTTGCGCCGCCCGAGCATCGCAACGCCCATGTCTGGGTCGTGACGCGTCATGAGATCGATTATCGCGGTAACGTTGAAATCGGCGAGTGCGTGACCGGCGAAACCTGGATCGACACCCCGCCGCGCGGCGCGCGGTTCGGTCGGCACGTGCGGTTCGTCGATGGCGCCGGGCGGACCGTGGTGGAAGGCGTGACGACCTGGGCGCTGCTCGATCGGGCGAGCGGCCGGTTGCTCCGCGTTCGTCCCGAGATCGCGGCGCCGTTTCTGGATTGAACGCAAGCCGCAGGATGCCCGTGACACGCCCGTCGCCTAGATCGTCGGCACCGTAATCGGAGGAACGACGATGGCCTACGCCTATAAGACAATGCCCTCCCCCGTCGGTGAGTTGAAGCTGGTGGCGAGCGACGAGGGGCTGGTCGCGATCCTGTGCGAGAACGACGATCCCGGGCGGGTTCGGCTCGGCGCGATGGCGGCGCGGGCGGATCACCCGGTGCTGGTCGAGACGGAGCGGCAACTGACCGCCTATTTCGCTGGGACGCGGAACGCATTCACCGTCCCGCTCGATTTCCAGGGGACCGATTTCCAGAAGAGCGTCTGGGCGGCGCTGCTGACGATCCCGTTCGGCGAGACGCGCAGTTACGGCGAGATCGCGCGGGAGATCGGGCGGCCGAGCGCGTTTCGCGCGGTCGGCGCGGCGAACGGCAAGAACCCGATTTCGATCATCGCGCCGTGCCATCGGGTGATCGGATCGGATGGATCGATGACCGGGTTCGCCGGGGGGCTGGCGGCGAAGGAGATGTTGCTCGGCTTGGAGCGGGGTTTGTCCAGGCGTACGCTGGTTTAGGACAACCGACATTTGATCGGGTTGAACCCGATCCTCCCCCGCCAGGGGGAGGATTGCACGTCTTTAACCGCGCGAGACGCTGGCATTCCGCAATCCATGCGAGCAATGCGACGGCGATGGACTCGGACCGAACAGCGCGCCGCCCTCTGATCCTCGCCCCGGCCGCGCTTCTCGTCTTCGCCACCACCGCCTGCAACCGCGGCGTCCTCGATCCGCGCGGTCCCGTCGCCGCCGCTGAAAAGACGATCCTGCTCAACTCGCTCGGCATCATGCTCGCGGTCGTTATCCCCGTCATCATCGGCACGCTCGCCTTCGCCTGGTGGTTCCGCGCCTCCAACACCCGCGCGAAATACCGCCCCGATTGGGAATATTCGGGGCAGATCGAAATGGTCGTCTGGGCAATCCCGGCGATGGTCGTGGTGCTGGTCGGCGGGATCGGCTGGGTCAGCAGCCACGATCTCGATCCGCCGAAACCGCTCGTCTCGAAGGTCCGTGCGATTCCCGTCCAGGTCGTCTCGCTCGACTGGAAATGGCTGTTCGTCTACCCCGAACAGGGCGTCGCGAGCGTCAACCGGCTGGTCGTTCCGGCGGGCACGCCGATCGCCTTCCAGCTCACCTCGGCGACGGTCATGAACAGCTTCTTCGTGCCGCAGCTCGGCAGCCAGATCTACACGATGGCGGGAATGACTACGCATCTGCACCTAATGGCCGACAAGCCCGGCCGCTATCCGGGCCTCTCGGCGCAATTCAGCGGAGACGGCTTTTCCGACATGACCTTCAATGTGGACGCGGTACCGCCCGCGCAATTTGCGGGCTGGGTCGCGGGCGCGAAAGGTAGCGGGCCGGTGCTCGACGCGCGGGGCTATGCCGCGCTCGCTCAGGAAAGCAAGGCGGTCTCCCCTTACACCTATCGCGCGGTCGATCCGCGATTGTTCGAGGCAGTGGTGATGATGCGCGCGCCAAAACCTGAGGCGCCTGAAGGGTCAGTCTCGCCGAGGACGGATAGCTGATGTTCGGCAAGCTCACCTGGGCCGCCATTCCCGTTAACGAGCCGATCGCGATGGCGGCGTCGGGCGGCATGATCCTCGCAATCTTCGCGATCCTCGCCTGGATCACCTGGCGCGGCCATTGGCCCTATCTGTGGCGCGAATGGATCACCTCGGTCGATCACAAGCGGATCGGCGTGATGTATTGCATGCTCGCGCTGGTGATGCTGCTGCGCGGCTTCAGCGACGCGATGCTGATGCGCTCGCAACTCGCGATGGCGACCGCGGGCAATCCCGGCTTCCTGCCGCCCGATCATTACAATCAGGTCTTCTCCGCGCACGGCACGATCATGATCTTCTTCATGGCGATGCCGTTCGTCATCGGGTTGATGAATTTCGCGGTGCCGCTGCAATTGGGCGCGCGCGACGTCGCCTTCCCGACGCTCAATTCGGTCAGCCTGTGGCTGACCGCGTCGGGCGTGCTGCTCGTCAACGTCAGCCTCGTCGTCGGAGAATTCGCGCGGACCGGCTGGCTCGCCTATCCACCCTTGAGCGAACTGCAATTCTCCCCCGGCGTCGGGGTCGATTATTACCTCTGGGCACTGCAGATCTCGGGTGCAGGGACGCTGCTGTCCGGCATCAACTTCGTCACGACGATCCTGAAGGTCCGCGCGCCCGGCATGACGCTCACACGGATGCCGGTGTTCTGCTGGACCGCGCTCGCCTCGAACCTGCTGATCGTCGCCGCCTTTCCGATCCTGACCGCGACCTTCGCGATGCTGCTGCTCGACCGCTATCTGGGGTTCCACTTCTTCACCAACGACGGTGGCGGCAACCCGATGATGTACATCAACCTCATCTGGGCGTGGGGCCATCCCGAGGTCTACATCCTGATCCTGCCGCCGTTCGGCATCTTTTCCGAAGTGATCTCGACCTTCTCTGGCAAGCCCTTGTTCGGCTACCGCTCGATGATCCTCGCGACGATGGCGATCTGCGTGCTGTCGTTCGTCGTGTGGCTCCACCATTTCTTCACGATGGGGGCGGGCGCCGACGTCAACGGCTTCTTCGGGGTGATGACGATGATCATCGCGGTGCCGACCGGGGTGAAGGTCTTCAACTGGATGTTCACGATGTACGGCGGGCGCGTCCGCTTCACCGCGGCGATGCACTGGGCGCTGGGCTTCATCGTGACGTTCGTGATCGGCGGGATGACCGGGGTGCTGCTCGCGGTCCCGCCCGCCGATTTCGTCCTCCACAATTCGTTGTTCCTCATCGCGCATTTCCACAACGTCATCATCGGCGGGGTGCTGTTCGGGGCGATGGCGGGGTACACTTATTGGTTCCCGAAAGCGTTCGGCTTCATGCTCCACGAGGGGCTGGGCAAGGCGATCTTCTGGTGCTGGCTGATCGGTTTCTACCTCGCCTTCATGCCGCTCTACGCATTGGGCCTGATGGGCGCGACCCGGCGGATGCAGCATTACGACGACACGACGTGGCAGCCGCTGATGATCGTCGCGCTCGCGGGCGCGCTGCTGATCGCCGCGGGGATCGCGCTGACGATCGTCCAGCTGATCGTTTCGATACGAAACCGTAACGAAAACCGCGACACCACCGGCGATCCCTGGGACGGCCGCAGTCTCGAATGGGCGACGACCTCGCCGCCGCCCTTCTACAATTTCGCGGTCATGCCCAATGTCGAGGGCGAGGAAGCCTATTGGGGCATCAAGCGCCGCGCCCGCGAGGAACGCCGCCTGTCCGCCTTGCCCGACTACAAGCCGATCGAAATGCCCAACAATTCGCCCACCGGCGTCGTCGTCGCCTTCTTCACCACGGTGATGGGCTTCGCGCTGATCTGGCACATCTGGTGGATGGTGATCCTCGGCTTCATCGGCGCGTACGCGACCTTCGTCGTCTTCGCGTGGCGCGACGAGGGCGAGCATGAGGTGCCGGTCGAACGGCTCGTGAGCGACGACCGCGCCCGCCGCGAGGCGCGCACCCCTTTGCTCGAACGGAGCGACTGGGCGTGACCGCCGCCACGCACGATCCGCACCGGCTCGCCACCGCGAAGGCGCTCGAGGGCGACTATCCCGGCCCTCCGCCGAAGCGGATCATCGTCGGCTTCGGCTTCTGGATTTTCCTCCTATCCGATATTGTTATGTTCTCGGCGATCTTCGCAACCTATGCGGTGCTCGTCGGCGCGACCGACGGCGGACCCAGCGGTCGTGATCTTTTTCACCTCGACAAGGTCGCGATCGAGACCGGGCTGCTCCTCGCCTCCAGCTTCACCTGCGGTCTCGCGATGGTCGCTGCGTCACAGAAGAACGCGCTCTGGACGCAACTCGCGCTGCTCGCCACCGGCCTGCTCGGCTTCGGCTTTCTCTCGCTCGAGCTCGTCGAATTTGCCGGCATGATCGCCGACGGCGCCGGGCCGCAGCGCAGCGCCTTCCTCTCGGCGTTCTTCACGCTCGTCGGCTGTCACGGCCTCCACGTCGGTGTCGGAATGCTTTGGCTCGGCACGATGATGGCGCAGCTCTGGGCCAAGGGATTTCGCGACGATATCCTGCGGCGGCTGCTGTGTTTCACCTTGTTCTGGCACGCGCTCGACATCGTCTGGGTCGGCGTGTTCACGATCGTCTATCTGCTGGGAGCGACGTGATGGAGGAAGAGATTGAGACCGGCGATCGCATTCCGGGGGAAAAGGGCAGAAATGTCCGCGCCGAGGTCTTCGGCTACCTGATCGGCCTCGCGCTCGCGGTGACGCTGACCGCGATGTCGTTCTGGGTCGCCTCGACCAACGTGTTCTGGACCCCCGGCGTACCGATCGGCCTGTGCGTGCTGGCGATCGCGCAGATGGGAATCCACCTCGTCTTTTTCCTCCACCTCTCGACGGGTCCGGACAACACCAACAACGTGCTGGCGCTCGCCTTCGGCTGCCTGATCGTGACGTTGGTGGTGGCGGGGTCGCTGTGGATCATGGCTAATCTGAACGCCAATATGATGCCGATGGAAGCGATGACGAACCTCCAGATGCAGCGATAGATTCAAACGAACGCCGGCGCCGTGCGCAATTGCTGGTACGCCGCAATCACCTTTCCCAGCATCGCTTCGTGCGCGCGGTCCCCGCCATTATGATCGGGATGATAACGCCGCACCAGCTCGGTATAGCGCCGCCGGAGCGCCGCGCGATCCGCCTCCGCCCCTAGCCCAAGCACCTTCAAACTCGCGCGATCCTGGAGCGACAGCGGCTTCCCGTCGGTGCGCTCCGCCGCGGCCTCGCGTCGAAAGCGCATCCCGATCGCATCGAGCGGATCGGCGAAGTCGGACCAGCGCGGCCCGGCATCGCCCCCGGCATGCGCGAACGCCCGCGTTTCGCGCTCCCATCCCGCCAGCGGCCGTTGCGAGTCGTGGATTTCGTCGGCGGTCATGCCGTTGAAGAAATTATAGCGCGCATTGAACGCGCGGACGTGATCGAGGCAGAAATAGCGGAACCGTCGCGGGCCTTCCCCACCGCCCGCGCCCTCCAGCGGCGGCGCGCGGAACTCGCCCGGCTCGGTGCAGCCGGACTCTGCGCAGGGCTCGCCGGTGCCCTCCACGCGCCCATGAAACCGCATCCCCGACCGTACCTTGTCGTCCCTCGCCACCAAACTCCCCACAAACCGCGCAAAAGCCGCCTATATAGGCGCGATGACCGACCCCGCCACCGCTCCGCTTGTGGAGACCATCGCCGCCCGCCTCATCGAAGCGCTCGCCCCGACGCATCTCGAGGTCGTCAACGAAAGCGCGCTCCACGCCGGACACGCGGGCGACGACGGCACCGGTGAGACGCATTTCCGCGTCGAAATCGAATCTGAGGCGTTGGTCGGCGTGTCGCGTGTCGAGCGCCAGCGCCGCGTCAATCGCGCGCTCGCCGATCTGCTCGCGACCCGCATCCACGCACTCGCGATTCGGGCGCGCGCACCGGGAGAAGGCTGATGGCGTACAAGCTCTGGTACTGGCCCTCGATCCAGGGCCGCGGTGAATTCGTCCGGCTGGCGATGGAAGCCGCGGGCCTGAAATACGAGGATTGCGCGCGCGCCGGCGGCACGGAGGGGCTGGTCGCGAACATGAAGGCGCGCAAGGGCCGCATCCCCTTCGCGCCGCCCTATCTCGACATCGACGGCATGGTCATCGCGCAGGTCGCGGACATCCTGTTGTATCTGGGCGATCGCGACGGCCTCGCGCCGTCAAACATCGCCGATCGCTATTGGATTCACGAGCTGCAACTGACCGTCGCGGATATGGTCGCCGAGGTCCACAGCGTCCACCATCCGGTCGACCCGATGGCCTATTACGACGACCAGAAACCCGAGGCGGCGCGCGCCGCAAAGCAGTTTCGCGATACGCGGATGCCCAAGTTCCTCGACTATTTCGAGAATGCGTCGAAAGCCAATACCGGCGAATGGTTGATCGATCACCGCTGGACCTACGCCGATACCTCGCTGTTCCAGCTCGTCGAGGGGCTGCGCTACATGTTCCCCAGGCGGATGGCCGCGATCGAACGCAATTATCGCGGCGTCCTCCGCATTTGCAATCAGGTCGCCGAGCTCCCCGGCATCAAGGCGTATCTGGCAAGCGAGCGGCGTCTCGGCTTCAACACCGACGGCATCTTCCGCTACTATCCGGAACTCGACGCTGAATGAGGGTCGCCAGACCCGCGGTTCGCATATCCTCGTCGATCGCGCGGGCCGCGGCCTCATCTTCCGCTTCGTCACCGGCGACGAACAAGCGCCGTTCCAATCGACGACGACGCCGAAGCACGCGCGCTGTATCTTGCGACGGGCGAGGCGACGCTGGAGGGCGTCTCGCTCGAACCGCAACGCGCGTGGACGGCAGGGGAGTTCCCGAGGGTATCGGGCGACGAGAAGGAGGGGATCCCGATTCCCGAGGTGCCGAAGACGGTTAGTTATCCGTGAGTTTCGCGCGACACGGCAGGATGGGCCTTCGCATCTGCCCTTTAAACGCATTTCCAAACCGACTCTCAGCGCTGCGGCCCAAATCGCGCTTCATATTGGCGCAGGCATTCCGCGAGCGAGCGTTCCGCGGCGGGCGTGAATCGCTCGCCCGTGATCGCAAGCCCGGTCGTGCGATCGAGCCTGAACATCCGAAAATCCGCGCGGGTCTCGCACCACGCGACCAGCGTCCACACCTTGCCCCAGAACCACAAGCCCAGCGGGTGAACGCTTCGTTCCGTTATGGCCCCTTGCCGATCCTCGTAGACAAAATGCAGGGTGTCACAGGCCTCGATCGCTCTTTCCACTAGGTCGATCCGTTCGCGGACCTCGTCGGTCAATTCCATCGGCGGCGCAAAGACATTGGCACCCGCAACGCGTTTGCGCTCGGCCTCGGGCAACGCCAGTTCGATTTTCACCAGGGCTTCGGCGGCGGCGCGCGCCATGCCGATCCCGCCCCAGGATTTCACCATCCGGATACCCGCGACCAGCGCGACGATCTCGTCGCGCGTGAACATCAGCGGCGGCAGGTCATAGCCGCTGCGCAAGACATAGCCGACCCCGGCCTCGCCATCGATCGGAACGCCGGTGGATTGCAGGTCGGCGATGTCGCGGTAGATCGTGCGTTCTGACACCTCCAGACGTTCCGCCAGCATTGCCGCGGTAACGAGCCGACCGCCGCGCAGATATTGCACGATCTGGAAAAGGCGGTCGGCTCTGCGCATCAGCTATTGTATCTGAAGATACCAAGGCTGTTGCCTTCGGTGTCGGTGGCATAGAAGAACGAGCCGACGGGAATATCGATCACCTCGGACACAACTTTGCCGCCGCCGGTTCTTACCCGCTCCATCGCGTCGGCCAAGGCGTCGGTCACGGCAAAATGGACGGTCATGCCGGCACCGTCCTTCGCGGGCTGGCCGGGATAGATATGTCCCGCGGCGTGACCGCCTTCGGCATGCGGGAGCATCCAGACCGGGTTGGGGCCGTTTTCGTCCTTGACGAGTGGGCCGTTCAACAAAGTCTCATAGAATTTGCAGGCCCGCTCGGTATCGGCGGCGGGAATTTCGGTGAAGATGATTTGCGCTTGGATTGCATCGGGCATTGGCTTGTTCCTTTCCGTGTCAAACAAGCGTGTTCTGCCATACCCCTCCTGACAGCATAGTGTCAGGAGGATGGATCGGCCGGAGGCGAACCGGATGCTTGCCACCGACGGCGCACGTCCGAACCGCGTCTATGGCCAGACCTGCGCCGATTCCGGGAGCGCGATCCGGTCCCTCTCCGCGTCGAGCGGGCCATAGTTGATCCACGCCGCATGCGCGTGCGACGCGCCCAGGACCACCGGCTCGGCGTGGCCCGGCCAGCTCATCACCCGTAGTACCTGATGTGCTACCGCGCGGTCGGGCTCCATCATCACCCAGCCGAGCGGGCGGTCGGGGGTCGCGCGTTCGCCCGCCGCAAGCATCGCCGCGCGGACGCGGGCTGCGACCTCCTTCGGCAGATATTGCCAGACCACCGAATGCATCAGGACGCGCGTCACCGCGGCCTCCTGCGGTTCGGCGAGCCGCGCCTCGATCCAGTCGGCGGCGTCGGCATGGTCGAGGCGGACGCCGTGTTCGCGCACCATGCCGATCGCGGTTGTCAGCCGCGCCATCCGCTCGGGCTTCTCGGCCCAGACATAAGCGGCGAGCCGCGCTTCGACTGCCGGATCGGTCGCATCTATCGGTGCGACGTCGCAACCGCGCGCCGACACGATCTCGACCGGCGTCGCGGGTGGCGCTTCGCCGGTCCACTCCGGCCGAAGCGTGATCGGCGAATCCTCAGGTCCGACCATCGTTCCGCCGAGATCGAAGCGATAGCGCGCGATCAGCAGGTTGAGCCCCGCGCTCGATCCGATCTCGAGGAGTTCGATTTTCGGTCCGTGGCGGCGCGCGACTTCGATCAGCCCGCACATCAGCGCCGCCGACCGCCCCGGCTCGTTGGTCTGCGGCGGTCCGTCGAGCCAGGGCAGCAGCTCGGCCTCATGCTCCGCCAGCACACGCTCGATCACCGCGACGATGCGGTCGTCCGCGACATGGCCCGCGAACAATTCGGCCAATTCCGCATCGCGCCCCGCGAGCACCAGCGCATGCAGCCCGCCGATGAACCGCAGCGGCAGCGCATCGCGGGTCGGCTCGCCCGGCCAGTCGAGCAGCCGTGCGCCGATTGTCGTGTCGCGGGTCAGATCCTTCGCGATCGCGGCGCAGATGCCGGCGTAGATCGGCGTATCCATCGTCCGGCAATAATGCTCCTGGATCAGGAATGCGCCCCGGTTGCCCGCCTCGTCCGCCATTTACGCGCCTCCGTGCCTGATCCCGCGCGTCTGTTGCGCCTTCGCAGGTGCACAAGTAAAGCCCGCCCCGTGGGCCAGCCTCTCGTCATCGCCGTGCCGAAAGGCCGCATCCTCGCCGAGGCGCTGCCGGTGCTCGCCGCCGCCGGAATCATCCCCGAAGCCGCGTTCGCCGACGAGGACAGCCGGGCGCTGCGCTTCGCGACCGACGACCCACGTATCGAGCTGATCCGCGTCCGCGCCTTCGACGTCGCAACCTTCGTCGCGCATGGTGCGGCGCAGCTCGGCATCGTCGGGTCGGACGTGCTGGCTGAGTTCGCCTATTCCGAACTCTACGCGCCGGTCGATCTCGGCATCGGGCATTGCCGCCTGTCGGTCGCCCAGCCCGCGGGCATGGCGGAGACCGACGATCCGCGTGGGCAGAGCCACGTCCGCGTCGCGACCAAATACCCGCATGTCACCGCGCAGCATTTCGCGAAACGCGGCGTGCAGGCGGAATGCGTCAAACTCAATGGCGCGATGGAGCTTGCCCCCACGCTGGGCCTCGCGCCGCGCATCGTCGATCTGGTGTCGTCGGGGCGGACGCTCGCGGAAAACGGCCTCGTCGAGGTCGAACGGATCATGGAGGTCAGCGCACGGCTCGTGGTCAACCGCGCGGCGATGAAGACCCGCGCCGAGGTGGTGCCGCTGGTCGAGGCGTTCCGGCGCGCGGTGGGGACGAAAGATGCGGCTTAGTCTTCTCCCCTCCCTGCAAGGGAGGGGCCGGGGGTGGGTCGCGTCCTGGCGATACTGCTGTGTCACCGGCGCGGCCACCGTATCGCGTACATCCACCCACCCCCAACCCCTCCCTTGCAGGGAGGGGAGTCGATGATCCGCCTCGCCACCAACGACGCAAATTTCACCAAAGCCTTCGCCGCGCTCGTCGATGCACGTCGCGAAGCGGACACCGATGTCGCTCGCGATGTCGCCAATATCCTGCGCAGCGTCCGCGACGAAGGCGACGCAGCACTCCGCGCCTTCACTCAAAAACTCGACAGCCACGATCTCCACGAGACCGGCTGGCAGATCGACGCCGCGACCTGCGCCGACGCCTTCGCGAACCTCGACCCCGAACTCCGCCAGGCGCTCGAACTGGCGGCAGCCCGCATCCGCGCCTTCCACGAAAAGCAGCGCCCCGCCGACAGCGACTTCACCGACGACGCCGGTGTCCGTCTCGGCGCGCGCTGGCGTGCGGTCGATGCGGCGGGCGTCTACGTCCCCGGCGGCCGCGCGGCTTACCCATCGACGCTGCTGATGAACGCGATTCCTGCGAAAGTCGCAGGCGTCGAACGTCTCGTCGTCGTCACCCCCACGCCGAACGGCGAGATCAACCCGCTCGTCCTCGCCGCAGCGCATCTTGCCGGTGCCGATGAAATATGGCGCGTCGGCGGCGCGCAGGCGATCGCCGCGCTCGCCTATGGCACCCGCCGCATCGCCCGCGTCGATGTCGTCACCGGCCCCGGCAACGCCTGGGTCGCGGAGGCCAAGCGTCAGGTCTATGGAATCGTCGGGATCGACATGGTTGCGGGGCCGAGCGAGATCGTCGTCGTCGCGGACGGGGCCAACGAGCCCGACTGGATCGCCGCCGATCTGCTGAGCCAGGCCGAGCACGACGTGACGACGCAGTCGATTCTGTTCACCGACGATGCGAAATTCGCCGACGCGGTCGCGGCGGCGGTCGAACGCCAGCTAACCGACCTCTCGACGGAGGCCACCGCGCGTACCGCGTGGGATGCAAACGGCGCGATCATCGTCACCGAAACGCTCGCCGACGCGATCCCGCTGGTCGATCAACTCGCCCCCGAACACGTCGAATTCGCCTGCGACGATCCGCAATCCCTGTTCGACCAACTCCGCCACGCCGGCAGCGCCTTCCTCGGCCGCCACACGCCCGAGGCGATCGGCGATTACGTCGCCGGCCCCAACCACGTCCTGCCGACCGGCCGCCGCGCGCGTTTCGCATCGGGCCTGTCGGTCACCGATTTCATGAAGCGCACCAGCTTCCTCCAACTCGACGAGGCCGCGCTCGCCGAACTCGGCCCCGCAACGGTCGCGCTGGCCGAGGCGGAGGGCTTGCCCGCGCATGCGAAGTCGGTGGCGTTAAGGTTGCGGATGAACCGTAAGCCATAGACACAATACCGCCCATTCAATCCGCAAAGGCACGTGGCAGCTCGCGACACGCTGACGAATAACGCGCCTTATTGCAATGCCGCCGGGCGCTTCAAATCGAGCCAGGCAAAGCCGATGAGATCGAGTTTTGCAATGTCCGGTGCGCGCAGCAAAGCCGCCAGTCGGAGGCATATTCGTACGATCGCGTCCCATTGCTGGGGTTCAATGCTATCGTTCGCTGTCCGCGCGAGCGCCATCAGGATCGTATGAGTGCTGACGAGAATGCCAGGCGACTTGCTCGTCGCGACCAGCGCATTCGCGCGCGCTGCAAGTGGGTAAAGTCCTTCGGGCGATTGGACTGCCTCAAGCGCATCGGCGAGTGCCGCGTCCCCGGCTGACGTCACACCGCCGTGACGCGGTCCGCTTCGGTCACGCCAAGATCCGTCGCTGTGAACAGCGCGTGCAACGTGATGCCGCGCGCCGCCAGCGCTTTGGTCGCGCCTTCCTCGCGATCGAGGATCACGATCGCATCCGTCATCGTTCCGCCCGCCAAGTTGATCTCGTCCACGGCTTGCAGAATGGACCCACCGCTCGTCGCGACATCGTCAATCAGGACGACGCGGCGACCCGTCAGGCTCTCCCCGCCCATATCGTCCATACCCTCGATCTTGAGCTGAGTGCCGTGCTTCTTGGGGGTCTTGCGAACGAAAAAAGACGGGACCGGGTCGCCGTCTTCGGCGCTGAAGGCCGAAACCACGCTCAGCAGAGGTACAGCACCCATTTCAAGTCCGCCGATATAATCGACGTCGAGGTCCGCCAGAATTTGCAGAAGACCTCGAGCGCACAACGAAGCGCCTGCCGGGTGCATCATCGTCGTCTTGACGTTGAAGTAGATCGGACTGATTCGGCCGGAAGCGAGTTCGAATGAGCCGCGTTTGAAGGTCCGGCTCTTCAGCAGGTCGCGCAGCACGTCAGGGTCATAGCGCGTATCAATCGACGACACCTCGCCCGGCATCCCCGGACGAGTTTTGAGCTGAGTGGCCATGCCAGCCTTCCTATCAGGAATCCTTCGGGGTCGCACTTCCAGAGCGCGACCCCGTCGGGGATCGCTTATGAATCAGGTGGCGTGAAAGATCAACCCGCGATACCCGAATGCGCCGCCAGCGCCGCGAGCAGCAGCAGCGCGACGATGTTGGTGATCTTGATCATCGGGTTCACCGCCGGGCCCGCGGTATCCTTGTACGGATCGCCGACGGTGTCGCCGGTCACCGCGGCCTTGTGCGCCTCGCTGCCCTTGCCGCCGTAATTGCCGTCCTCGATATACTTCTTGGCGTTGTCCCACGCGCCGCCGCCGCTCGTCATCGAGATCGCGACGAACAGGCCCGACACGATCACGCCGAGCAGCAGAGCGCCGAGGCAGGCGAAGGCGCTGGCCTGATCCGAAACCGCCAGGATGACGAAGTACACCACGATCGGCGCCAGCACCGGCAACAGCGACGGGATGATCATTTCCTTGATCGCCGCCTTGGTGACGAGATCGACGGTGCGCGCGTAGTTCGGGCGAACGGTGCCTTCCATGATCCCCGGACTGTCGCGGAACTGCGCGCGGACGTCCTCGACGACCGAGCCCGCCGCGCGGCCGACCGCGGTCATGCCGAACGCGCCGAAGCTGAACGGCAGCAGCGCGCCGAGCAGCAGCCCGACGATGACATACGGGTTGGAGAGCGAGAAGTTCACCGTCAGATCGGGGAAATAGATGCCCAGATCGGTGGTGTACGCCCCGAACAGCACCAGTGCGGCGAGCGCGGCGGAGCCGATCGCATAGCCCTTGGTCACCGCCTTGGTGGTGTTGCCGACCGCGTCCAATGCATCGGTGCGATGCCGCACGTCGTCGGGCAGCCCCGCCATTTCGGCGATGCCGCCGGCGTTGTCGGTCACCGGGCCGTAGGCGTCGAGCGCCACGACCATGCCAGCCAGTGCCAGCATCGAAGTCGCGCCGAACGCGATGCCGATGATGCCGCCGAGCTGATACGTCGCGATCACCGCGATCGAGATGACGAGCGTCGGCAGTGCCGGGCTCTCCAGGCTGACCGCGAGACCCTGGATCACGTTGGTGCCGTGGCCGGTCTCGGACGCCTTGGCGATCGACTTGACCGGGCGATAATTGGTGCCGGTGTAATATTCGGTGATCCACACCAGCGCGCCGGTCAGCGCGAGGCCGATCATCATGCACCAGAACAGACCCATGCCGGTGAAGGTCACCGCGGCGCTGGCATTGTCGTTGGTCAGTGCGCCGGCGGCGTCGCCGAGAGCGCTCGATCCGCCGATCGTCGCGTTCATGTCGCCCAGCACATATTGCGTCGCGAAGTAGATCGCGGGGATCGACAGGACGACGGTGGTCCAGAAGCCCTTGTAGAGCGCGCCCATGATCGTGCCGCCGCCGAGCCGGACCATGTAGGTGCCGATGATCGAGGTGACGATGCACACGCCGCCGACGAGCAACGGCAGCATCATCAGCTGGAACAGATGGTCTGAGTTGGGCAGCAGCAGCGCGATCGACGCCATGGTCACGCCGATGGTGACGACATAGGTTTCGAACAGATCGGCCGCCATGCCCGCGCAATCGCCGACATTGTCGCCGACATTGTCCGCGATCGTCGCGGGATTGCGGGGGTCGTCCTCGGGGATGCCCGCCTCGACCTTGCCGACGAGATCGGCGCCGACGTCCGCCGCCTTGGTGAAGATGCCGCCGCCGAGACGCGCGAAGATCGAAATGAGCGACGCGCCGAACGCGAGCGCGACGAGCGTATCGACGATGACGCGGCGATCCGCGCCGACGGTCAGGTCATAATGGCCGTACGTCAGCAAGCCCCAGAACACGGTCGAGATCGCGAGCAGGCCGAGACCCGCCACCAGCATGCCGGTGACCGCGCCCGATCGGAACGCCATCGTCAGCCCGCCCTGAAGCGAGATGCGCGCGGCTTCCGCGGTGCGGACGTTGGCCTTGACCGACACGTTCATGCCGATGAAGCCGGTGACGCCCGACAGGATCGCGCCGACCGCGAACGCCGCCGCCGAAATCGGCCCGAGGAACAATCCGACCAGGATCGCAACAACAACGCCGACGATCCCGATCGTGCGATATTGCCGCCCGAGATACGCCTTGGCGCCCTCCGCGATGGCGGAGGCGATGTCCTGCATCTTCTCATTGCCCGGCGAGGCCGCGAGAATCTGGCGGCTGGTCACGATGCCATAGACGACGGCCAACAGGCCGCACAGCATGGCGATATAGACGATCGTCATCGGTGGTATTCCCCTACGTCCTTCGCGCCCCTCGACCGGGCCGCCCCTGTATCCGGATTCGCCAGCGGTATAGAGACGCTTCTGCGGCGCGCAACCCGGTCAAGCTCGGTGCGTAAAACCGAGGCTCGCCGGGAGCGTGACGGGCGCATCGCCATCAAAGAGCGTCAATCCCGCGCCCTGCGCGAACACCCCAACGCGCGTGGCGGGCGCCGGCGGCGGCGCGTCTGCGCGGGCGGCGAACAGCAATTGATAATCGTCCCCCGCCGTCGACGCGGCGAGCCGCGCGGGGCGATCCTCGCCGGCAAAGGCGCGATACGCGTCCGACAACGGCACCGCCGCGAGGTCGAGCGTCACCGCCACGCCGCTCGCCGCCGCCATCCGCGCGGCATCAATCAGCAACCCGTCCGACACATCCATCATTGCGTGGGCATAAAGCCCGAGCAGCCTTCCCTCGGCGAGCCGCGGCTGCGGCCGGCGATAGGCGGCGAGCAACTCCCCCGGTCCCTCTGCGCCACGCGCGATCGCCAGCCCCGCCCCGGCGTCGCCGATCGTTCCGGTCACCCACAGGGCGTCGCCCGCCTGCGCGCCCGCGCGCGATGGCGCGGCGGAATCATCGCCGAACGCGGTGAGCGTCAGCATGCGCGGCGCGCCTTCCGGAAGCGTCACCGTATCGCCGCCGAGCAGCAGGCACTCCATCGCCGCCAGCGCCGCGCCAAACCCGGATACGAACGACCGGTCCCATTCCTCGTCACGCGACAGCGGAAAGTTGAGCAACACCCCCACCGCCCGCGCGCCCTTGGCCGCGAGATCCGACAGGTTCACCGCGACGAGCTTCCATGCGACGTCGCCCGCCGGGTCGCTGCCGAGGAAATGCACCCCCTCGACGAGCGTGTCGGTCGTGACGACGTGCCCGCCGATCGTCGCCGCGTCGTCGGTCAACCCCCGCGCGCCGGGATGCAGCGGCAGTTTGCGGAGCGCGGCGAGGAATTCGGCTTCGATCACGCCGTGCGATCCGGTCGTCCCGCCGTCGAGCGCCCCGCCCTCATTCCTCGCGCTTGGCTCCGTCGAGCAACGCCGCGCGCCGCTCCTTTTCGACTTTCGTCGCGCTCTTCTCCGCTTTCGTCCGGCCGTGCGCGGCGTCATTCGCGGTGGCCTGCGCCTTGTCGTCGGCACGCCCCTTCGCCTTGCGCGCCTGGTTCAGATTGACGATCTCGGCCATCAACGCACCTCCTTGGCGATCGTATCGAGCAGCCCGTTGACGAACCCCGCCTCGCGCTTTTCGTAGAAGGCATGCGCGACATCGACATATTGTGAGATCACCGCCCCGGCCGGCACATCGGCGCGGGCGAGCAATTCGTAGGTGCCCGCGCGCAGGATCGCCTTCATCGGCTTGTCGAGCCGTTCGAGCGACCAGCCGCTCGCCAGCTTCGCCGCGATCGCCGCGTCGATCTCGTCCGCGCGGGCCAGCGCGCCCGTCACCACATCGTCGAAGAAAGCCGCGTCGGCCTCGGCATAATCCGCCCCCTCGATCGTCGCGCCCAGCCGATGCTCGTGGAATTCGTGGAGCAGCGCCGCCACCGCGGTCGCCTCCATCTCATGCTGATAAAGCGCCTGGGTCGCGGCGAGACGCGCGGCGGCGCGGGCTTTCGATCGGGCGGCGGTACGGGACATGGGCGGGCGCTCTAGCGCCTCCCGCGCAATCCGTCACGGTGTCGCGTCGGTAGGCGAAAGGGCAACGATGCTGTCGCAGCGTTGCAACCACGCACCACTGTCGGAATCTTCGTATCGCTCACGAAATGACGGCTTGCAGTTTACCCGGCTTTACAGTTTTGTTTCGCGTACAGGTCAAAATGTGCCGAACGGCATCGAACGGGGAAATTTTCATGCGCAAGATCGACGCCTTCATGCGGACCGTCCGGAACACCGGGGTCGCCGCGACCGCGCTCGCGATCGCTCTCGCCGCCATGCCGGCGCAGGCGCAGGAAGCGGTGAACCCGCCTGCCGACGACACCGCCACGCCAGGCGAGGACATCATCGTCACCGGCTCGCGCATCCGCCGCGATCCGCTCGACCAGCCCTTGCCGGTCGTCTCCGTCGATGAAGCTTCGATCGCCAAGACCGGTTTGTCGTCGGTCGCCGACGTGTTGCAGCGGCTGCCGAGCGCCGCGGGCGGACTCAACACGAAGTTCAACAATTCGGGCAATCTCGGCAATCCGCCCGACGGCGGCGGCGTCGGCGCGGGTTCGGCGGTTATCGACCTGCGCTATCTCGGCGCGAAGCGCACACTCGTGCTCGTCAACGGCCTGCGCTTCGTCAACGGCGCCTCCGCGAGCGGCATCCCCGGCACCGTCGACCTCAATTCGATTCCCGACAATATGATCGAGCGGATTGAGGTACTCCAGTCGGCCGCTTCGTCGATCTACGGATCGGACGCGATCGGCGGCGTCGTCAACATCATCACCAGGTCCAAACAGCAGGGGCTGAAGGCGTCGGCGCAATACGGCACCTTCCGCCAGGGCGACGGCGACACGCAAAACTACCAGCTCAGCTACGGCATCGGCAGCGACCGGGTCCATGTCGTCGCGGGCGCAACATACATCAAACAGGATCCGGTCCGCGCGCGCGACCGGGCGATCTCGCAATTTCCCAATCCGGGCCAGACGAGCTGCACCGATCCGATCGGCGGCTGCTCGAGCGCCGCGGTCAACGGGCGCTTCGTTTTCAACCCGGGCAATCCGTCGCTTCCGGGTGGCGGCAGTATCACCCCGCGCAACCCGCCGATCAACGGCCGCGGCGTGTTCGATCCGACGCTGGCCGGGGGCGATTTCCGCGCCTTCACCTCGGCGGACCGGTTCAATTTCGCGCCGTTCAACTATTTCCTCACACCGAGCGAGCGCTACGGCGGTTTCTTCAACACCCGGGCCGAATTCAGCGACGCGCTCAATCTGACGGTCAACGCGGTCTACAACCGCCGCAACTCGCAGAACCAGGCCGCCTTCCTGCCGCTGTTCATCGGTCCTGATGCGGGCAACGGCAATCTGCTCGACACCGTCTCGGTCGACGCGACGAATCCGTTCAACCCGTTCGGCATCACGCTGAATTCGGGGACGAACGGCCAGCCCGCGACGTACAGCTTCCTCGCCCGCCGTCTGGTCGAGGCTGGGCAGCGCACCTTCAACCAGAAGGTCGACACGATGTCGATCACCGGTACGCTCGACGGCAAGTTCCAGCTGTTCGGGCACAATTGGTATTGGGACGCCAATGCGGTGTTCGGCTTCAACGAGGCCAAGCAGCTCTTCACCGGCAACCTCAATGCGGCGCGGCTTGCGCAAGCGCTCGGCCCCGTGGCGAATTGCACCGGCGCGTGCGTGCCGTTCAACATCTTCGGCGGTCTCGGGACGATAACCCCCGCGATGCTCGCCTTCGTCGGCTTCGACGAGCGCGACCGCAGCGACCAGCGGCTGGAGGATTACACCGCCAATGTATCGGGTGAATTGTTCGATCTGCCCGCTGGTCCGGTAGGCGTCGCGATCGGGTACGAGCATCGCTTCCAGTTCGGCAGCTTCACCCCCGACCCGGTGATTCAGGCCGGGCTGGGCGCGGACATTCCGGCGCAGGCGGCGCGCGGCCAATTCAACGTCGACGAGGTCTACGGCGAGTTGCGCGTGCCCGTCCTCAAAGACACGCCGTTCTTCCAGTCGCTCGAGCTGAACGGCGCGGCGCGTTATTCGGATTATTCCACCTTCGGCGGTAACACCACGCTCACCGGCGGCGCCTTGTGGAAACCGGTCAGCGACCTTCTCTTGCGCGGTTCGTACGCGGAAAGTCTCCGCGCGCCGTCGATCGGCGAACTGTTCGGCGCACGCTCGCGCTTCGACGCCGCGCTCGACGATCCGTGCACCAGCGCGCCGGGCGGGCTGTTCCCGACCAACGCGACCGTCCGCCAGAACTGCATCGCCAACGGCGTTCCCGCCAACGGCAGCTTCACCGAGCCGCAGGGGGGCCAGCTCCCCGTCCTGACCGGCGGCAACCGTGCGCTCCGGCCCGAAACCGCGCGCACGGTGCTGTTCGGCGCGGTCTACAGCCCCGCTTGGGCTCGCGGCGGCTTCGCCAACGCGCTCAGCCTCGAGGTCAATTATTTCGACATCAAGGTCGATAACGCGATCAACTCGATTCCCGCGGATGTGCTCGTCAACCGCTGCGCGCAGGGGGGCGACGCGCTCAGCTGTGCGGCGGTGCAGCGCACGCCCGCCGGCTTCATCTCGGCGATCAACGGCCAGCTCCTCAACATCGGCGGCATCCGCACCAAGGGCATCGATGGAACGCTGACCTACCGTTCTCCCCAAACCCGCTTCGGCGCGTTCGGCTTGAACCTCAACGCCAACTATCTGATCCGCTATAGCGAGATCGTTCCCGCCACGACGGGTTCGACGCGGACCGATTACGAGGGAACCGAACGCGGCAGCCCCGACCAGGCCTATGCCAAGTTCAAGGCGATCGGTGTGGTCGACTGGACGCTGGGGCCGGTCACCGCCAGCTTCACCGGTCGGTATATCGACAGCGTTCAGGAGATTTCCGCGGCCAACACGCTCGGCGATCGCTTCTATGGAGACATTCAGCTCCAGGTCCGCCCCCATTGGCTGGACGAGCGGCTGGCGCTAACCGTGGGCGTCAACAACGTCTTCAACAGTGATCCCCCGGCCTGCTTCTCGTGCAGTCTGAACAACTACGACCCGACGACCTACGACGTGCCGGGACAATTCGGGTATGTGCGGTTGAGCTTCGGTCTATAAGCCTGACATCGGCCGGGCGGTCGCAGCGCGATCATCCGGCCGTATGCCGATGGTCGAGAGTATGGTCGGCGGCATCGTCGCGCCGCCCGACGCCCGATATCTCCATTTCCGATCGAATTGCCGCAGCGACCGCTCCATAGTGGCGCGGCAGCGCGACCGCAGCCTGGTCGGCGGCCATCGTGCGCGCGATGCGCAACGATCCCGGCAACCATCTTTTCTACGGGGACAATCTCGCCGTCCTTCGACACCATGTCGGCGACGCAACCATCGATCTCGTCTACCTCGATCCGCCGTTCAATTCGAACGCCAACTACAATATTCTCTTCAAATCCCCCACCGGCATGTCGGCCGATGCCCAGATCGAAGCGTTCGAGGACACCTGGCACTGGAACGATACCGCAGAGGACGCCTTCGATCAGGTCGCGCGTAGCGGCCACACCAAGGCGTTCGACCTGCTGAACGCGATGCGCGGCTTCCTCGGCGAGAACGACATGATGGCCTATCTCGCGATGATGGCGATCCGGCTGATCGAGCTCCACCGCGTCCTGAAACCGGCCGGCAGCCTCTACCTCCACTGCGATCCCACCGCGAGTCATTACCTCAAACTGTTGCTCGACGGGGTGTTCGGGGCAGACCGATATCGCAACGAGATAATCTGGCGACGTACGACGAGCCACAACTCGGCGAACCGGTATGGGAAGATCGCGGACACTATCCTTTTTTACACCAAGACCGACGATTACATTTGGAACGACATTCGAACGGAATATTCCGAAGCGCAGATGAGCCGCTACCAGGATGACGGGGATGGCCACCTCTATCGTGCGGAAAACCTCACCGCCGACAGACGCAGTTCCGATTCCGGAAAGTTCGAATGGCGCGGCACGACGCCGCCGGCGACTCGCGGTTGGGCCTATTCGATCGATCAGTTGGAGGCTTGGTGGGACGAAGGTCGTATCCTCGCTCGACGGGATGGCTCTCCACGTATGGACGGGCTGAAAATCTATCTCGAAGGGTTGGGGGGCCAGAAGCTCCAGTCGGTTTGGACCGATATCCCCAGAATCGGCAACACGTCCGCCGAGCGGCTAGGATATCCAACTCAGAAACCACTTGCTCTGCTGGAACGAATTATCTCGGCCTCCTGCCCGGCGGAAGGGAATGTCCTCGATCCCTTTTGCGGCTGCGGCACCGCAGTCCACGCGGCCCAGAAGCTCGGACGGCAATGGATCGGCATCGACGTCACTCACCTCGCAATCAGCCTTATCGAAAAACGGATCCGTACCGCCTTTCCCGGTGTCGCGTTCACCGTCGAGGGCACGCCCAAGGACCTCGCGTCCGCCGAGGATCTCGCGCGCCGCGACAAATATCAGTTCCAATGGTGGGCGGTGTCGATGGTCGACGCGATGCCCTTCGGCGGCAGGAAGAAGGGGGCCGACGGCGGCATCGACGGGATCATCTATTTCAAGCCCGACGGCAAACGCACCGAAAAGGCGCTCGTCTCGGTCAAGGGCGGCGATCACGTCGGCGTCCAGATGATCCGCGATCTCCACTCGGCGATGGAGCGCGAAAAGGCGCCGATCGGCGTTTTCATCACCAAGGCGATACCGACTTCGGCCATGGAGCGCGAAGCCGCGGCGGTCGGGCGGTTTACCGACGGCTACGCGCGAAGCTATCCCCGCCTTCAGATCGTCAGGCTCGCCGAACTGATTCAGGGCAGGAAACCGCAAATCCCCAACGTCGATCCGACCGCCGGCCTGAAGCGCGCAGGCCGTGAGGAGACGGTGAAGCAGGAGCGCTTATTGTAACGCGTCAGGAATCGCGCTCGTGTCCCGCTTCCTCGACCGCGCCGGCGAACGCCTCGAAATCCCTCGCTTCGCTGAAATCGCGGTAGACGCTGGCGAAGCGTATATACGCGACCGAATCGAGCGCCTTCAGCCCCTGCATCACCATCTCGCCGATCGTCTTGGACGATATCTCGCCTTCGCCGAGAGTTTCGAGCCGGCGCTGGATTCCGCTGACGAGCTTTTCGATCGTCACCGGGTCGATCGGCCGCTTTCGCGCGGCGATCGCGACCGAGCGCATCAGCTTGTCGCGGTCGAACGGCTCGCGCCGGAGACCCTCGGCGCCCTCGCTCTTGACGACCGTCAGTTCGCGCAACTGGATGCGCTCGAACGTGGTGAAGCGCGCCGCGCACCCCTCGCATTGCCGCCGCCGCCGGATCGCGGCGCCGTCCTCGGTCGGGCGTGAATCCTTGACTTGGCTGTCTTCGTGGCCGCAAAAGGGACAGCGCATTACACTTTATTGCGCTTCATATACGCATAGGTCGCGCCCGCGATCGCGCCGAAGATCGGCCCGACTACGGGCACCGGAATCGCGATGACCGCGCCCAACGCGCTCCATTTCGCCATGCTTTTACCGAGACCCGGCGTATTTCTGACGTCGTCCTGCACTTCGTCGATCTTCGACATAAACGCTCCTATTGATATATCGGGAACCGAGCGCACAAGGCGAGGACGCGTTCCCTGACATTTGACTCGACCTGCGAATCGCCCTGCTCGCCGTTCTTGCGCAGGCCGTCGAGCACGTCGGCGACCATGTTGCCGATGTCGCGGAATTCCGCGGTGCCGAAGCCGCGGGTCGTGCCCGCGGGCGAGCCGACGCGGATGCCACTGGTCTTCACCGGCGGCAGCGGATCGTTGGGAATGCCGTTCTTGTTGCAGGTAATGCCCGCGCGTTCGAGCGCCTCGTCGGCGTCCTTGCCCGTCACGCCGAGCGGGGTGAGATCGACCAAAGCGAGATGCGTGTCGGTGCCGCCCGAGACGAGATCGGCGCCGCGCTCTTTGAGCGTCGCCGCGAGCACCTTCGCATTCTCGACGACCGCGGCGATGTAGCTCTTATACCCCGGCTCCAAAGCCTCGCCGAACGCCACCGCCTTCGCCGCTATCACATGCATCAGCGGCCCGCCCTGCAAACCGGGGAATACCGCCGAATTGATCTTCTTGGCGATCGCCTCGTCGTCGGTCATCACCATCCCGCCACGCGGTCCGCGCAGCGTCTTGTGCGTCGTCGTCGTCACGACATGCGCATGGCCGAACGGCGTCGGGTGGAGCCCGCCCGCGACGATCCCCGCGAAATGCGCCATATCGACCATGAACATCGCGCCGACCGTATCGGCGATCGCGCGGAACCGCGCGAAGTCGATCCGGCGCGGATAAGCCGAACCGCCGGTGATGATCAGCCGCGGCTTGTGCTCGATCGCGAGCGCCTCGACCTGCTCGTAATCGATCGTGTGCGTGTCCGCGGTCACGCCATATTGCACCGCGTTGAACCATTTGCCGCTCATCGACGCCTTGGCGCCGTGCGTCAGGTGCCCGCCCGCATCGAGGCTCAGCCCCATGATCGTGTCGCCGGGCCTCGTCAGCGCGAGCATCACCGCGCCGTTCGCCTGCGCCCCCGAATGCGGCTGGACGTTGACGAAGCCGCAGCCGAACAATTGCTTGGCGCGATCGATCGCGAGTTGCTCGACCTCGTCCGACGGGTGACAGCCCTGATAGTAACGCTTGCCCGGATACCCCTCGGCATATTTGTTCGTGAACACCGAGCCCTGCGCCTCGAGCACCGCCTTCGAGACGATGTTTTCGGAGGCGATCAGCTCGATCTGGGTCTGCTCGCGTTTCAGCTCATGCGCGACGCCCGCAAACACCGCCGGATCCGCGTCGGCGAGGGTGCGGGTGAAGAAGCCGTCTGGCTGTACGTCGTGTAGACTGGCGGGATTGGTGCTCATGCGGGGACTTTCTCAGAATTTGGCAAGGAGAGTTTGGCGACGCGGTGCTGGTGGCGCCCGCCCTCGAATTCGGCGGAAAGGAAAGTCTCGACGCAGGCGATCGCCATCGTCTCGCCGATGAGCCGTGCGCCGATCGCGATGGCGTTGGCGTCGTTGTGCGTGCGCGCGAGGCGGGCGGAAAGCGGCTCGGACACCTGCGCGCAGCGGCACGCCGGATTGCGGTTCGCGGCGATCGCGATACCGATTCCCGATCCGCAGAGCGCGATGCCGCGATCGGCGCGCCCGTCTGCGAGCGCGGCGGCGAGCGCGAAGCCGTAATCGGGATAATCGACGCTCGCCTCGCTGTCGGTGCCGAGATCGATTACGTCGTGATCGGCCTCTCGCAGCCATGTTGCGATCACCGCCTTCAGCGCGACGGCGGCATGATCGGAGGCGATGGCGACGCGCATCGGCGGGCGCTCCTGGCGGAGGATCGGACAGAGAGGGCGCCTTACCCGCGCCCTTGCGCGATTGCCACCCTCGCGACCGAACATCATCCCGGCCGCATCACATCGCGCTGGCACCGCAAGGGCGGACTGCGGTAGGGCGACGCGTCCCCCGAGTCTCGAGGAGCAACCATGAAGACCCGCGCCGCCGTCGCGTTCGAGGCCAAGCAGCCGCTCGAGATCGTCGAACTCGATCTCGAAGGGCCGAAGCCGGGCGAGGTGCTCGTCGAGATCAAGGCGACGGGCATCTGCCACACCGACGCCTACACGCTCGACGGCCTCGATTCGGAAGGCCTGTTCCCGAGCGTTCTCGGCCACGAGGGTGCAGGGATCGTCCGCGAAATCGGCGCGGGCGTGACGAGCGTCGCGCCGGGCGATCACGTCATCCCGCTCTACACCCCCGAATGCCGCCAGTGTAAGAGCTGCCTCAGCGGCAAGACCAACCTCTGCACCGCGATCCGCGCGACGCAGGGGAAAGGCGTGATGCCCGACGGGACCAGCCGGTTCAGCTACAAAGGCCGGATGATCCACCATTATATGGGTTGCTCGACCTTCTCCAACTTCATCGTTCTCCCCGAGATCTCGGTCGCGAAAATCCGCGATGACGCGCCGTTCAAGACAAGCTGCTATATCGGCTGCGGCGTCACCACCGGGGTCGGCGCGGTCGTCAACACCGCCAAGGTGCAGGTCGGCGACAACGTCGTCGTCTTCGGCCTTGGCGGGATCGGCCTCAACGTCATCCAGGGCGCGCGGCTTGCGGGCGCCGCGAAGATCATCGGGGTCGATATCAACCCCGACCGCGAGGACTGGGGCCGCAAATTCGGCATGACCGATTTCGTCAACGGCAAGGGCATGTCGCGCGAGGATACGATCGCGAAAATCCTCGAACTGACCGACGGCGGCGCCGATTACAGCTTCGACTGCACCGGCAATGTCGAGGTGATGCGCACCGCGCTCGAATGCAGTCACCGCGGCTGGGGCACCAGCATCGTCATCGGTGTGGCGGAGGCGGGCAAGGAGATCGCGACGCGCCCGTTCCAGCTCGTCACCGGGCGCAACTGGCGCGGCACCGCGTTCGGCGGCGCGCGTGGCCGCACCGACGTGCCGAAGATCGTCGACTGGTATATGACCGGCAAGATCGAGATCGACCCGATGATCACGCACACTTTGTCGCTCGACGAGATCAACAAGGGCTTCGATCTGATGCACGCGGGCGAATCGATCCGCTCGGTCGTGATCTATTGACGATTAGCCCTCTCCCGTTCTTCACGGGAGAGGGTTGGGTGAGGGTCTTCTTCTTTTTCCGGCGCTCGCAAAAAGGAAGAAGACCCTCACCCTCCCATGCTTCGCATGGGACCCTCCCTCTCCCGCAAGCGGGAGAGGGCACTTACGGTACCGATACGAACACAAGAGGAGAGAAGACGATGTACAGCCACATGATGGTCGGATCGAACGACATCGACCGGTCGAAAACTTTCTACGACGCATTGTTCGAATCGCTCGGCACGAAACCGGGCATCAAGGACGACAAGGGTCGGCTGATCTATATGCGC
Organism: Sphingomonadales bacterium; assembly: GCA_038236185.1. GTDB lineage: Bacteria > Pseudomonadota > Alphaproteobacteria > Sphingomonadales > Sphingomonadaceae > Sphingomonas. Next base: position 109,687 of record JBBSTE010000002.1, on the reverse strand, counting down.
AACGGCAGCATGTTTCTCGTCACCCCGCCGATCGACGGTAAATCCGCGACCCCCGGCAACGGCATGACGATTGGTTTCGCGGTCGACGGGCCGGAACAGGCCAACGCCTGGCACGAGGCGGGTGTCGCGCACGGTGGCACCGCGATCGAGGATCCTCCCGGGGTCCGCGAAGGATCGGGGATGAAACTTTATCTCGCCTATCTGCGCGATCCCGACGGCAACAAATTGTGCGCGTTGCAGAACATGAACGCCTGATCCAATGACGCTGAAGACCCTCTCCACCGCCTTCGCTTATGGCGGAGTGCAGGGGGTCTTCAGCCATCCATCCGCGGCGACGGGCACCGACATGACCTTCTCGGTCTACGTCCCCCCGCATGAGGACGGCACGAAACTTCCCGTCGTCTGGTATTTGTCGGGTCTGACCTGTACGCATGCCAACGTCACCGACAAGGGCGAATTCCGTGCTGCCTGCGCGGCGCTGGGGCTGATCTTCGTGGCCCCCGACACGTCGCCGCGCGGCGACGACGTCCCCGACGACGACGCTTGGGATTTCGGCAAAGGTGCCGGATTCTACGTCGATGCGACCGAGGAACCTTGGTCCGCCAACTACCGGATGTGGACCTACTTCACCGACGAACTCCCCGCGCTGATCGCGGCGAAGTTCTCCGCGGACATCACCCGCCAGTCGATCATGGGGCATTCGATGGGCGGCCACGGCGCGCTGACGATCGGGCTGACCTTTCCCGATCGATTCCGCGCGGTCAGCGCCTTCGCGCCGATCGTCGCGCCGACACAAGTGCCGTGGGGCAAGGCGCTCGACCGCTATCTCGGCGACGACATGGCCGCCAAACGCCGCCACGACGCGGTCGCGCTGATCGAGGATGGCGCGCGCGTCGCCGAACTGCTGGTGGATCAAGGCGAGGCGGATTCGTTCCTGGTGGAACAACTCCGCCCCGAACTCCTCGAACGTGCCTGCGCCGACGCGGGCATCGCGCTGACCCTGCGGCGCCATGCGGGCTACGATCACAGTTATTATTTCATCTCGACCTTCATGGTCGATCACCTCGCCTGGCACGCGGCGCGGCTGAAATAGTCAGACCCCCGCCGCAGCCGCAGGCCGCGCGCGCATCGCGTTCGCCCAGCGCCCGACGTTCGCCAGTGCCTCGTCAGGCCTGAACTTTACCATCCGTGAAAAATCCAGCGCGGTGAATGCGATGACGTCCGCCAGCGTGATCCGCTCGCCCGCGATGAATTCGCTTTCGCCGAGCCGCCGGTCGAAAAATTTCAGCGCGCGCTCCGCCATCTCGCGGTTGCGCTGCGCGATCTCGGGCACCTGCGTCTCGATCGCGGCGAGCGCGGGGTGGCCGTGCCGGACGCTCAGCATCAGCGGCGTCGCGACCATCATTTCCGCGCGCCGCGTCCACATCTCGATGACCGCGATCTCTTTGGCGCCGCGCCCGAACATGTTCGGTTCGGGATAGACGCTCTCCAGATAGCGGCATATCGCGACCGATTCGGTGAGCGCGGTGCCGTCGCCGAGATCGAGAACCGGCACGTTGGGCAGCCCCGCGCGCGCGACATATTCGGGCGTCCTGTGTGCGCCCGTAAAGATATCGACCTCGACGATCTCGATATCGTCGATTCCCTTCTCGGCCATGAACCAGCGGACGCGGCGCGGGTTCGGCGCACGTTTGCTGTCGTAGAGCCTCATCATGCGGCAGGCTCCAACTTGTCCTGCGTCTTGGTTTCAAAATCGCTCGCGTCGTGGCGCTCGTGGAGCTGGCTGGCGGGATCGCCCATGATGCGGTTGATCATCCGCCCGCGCTTCGCCGCGGGCCGCGCGCCGATCTGGTCGGCCCAGCGGTTGACGTGCTTATAATCCTGCACCTGCAGGAATTCGCCGCCCTCGTAGAGCAGCCCCTTGGCCATCCCGCCGTACCACGGCCACACCGCCATGTCGGCGATCGTATAGTCCGTGCCGCCGAGAAATTCGTTCTCCGCGAGCCGCCGGTCGAGCACGTCCATCTGGCGCTTCACCTCCATCGCGAAGCGGTCGATCGCATATTCGATCTTCGTCGGCGCATAAGCGTAGAAATGCCCGAAGCCGCCGCCGAGATACGGTCCGCTGCCGACCTGCCAGAACAGCCACGACAGACATTCCGCGCGGCGTCCCGCGTCGTTCGGCAGGAACGCACCGAACTTCTCGGCAAGATGGATCAGGATCGCACCCGATTCGAACACCCGGATCGGCGTGGGACCGCTACGGTCCATCAACGCCGGGATTTTCGAGTTCGGATTCACATCGACGAAGCCGCTGCCGAACTGGTCGCCGTCCTGAATCTTGATGAGCCAAGCGTCGTATTCGGCGCCCTTATGCCCCGCCTCGAGCAGTTCCTCGAACATCATCGTCACCTTTACCCCGTTGGGCGTGGCGAGCGAGTAAAGCTGGAACGGATGCTCGCCGACCGGCAAGTCCTTGTCGTGCGTCGCGCCCGCGATCGGCCGATTGATGCTGGCGAAGCGTCCGCCGCTCTCCTTGTCCCATGTCCAGATCTTGGGCGGGGTGTATTCGGCGGCGTCGGTCATCGGAATATCCTTTCCTTGGCGGTTTCGGCGAAGCGTCGCGCCGGGTTACCCGCGATCAGGCGGCAGCGTCGAGGCCGGCGGGGCGGAGAATGAAATCGCCCGGATCGGGCTTCACCGTCGCGGTCCAGTAATCGACGATCGGGAACGGCCAGTTCTGCGACACGCGCCCCGATTCGCTCTTGTACCAGCTCGTCACATTGGGCGAACCCCAGGCCATCCTGGCATTTCCCGCGTCGATCCGCACATTGTACGCGTCGAATACGGCGTGCCGCACCTCCAGGCTCTCCGAACCCGTCTCCGCGATCAGCTTCAGGCACCCAACGACGTACCGCACCGAACATTCCGAAAAGAACACGATGCTGCCGTTGACGACGATGTTGGTGTTGGGGCCGTAGATCATGAACAGGTTCGGGAAACCCGGCACCGTCATCCCGAGATACGCGCGCCCCTCGCCACCCCAGACCTCGTTCAACGTCCGCCCGTCGGCACCGGTGATCTCCATCGGCGTCAGGAACTTGCTCGCGGTGAAACCGGTGCCGTATATCAGCACATCGGCGTCGTGGTGCAAACCGTCGGCGGTCGCGACGCCGCCCGCGTCGATCCGCACGATCGGATCGGTCACCAAGGTCACGTCGTCGCGCTTCAGCGTTTCGACCCATAAGCCGTTGTCGAGCAGCGGGCGCTTGCCGCCGAACGGATAGCGCGGAACGATCGCCGCGGCGAGATCGTCGCGACCCGCGGTCTGCACCTGCATCGCCGCGGTCAGCAGCGCCGCAGTCTCGGCGTTGGCGGCGCCGATCGTGTGCGGCGGCCCCCGCCAATCCTTATCGGCCTTGACGCTGTCATACAGGCCGTCGGTTCCCGTCCAGAAAAGGAAGAATCTGTACCAGCGCGCGTAGAACGGGACATGTTCGAGCAGCCATTGCTTCTCGGGCGCGACGTCGTGGTGATAATTCTCCCGCGGCACCGCCCACGGCGGCGTCCGCTGGAGCACCGTGACGTGTGCGGCTTGCCCGGCGATCTTCGGTACGAACTGATACGCGCTCGCCCCCGTTCCGATCACCGCGACGCGTTTGCCGGTCAGATCGACCTCATGGTCCCACGTCGCCGAATGGAAGGCCGGGCCGGCAAACGATTCGCGACCTGCAATGTCCGGGATGCGCGGCTGGTTGAGCTGGCCGACCGCGGTCACCAGCGCCGTCGCCTCGATCGTCTCGGGCGTCCCGTCGGGCCGCGTCAAATTCACCCGCCACCGCGCGGTCGCGGCATCCCAGGCGGCGTCGGTCACCGTCGTCTCGAACCGGATCGACGCCCGCAGATCGTGTCGCACGGCGAAATCGCGGAAATAACCGAGCAGCACCGGCTGGGTCGAATAATGCTGCGGAAAGGCGTGGGTCGGCTCGAACGAGTAACTGTACATATGGTTGGGGTTGTCGACCCGGCAGCCGGGATAGGTGTTCTCGAGCCAGGTGCCGCCGACATCGGCGTTCTTCTCGATGACGGTGAACGGCACCCCCGCCTGCTGCAGTCGGAGTGCCATGAGAAGCCCCGACATTCCCGCCCCGATAATCACGACATGCATCGCCCCCGCCGCCTGCGTGAGCGCGGGCGTCTCCCAATGCGGCGTCTTGGTATCGACCCCGCCGACGCCGAGTTCGTCGAGCAGGAACGCGCGATAACCCTCGGGCACATCGGCGCCCGCGACGTTGTCGATCAGCCGCGAGACCGTATCGGTGTCGAGGTCCGCGAGCGACCGCGGGTTCTTGAGATAACCTTCGATCGCCTCGGCGGCGCGGGCACGGATCTCGTCCCGCAGCGCCTGCGGATAGCCCCCCGTCATCGCCTGATCGAGCGTGGCGTAAAGGGGATATTCGGCGCGGAACTCCTCCCCCAGAAACCGCCGCTCGCCGGTCAGATGGACCAACGCCGCGACGAGCGCGGGCAAATGGGCGTGGTGCACGGCCTTCTCGATCTCGGCGCTCTGCATTGGGGTTCTCTCCGTTATTTTCGTTTCAGCCTACGCGCGCCAGCGCCGCGATCAAGCGGAGGGATGATGTTTCGCGCGAAGCCCGATAAGGGTGCGCGATGGAATCCCGCAACAGCCCGACCTATGGCAGCTACCTCCACCTCGACGCGATCCTGAACGCGCAGGCGCCGCTTTCCGATGCGCATGACGAGATGTTGTTCATCGTCATCCATCAGGCGTCCGAATTGTGGATCAAGCTCTGCCTCCACGAACTCGAGGCGGCGCGCGCGATGCTGGCCGAGGATCGCATCCCCCCCGCGCTGAAAATGTTGTCGCGCGTCGTGCGCGTGCAGCAACAATTGATCCAGGGCTGGGATGTGCTCTCGACGATCACGCCGGCGGATTATTCGGCGATGCGCGACGCGCTCGGCAACAGTTCGGGGTTCCAGTCGCACCAATACCGGCTGATGGAGTTCATCCTCGGCGCCAAGAACACCGAGATGATCAAGATTCAGGACGGCGCGCCCGATTTCCAGGCGGCGCTGCGGGAGGCGCTGGTGCAACCCAGCATTTACGACGAGGCGATCGCGCTGCTCGCGCGGCGCGGTTTCGAAATCCCCCCTGCGATACTCGAACGCGATGTGACCCAGCCCTATACCGCGTCGCCCGAAGTCGAGGCGGCCTGGGCGAAGGTCTACAGCGACCCCGACGGCTATTGGGATCTCTACAAACTCGCCGAAAAACTCGTCGATGTCGAAGGCCGCTTCCAGATGTGGCGCTTCGGGCATTTGAAGGCGGTCGAGCGGATCATCGGTTTCAAGCAAGGGACTGGCGGAAGCAGCGGAGTCGCCTATCTCGCCAAGGTCATCGCGCAAGGCTTCTTCCCCGAACTCCTCAACGTGCGGACGGTGCTATGACCCCACCTGACGCGATCCTCGGTGCCGACGCGAACGATCCGCTGCGGTCGTTCCGCGCGCGATTCACGCTACCCGAGGGCGTGATCTATCTCGACGGCAATTCGCTCGGCGCGCTCCCGGTCGCGACCCCCGCGCGAGTCGCCGACGTGATCGCGCGCGAATGGGGCCGCGACCTCATCACCAGCTGGAACGTCAACGACTGGATCGGTGCGCCGCAGCGCGTCGGCGGCAAGATCGCGCGGCTGATCGGCGCGCGCGAGAGCGAGGTGATCGTCGCCGATTCGACCTCGGCGAACGTGTTCAAGCTGCTCGTCGCGGCGGTGCGCCATCAACGCGGGCGGCGCGTCATCCTCACCGAAACCGGCAATTTCCCGACCGATCTCTACATCGCGCAAGGCGTCGCCGAACTGCTGCCCGATTGCGCGCTCCGTGCCTGCGATTCCGACACGCTGGTCGAGTCGATCGACGACGACACCGCGGTCGTCCTGCTCACCCATGTCCATTACAAGAGCGGCCGCAGGCGCGACATGGCCGCGATCACCGCCGCCGCGCACGCCAAGGGGGCATTGATGCTGTGGGACCTCAGCCACAGCGCCGGCGCGGTCCCGATCGATCTGGACGCGTGCGGTGCCGATCTCGCGGTCGGCTGCGGCTACAAATATCTCAATGGCGGCCCCGGCGCGCCCGCGTTCCTGTTCGTCGCCGAGGCGCTGCAACCCGAGTTGCGCTCGCCGCTCGCCGGCTGGATGGGGCATGCCGAACCGTTCGCGTTCGGTGACGACTATCGCCCGGCGGAGGGAATCGACCGATTCCTCTGCGGCACCCCGCCGATTCTCGGCATGGTCGCGCTGGAAGTCGGGGTCGATCTCCACCTCGAAGCCGCCCCGGCGGCGATCGCGGCCAAGGCGGAATCGCTGAGCGAACTCTTCATCGCCGAAGTCGAGCGCCGCTGCACCGGCCACGGCCTGACGCTCGTCACCCCGCGTCGCTTCGAGAATCGCGGCAGCCACGTCTCGTTCGCGCATGGCGACGCTTATGCGCTCTGCCAGGCGCTGATCGCGCGGGGCGTGATCGGGGATTTCCGCGCGCCCGACCTCGTCCGCTTCGGCTTCACCCCGCTCTACACCAGCCACGCCGAGGTTTGGCGGGCGGCGGCGATTCTCGGCGACGTGCTGGCGACACGGGCGTGGGACGATCCGAAATTTCGCACGCGCGCCCGCGTAACCTGACCGCGCCGCAGCCCGTGAAATATTGACCTCGGGACCCTATAGAGTACCGGATGCGTCCGATGAACGGCAAGGCTCAGACACTCGACGGCGTCGCGCTGGCACACACTATGGCGCTGGCGCGATCCTTACCTCTTGTCTCGCCCCCGCAGCCAATACCCACGATGCGGATGTCCACGATGTCGCTGCAAAATCAGCATCCGCGCGGCACCGGCCTTCACGTCGGCGTCATCTTCAACAAGAAGGCGCGGCACAATCTGTCGGGCGAGCGCGCGCGAGCGCTGGCGACCGACGGGATCGCGCATGCGGCGCCCGAATCGCACGCCGATCTGGCCGCGACCCTCGCGCAGTTCGCCGCGCGCGGGGTAAATGCGCTGGTGATCGACGGCGGTGACGGGACGCTGCGCGACGTGACGACCATGGCGGCCGATATTTTCGGCGGACGCCTGCCGCTGCTCTCGCTCGTCCCGTCGGGCAAGACCAACGCTCTCGCGCTCGATCTCGGTATTCCGGCGGGTTGGACCGTCGAGGCCGCGCTCGGAGCGCTGCGGGCGGGCCGGATCGTCCAGCGCGCGCCGATCGAGATCGTGCGCGAGGGCTCGGCCCATGTCGATCTGCGCGGGTTCATCTTCGGCACCGGCGCATTCGTCCGCGCGACCGAAATCGCCCAGCGCACCCACCGGCTCGGGGCGTTCAACGGCCTCGCCATCGGCCTGTCGATCCTCGGCGGCGTCACGCAAACAATTTTCGGCCGGCGCGACAATGTCTGGCGACGCGGCGACCCCGTGCGGATCGCGTGCGACGATGACGCGCCGATCGATCGGCGATCCTATCTGATGATCGCCTCGACGCTCAAGCATCTGCCGGTCGGCATCAAGCTGTTCGGCGCGCCGCGCGAGGGGCTGAAGCTGCTCGCGATCGATGCACCGCCGCGCGGGGTGATCCGTAGTCTTTCGCCGCTCCTCACCGGCAGGGACAGCGCGCGCCTCGCCGCGGCGGGCTATCATCGGCTCGACCCCCGGCGCGTCACGCTGACGCTCGACGATTTCATCCTTGACGGAGAAGTCTATCCCGGCGGCGCGATGACCCTGACGCAGGGCGCGCCGGTCGATTTCGCGGCGCCATGAGCGAGACGCTCGCGGCCCTGGTCGATGCCGAACTGGCGACGCCGGTCGGTATCGAAATCCGCGCGGCGGCGGCGGTGCTGGCGGATCGCCTCGGCGGGGTCGCGGTGCTGTTCTACGGATCGGTTCTGCGCACCGGCGATCTCGCGGGGGTGCTCGATTTCTACGTCCTGACCGCACGGCCGATCGGCTCGATCGCGCGCCGCGTCGGGCTGGGCCTGCTCTGGCCCGACGTGAGCTTCCAAGAGATCGAGGTCGCCGGACGGACGATTCGCGCGAAGGTGGCGACGATGCCGCTCGCCACCTATGAGAGCGCCGCGGGCGGGGCCTATCTCGACACGACGATCTGGACGCGCTTCGTGCAACCCTCCGCGCTCGTCTGGCAGGCGGACGCGACAGCCGCGCGCCGCGTCCGCGACGCCGTCGCGCTGGCGGCGATCACCGCCGCGCGGTTCGCCGCCGTCGTCGGCCCGCGCGAAGGAACCGCGCACGAATATTGGGCGGCGCTGTTCCGCGAGACCTATACCGCCGAACTCCGCGTCGAGGCGCCGGGGCGCGAGACGCAGATCATCGATTTCCACCCGGGTCACTACGAACGCCTCCTGCCGATCGCCTGGCAGGCGGCGGGGATTCCGGTGCGTGATCACGGCGGCGCGCTCGTCCCGATGCTGGCGTTCGACGAATATCGCCGGATCATGCACGCCTGGCTGATGCGCGTCCGCGTCGGCAAGGGAATCAACCTCACGCGGCTGGTGAAGGCCGCCTTCACCTTCGAGGGCGCGGCGCGCTACGGCCTGTGGAAGGTCGAGCGGCATACCGGCGTCCGTCTCGCGCTGACGCCGTGGCGCGAACGCCACCCCGTCCTCGCCGCGCCGGGGGTGCTGTGGCGAGTTCTGTTCGCCCGCGCCAGATGACCTTCAACGCCTTGGTGCTCGCAGGGTCGCGCGCCGGCGTCGATCCGGTCGCGGCGCACGCCGGGGTTTCGGACAAGGCGCTCGTGCTGATCGGCGCGCGGACGATGCTGGCGCGCGTCGTCGCGGCGCTGCGCGCGGCGGGCGCGACGCGAATCGTCGTCGTGACCGCGTCGCCCGCGGTCGAGGCCGAGGCGCATGCGCTCGAGGTCGAGACGCTCGCCGCCGCCGCCGGTCCGAGCGCGAGCGCGGCTAGTGGGTTCGGCCTGCTGGGCGCGCCATTATTGGTGACGACGGCTGATCACGCGCTGCTGCGGTCCGAATGGGTGCGGCAACTCCTCGACGAGACGCCCGCCGATGCCGATGTCGCGGCGCTGCTCGCGCCCCGCGCGGCGATCGAGCGCGACGTGCCGCCGACCGCCAGGACCTATTTCCGCTTCGCCGACGGCGCATGGTCGGGCTGCAATTTGTTTTATCTCGCAACGCCTGCCGCGGCGGGCGCGATCGCCTTGTGGCAACAGGTCGAGCTGGACCGCAAGCACCCGTGGCGGATCATCCGCCGGCTCGGCGCGGTGCTGCTATTGCGCTACCTCATCGACCGCCTGACGCTTGCCGCCGCGCTCGACCGGCTCGGCGAGCGTGCGGATGCGCGTATCCGGATCGTCGAGAGCGCCTCGGGGCTGGCCGCGGTCGATGTCGACACCCCCGCCGATCTCGACCTCGTGCGCCGCCTCGTCGCGGACGGCGCGGATTGAGCGCAGCAGTGCAGCAGCGGTTCGCGATCTACGATCTCGACCGCACGATCACCCGCCTGCCGACCTGGAGCCGCTTCCTCCTGTCCGCGGCGCGGCGGCGCGCGTGGCTGCGCCTCGTGCTGATCCCCCTCCTTGTCGGACCCGCATTACTGAAATTCTTCGGCGTGATCGATCGCAAGGCGCTGAAACAGGCGATGCATCGCGTGATGATCGGCAGGGCCATCCCGGCGCCCGATCTGACGGCGCTGGCCGAGGCCTTCGCGACGCGCGAAATCGCTGCCAACGTCCGGCCCGACGCGCGCGAGCGTATCGCGGCGGATATCGCGGCGGGCTATCGAATCGTGATCGCCACCGCCGCCAATCGTTTCTACGCCGCCGCCGTCGCCGCGCGGCTGGGCGTCGAAGACGTGATCGCGACCGAGAATGTCATCGATCCCCGGGGACGAATCCTGTCCGCTATCGCGGGCGACAATTGCTACGGCGAGGCGAAGGCGCGCGCGATCGAAAGCTGGCTGGCGGCAAGAGCGACCGACCGCGCCGACATCCATACCCGTTTCTACTCGGACCACATTTCCGATCTGCCTGTTCTCTCGGCCGTCGATGAGGCGACGGTGGTCAATCCCGGCGAACGGCTTCGCGCGATCGCCGCCGAACGCGGCTGGCGGATCGTCGACTGGCGCTAAGAGTCTGTTTGAAAACTCGCGGAAGGGCGAGTTTCGTGGCCGCGCCTGCGGCGCGTTTCCAACGGACTCTAACGCCCGTAGCGGATCGCGACCCGCACCGTCCTGCCGCTCGCCGGCAAGGCGAAGCGGACCTTGTCGAACGACGGCAGGCCCAGCGTCGTCGGGGCGTCGTTGGAAAAGCCGAAGCCTTCTTTCGGAATCCACAATGTGCGGTTGAAATGATGGTCGCCGTTCTCGTCGTGGTAGAGCGCCAGCGCATATTGGCCCGGGGGCAGCCAGAAGCAGGCGTGGGTCACGGGAGCGGCGGCCGGAACCCGGCTGATCACGAGCTTGCCGTGCTTCGCGAGGAAGCGCTTGGGATCGCTGCCGTAAAGCGTGAAGGCGACTTCGCCGTTCGCGTTACGCAGTCCCGTGGCGTCGACCGACAGTCTGACCGCGTCGCCAGCGGGCGCGCCTTCGCACGCGCCGGTCCGCGCGGCGATGGCGGGGGTTGCCGCCACAGCGGCGAGAATGGGCAGGATGAGAAGGGCAGGTTTGGCAGTCATAGCGGCGCCTCCTAGCCGATCGACCTGAACCTCGGGTGAGTCGCGCCGAATTTCGCGACGATCGCCACACGAACTTCAGGGTCTCAGGGTCCGGACCCATAATCGGCAACGGCAGTGACGGAGTCGATTTTGACGTCAGGCAAGAAGCGAGGAGAGAGCGATGCCAAAGCATCGGGATCGACGAGCGACGCCGCATTGCGGCAAAAGCACGACCCGCACCCGCGCCGCCGCTTAGCCCACGATCGCGCGAACCCGCGCCTTCCGCGCCGCGCTCTACGGCGTGATTGGCGCAGCGGTCGCGACCGTGGTCGCGGCGGCGATGAGCTTCGCGTTGTTCGCGCGCGCGGCGTTTCGCGCGGTGCGATCGGTGAGCGCCGCCTGATCGCGGGTTACCCGCTGTTCCTGAGCGCGGTCGCGATGGCGTTGATCGAGAGCAGGATGCCTTCGCCGATCCGCGTATCGGGCTCGCCCGCGCGGTGGCGTTTCATCAGTTCGATCTGGAGGAGGTTGAGCGGCTCGATATACGGGAGCCGCAGGCGAATCGAGGCATCGAGCGCGGGGTGCTTTTCGAGCAGGCGCGATTGACGGGTGACCGCGAGGAGGCCGTCGTGGGTCTGCCGCCAGCCGTCGCGGATACGGCTGAAGACGCTGGTGCGCAGGTCCTCGTCCTCGACCAGACCGGCATAGCGTTTCGCCACCGTCATGTCCGACTTCGCCAGCACCATTTCCATGTTGGCGAGGGTGGAGGCGAACAGCGGCCAGCCCTCCGCCATCTCGGCGAGCAGCGCCTTGTCCTCGAATGCGGCGATCGCCTGGCCGACACCGTACCAGCCAGGCAGCATCACGCGCGCCTGCGCCCAGGAGAACACCCAGGGGATCGCGCGCAAATCCTCGATTCGCGTCGATTTCTTGCGCGAGGCGGGGCGACTGCCGATCTTCAATCCACTGATCTCCGCGATCGGGGTCATCTGGCGGAAGAAGGTGCGGAAGCCTTCGGTACCGTAAACGAGATCGCGATAGGCGGCGAAGGCGGCGTCGGAGAGCCGGTCCATCGCCCCGGCGAAGGCCGCGCTTTCGGAATTGGAGAGGTGTTCGGGTTCGAGGCTGGCGAGCAACGTCGCCGAGGCCATCGCCTCGAGATTGGTCGCGGCGCTTTCGCGGGTGCCGTATTTGCCCGCGATGACCTCGCCCTGTTCGGTGATGCGGATGCGGCCCTGCACGGTTCCCGGCGGTTGCGCGCGGATCGCGGCGAAGCTGGAGCCGCCGCCACGCCCGACCGCGCCGCCGCGGCCGTGGAAGAGCTGCATGCCGACACCTGCCGCCTCGAATACCGACTTCAGCGCGGTCGAGGCTTTCGACAGGCTCCAGGTCGAGGTGAGATAGCCCCCGTCCTTGTTGCTGTCGGAATAGCCGATCATCACTTCCTGATGGCCGCGCGCGCGGGTGATCGCGGCGATTTCGGGGAGCGCGAACCAGTCGGTCATCACCTGCGGCGCGGCTTCGAGATCCTCGATCGTCTCGAACAACGGCACCGCCATGATTCCGGCGGACGGTTTATCGCCGGGCCGATAGAGGTCGACTTCCTTGAGCATCAAATTGACCTCGAGCAGGTCGCTCACCGACTTCGCCATCGAGACGATATATTGGCGGATCGAGGCGGGGCCGTATCTGGCATGCGCCTCGGCGGCGGCGAGGACGATTTCGAGTTCGCCCGTCGTCTCGTCCGAATAGGTCGTGAAACGGCTGGCGAGCGGGCGCGGCGTGGCGAGTTCGCGGCGCAGCAGCGCGACGCGCGCGACTTCGTCGAGCGCGATATAATCGTCGCAGACCCCCGCGGTCTTGAGCAATTCGGCGACGACGCGTTCGTGGACCGCGCTGTTCTGGCGCAGGTCGAGCGTCGCAAGATGGAAGCCGAACACTTCCACAGCGCGAATCAGTCGGCCGATCGCGCCACCGCTGGCGAGCAGGCCACCGCCATCGGCGGAAAGCGGGCGGGCGATCGCGATCAGATCGGCGCGCAGCGCGGCGGGATCGGGATAGGCGTCGCCGGTCAGGTGGCCGGGGCGCGCGGCGGGCTTGCCGGTCAGCGCGAGATGCGTCGCAGCGAGACGCGCGTAGATTCCCGAGATCGCGCGGCGATAGGGTTCGTCGCCGCGGCTTTCGGCGGTGTCGCCGCTCTTTTCCGCGAGTTCCAGTACCGCCTCGTCGACCGTGGCGTGGTTTGACGAGATCGAGAGTTCCGCACCGAGTGCGTGGAGCTGATCGAGGTAGAAGCCGAGCACCGCCCCCGACGCCTTGGCGAGCGCGGTGCGGAGCGAATCGGCGGTGACGAAGGGATTGCCGTCACGGTCGCCGCCGATCCAGCTTCCCGGCTGGAGGAACGAAGGAACGCGCTCGCCGAACGCGCGGTCCCAGCGCTGGTAGAGCGTCGGAATGACGGGGAGGAAAACGTCGCGGAGGTAGCTCAGCGCGGTTTCGACTTCGTCGACGACGTAGAGGCGTTCGCGGCGCAGCACGCGGGTTTGCCAGAGCAAGGCGACCTGGCGCGTGATCGCTTCGTCGATGCGGTTCCCGTCGGGCGTGGTCTCGATCCCGCGATCACGCATCGCCATCAGCTGGGCGATGCGGTTGCGATGATCGATCATCGATTTGCGCCGGACTTCGGTCGGGTGCGCGGTGAGAACCGGCGCGACGAGCGCGTGATCGAGCAGCGCGGTGATCGCGGCCTTGCCGATCCCGTCGCCGGTGAGCCGTTCGAGCGCGGCGACCATATCCGCGCCTTCCTCGGCGGCGATGCCCTGGCGATCCTCGGCGAGGTTGGCGAGCATCGAGAACAGCATGAAGCCGCGGACGAAATCGAGCGTCTCGTCGAGCGTGAGCGATTCGAGGTGCGGGTCCGCCGTCGTGGCGCCGCCCCCGCGGTGGCGTTCGACCGAGGCGGAGCGGATCGCCTCGGTCGCTTCGAACAGCCGATCTCCGCCATAAGCGCGGATCACGCCGCCGAGGACGCGACCGAGGTAGCGTACGTCGGGGTTGTTGGTGATCGGGGGAAGGTCGGCCATGATGCGATGCTGCGCTGCGGCATGACGTTGGTCAAGCCAAGTCATCTCGATCTCGAATGTCATCCCCGCGAAAGCGGGGACCCATGGTCAGACGTTTCTCCAGTCACATCGGGGGCGTGTGTCGAAGGGCTCGCGATGGGTCCCCGCTTTCGCGGGGATGACGAAGCAAGGGATTGCGGGCAGAAGCGTTCGCGCAATGACACTCATCCGCCCGCGCCGCAGCGCCCTTTTCCTCCCCGCCTCGAATGCGCGTGCGATCGAAAAGGCGCGGACGCTTCCATGCGATGTCGTGATCCTCGATCTCGAGGACGCGGTGGCGCCGGAAGCGAAGGCAGCGGCGCGACAGGCGGCGTTGGCGGCGATGCGCGAGGGATTCGGTGCGCGCGAGCGGGTGATCCGCGCCAATGCGCTCGACACCGAATGGGCGGCGGACGATCTCGCCGCCCTGCGCGACGCCGATGTGGATGCGGTTCTGCTGCCGAAAGTCTCGTCGGCGGACGATCTGCGCCGGGCGCGACAGATGCTCGGCACCCGCCCGGCTGTGTGGGCGATGATCGAAACATGCCGCGCGATCGTCGATCTCGCCGCGATCACCGCAGCCGCGGAGGAGACCGGACTGACGCTGCTGGTGGCGGGGACCAACGATCTCGCCAAGGAGATGCGCTGCCGCCCCGGCGAGACCCGCGCGCCGCTGCTGCCGCTGTTGGCGCAGCTGGTGGTCGCGGCGCGCGCGGCGGGGCTGGCGGTGCTCGACGGGGTCAGCAACGCGATCGACGACCCCGCCCCGGTCGAGGCGGAATGCGCGCAGGGGCTGGCCTGGGGCTTCGACGGCAAGACCCTGATCCACCCCTCGCAGATCGCCCCCGCCAACCGCATCTTCGCGCCGTCGGAGGACGAGGTGGCATGGGCACGCGCGGTGATCGCGGCGTTCGATCTGCCGGAGAATGCAGGACGGGGCGCGATCCGCGTCGAGGGTAAGATGGTCGAATTGCTCCACCGCGATCAGGCCGTGCGGACGCTCGCGGTGCATGAGCCGATTGTGGGGGCGGAGTGATGGCGGCGCGGAACACAAGAGGGATTCGAAGCAGATATGTCCGCGATTGGGGGCTCGCGATCTGGCCGGTTTCAAGCCGTAGGCGTCACTCGCGGTCCTCGGGCAGCCCGCACTCCTTGCAGTGCGCGCCAGAACTGTTCAGCGATGTGGTAGTCGGTAGCGTCCATAAACGCCGACGTGAATCCAGCATCTCCGTCGAAGTAGGCAGTTAGAAGTGAGCGCGACGACTTTCGGCCCGTCGGCGTACGCAGGATCAGGCGTACCGAGCCAGCTTCTGGCTCCTCTCCATCTTCCCGAATGACGCGACCAAACCGCCCCAGTACCTGCCCCGCACATTCCGTCGTTGCTGCGAGTGGACGATTCGCGAAGCCCTGCCATTTGGGCACCGGCCGGTTCCCGCCCAACAGCGCCACGCTCGCTGTTGCGAACGTGATAAGGCAAACAAACCGCACTTTCATCTAACCCTTCTCGGACTTCGCACCTGTACTTGCAACGCCGGCTTTCAGGTGCACGATAGACCCACACGAACGGCCGACTATGGGGCGAAAGCAGCCGTCTCCGCGCCTCTATTTCCGGTCCCGATTGGCGAACAGCACCGCCGCCGCCACCGCCGCCGAGCCGATCCCGACACCCAAGCCGAACTTGCCGAGCTGCCAGCGCTTGGCCTTCGCCTCGGCTTCTTTCGCCGCGGCGGCTTCGTGCTGCGCCTTCGCGGCGCGCGAAGCCTCGAGGATTTCGTTGGGCTCGATGTCTGGCACGCTCACTCTCCTTTTTCGCCACGATAGCGCGCACGAAACGCGTCTGCGAACCCCCTCAATCGTGTCTCCGCGATCGCGGCGCGCAGATCGGCCATCAGCGCTTCGTAGAAATGGACATTATGCTCGGTCATCAGCATCGCGCCGAGGATTTCGCCCGAGCGGACGAGGTGGTGGAGATAGGCCCGCGTCCATGTCGCGCAGACCGGGCAGGCGCATGTCGGGTCGAGCGGGGTCTGATCCTCGGCGAAGCGGGCGTTGCGCAGGTTGATAGGGCCATCGCGCGTAAACGCCTGGCCGGTGCGTCCGCTCCGCGTCGGCAGCACGCAATCGAACATGTCGACGCCGCGCTCGACCGCGCCGACGATGTCGTCGGGCTTGCCGACCCCCATCAGATAGCGAGGCTTGCCGACGGGAAGCTGCGCGGGCGCGTAATCGAGGCAGGCGAACATCGCCTCCTGCCCCTCCCCCACCGCGAGCCCGCCGACCGCATAGCCGTCGAAGCCGATATGGATCAGCGCATCGGCGCTGGCTTTGCGAAGGCTTTCGTCGAGCGCGCCCTGCTGGATGCCGAAAATCGCGTTGTGCGCGGCGTGCTCCCCGCCCGCATCGAAGGCGGAGCGGCTGCGCTTCGCCCAGCGCATCGATCGCTCCATCGCCGCCGCTTGCACCTCGCGGGTCGAGGTGGTGGGGACGAGTTCGTCGAATGCCATGACGATGTTCGAGCCGAGCAATCGCTGGATCTCGATCGAGCGTTCGGGGCTGAGCAGGTGTTTCGTCCCGTCGAGGTGCGATTTGAACGCGACGCCATCCTCGCTGCGCTTGGTGAGATCGGCGAGGCTCATCACCTGATAGCCGCCCGAATCGGTGAGGATCGGCCGATCCCAGCCCATGAAGCCATGCAGCCCGCCCAACCGCGCGACCCGCTCGGCGCCGGGGCGGAGCATCAGATGATAAGTGTTGCCGAGGATGATGTCGGCGCCCGCCGCCGCGACATCGGCGGGCTTCATCGCCTTCACCGTCGCGGCGGTGCCTACGGGCATGAACGCGGGCGTGCGGATGACGCCGCGCTCCATCGTGATCGCGCCGGTCCGCGCCGCGCCATCGACAGCGTGGATGGTGAAGGCGAAGCGGTCGATCACTTACAGCCGGGTTTGACCTTGGCGGGCGGCAGATAGCGCAGCGGATCGATCGCCCGGAAGGCGCCGCTCTCGCGTGCGAAGGTGTCGAGGTGATAGCCGTGGCCCGCGCCGTAGAGGACGAACACGCGGTCGCGGGGCCTGGCAATGCGGACGAGGTTGCCGAAGATACGCAGGTTGCGCGCATACCATTGCCCGACCCAATTCGCGCCGGGCGCGGCGTCGCCCCCGCCGAAGCTCGCGATATCGTAATAAAGGCGGTTCGATTCGATCCGCGCGGCGGGGGTGTTGAGCGCGCGATACCAGGCTGAGACATTGGTGCAGCGCATCCTCGCGGAACTCGCGTCGGCGGTGGCCTGGCCCCTCGCCTTGAACGCCGTCCAGCGCGCGTCTTGCCCGTTGGCGTTCGCCCACTCATCGAATGCATAGGCCGAATCGGGACCGGGCGGCTCGCCATTCCAGTCGATCGCGTCGATGTGATCGAGCCCGAGGCTGTCGGCGAGGCGGAACGCGATCTGATAGGTTTCATCGGCGCGGTCGCGGAACTTGCCCGCGCGATACTCGGCGTAGCGCTCGTCGAGCTTCGCCTGCTCGGCCGCGTCCCATTCGATCGCGACGCGGGTCGGCTTCCATGACGCGATCGACGCGACCATCGCGGCGATCTCGCGCTGGCGTTCGGGGGCGAGGACATTCTCGACCTTGGTGTTCGAAATATCGAGCCCCGGATTGCCGAGATGCGGCGAGCCGAGGATCATCACCGACGGGCGCTCCGCCGGGGTGCGATCAGTCAGGAACGGCGGGGTGACCGCGGCAGCCGCGGCGAGGGCGATAAGGATCATGATTTGGGCTTTCGCAAATTGCCTTTCCGGTCACGGTCGGCGGGGGCGACGGCGCGGATCGTCAGGCATTCGGCGCGGGTCACGACGCCGTCATGATCGCGGTCAAGCCGGGTGAAGACCTCCGCGAACTTCGCCTGTAATTCCGCGAGCGTGATGCGGTCGTCGCTGTCGCTGTCGGTCTCGAACGGACTCGGCAACGCGTTGCGGTCGCCGAGCCAGCGCTCGGCCCAATCGGCGAAGGCGAGATAGCCGAGCTTTTCGGACTTGCCGGTGTCGATGCTCTCGAACGAATGGCGGACGCCTGCTTCGAGTTCGGCCCGCGTGACGCGCGCGTCGCCGTCGGCATCGAACGCCGCGATCATCGTCGCGACGGGTTCGACGACCATCGTGGCGGCGGGCTGACCGGGAGAGGCGGGCAGCGGCACCGCGGCCTGAAGAAGAAGCGCGAGGATCATACCCGCGATGATGGCAGCAACAGCGACGCATCGCCATAGCTGTAGAAGCGATAGCGCTCGCGAATCGCGTGGTCGTAGGCGGCGAGCATCTTCTCTCGGCCCATCAGCGCCGAGACCAGCATGAACAGCGTCGATCGCGGCAGGTGAAAATTGGTGATGAGGCCGTCGATCCCCTTGAAACGATAACCCGGCGTGATGAAGATCGCGGTGTCGCCCTCGAACGGGAGGACGGCGCCGTCCTCGCCGGTCGCGCTTTCGATGAGGCGTAGCGAGGTGGTGCCGCAGGCGATGATGCGGCCCCCGGCGGCGTGCACCGCGTTGAGGCGATCCGCGGTCGCGGCATCGATCCGGCCCCATTCGTTGTGCATGATATGGTCGGCGGTGTCGTCCGCCTTGACCGGCAGGAAAGTCCCCGCGCCGACATGGAGCGTCAGCGTCGCATGCGTGATCCCCGCCGCGTCCAACGCCGCCATCAGCGCAGGCGTGAAGTGCAGCGCGGCGGTCGGCGCGGCGACCGCCCCCGACTCGGTCGCGAACATCGTCTGATAGTCGTCGGCGTCGCGCGTATCGGTTGCCCGCTTGCCCGCGATATAGGGCGGCAGCGGCATTTGGCCGGCGCGTTCGAGCAAGGTCTCGACTGGTTCGTCGCCAGCGAAATCGAGCGCGAGGCTGCCATCGGCGGCGCGGTCGGAGGCGATCGCAGTGACGCCTGCGCCGAAATCGATCGCATCGCCCTCGCGCAGCCGCCGCGCCTTGCGGACGAACGCGCGCCAGCGGCGCGGGCCTTCGCGTTTGTGGAGCGTGGCGCCGATCCGCGCCGCGCCGCGCCGCCCTTCGAGTTGCGCCGGGATCACCCGCGTGTCGTTGAAGACGATCAGGTCGCCCGCGCGCAATTCGCCCGGCAAATCGGTGACGATCCGGTCGCGCATCGCGCCGTCATCGACGACGAGCAAACGCGCCGCATCGCGCGGCACCGCCGGGCGCAGCGCGATGCGATCGGCCGGCAGGTCGAAGTCGAAAAGGTCGACCTTCATCGCCGGGACGAAATCTATTTGTCAGTCGGTTGGTCGGTCGGCAGCGTCGGCGCGGGAGTCAGCGAAACCGGCGTCGGCGGCTCGGGCTGGTAGGCGGGTGGACCATCGCTCGCGATATAGGCGTGGAGAATCTTGGTCGGGTTTGCGGGCGGCTCGCCACGCGTTATCGCATCGACATAGTCCATGCCCGACAGGACGCGACCGAACACGGTATATTTCTTGTCGAGGCTGAAGCGCGGCTGGAAAACGATGTAGAACTGGCTGTTCGCGCTATCGTCGGCTTCGGCCCGCGCCGCCGCCACCGCGCCGCGGACGTGCGGCAGCGTGTTGAATTCGGCCTTGAGGTCGGGAAGCGTCGATCCGCCGCTGCCGTCGCCCTTGGGATCGCCGCCTTGCGCCATGAAACCGTCGATCACGCGGTGGAAGGCAAGGCCGTCGTAAAAATGCTGGCGCGTCAGTGTCTTCACACGCTCGACCGTCAGCGGCGCGACGTCCGGACGGAGCGAGATGGTGACTCGGCCGCCGTCCGAGAGATCGAGCAGCCAGATGTTCCGCGGATCGGACGCCGCGGGCGGCGGCACCGCCGAGGCGGGCTTGATTTGCGAAGGGGTTGGCGCGGCGGATGCAGCTTGGGTCGCCGCAGGGGCGTCTTGCGTGATCGCGGGGGTCGGGGGCGCATCCTGCGCGCTCGCGGGCGAAGCGAACCCGGCGAATAGAAAAGCGAGAACGGCAATCAGACGCATCGGGCACCGCGAAGAAATGAGGGGAATACGGGCCGCTTAAACCAAATCCGCGCTTGCGCCAATCTGAACGGGAATCTTGATCGCCTTACGCCGATAATTCATGCCGAGCGCGCTAACTTCCCCGCCGCCCCAATTTCGCGACCCGCGCGACCACTTCGTCGCGCACCGCGGGCGTCACGAACTTACCGATCTCGCCGCCGAACATCGCGATTTCCTTGACCAGCTTTGACGCGATCGGCTGCAGTCCGACGTCGGCCATCAGGAAAACCGTCTCGACGCGGTCGTTCAACTGCTGGTTCATCCCCGCCATCTGATATTCGTATTCGAAATCGGCGACCGCGCGCAGGCCCCGGACGATGACGCTCGCGCCCTCGCGCTCGGCGAAATCCATCAGCAGCGAATCGAACGCGACGACGCGGATGTCGCCGTCGATCCCGGCAACTTCGCGCGCGACGATCGCCAGTCGTTCCTCCATCGAGAACATCGGCGATTTCGACGGATTGGTGGTGACGCCGACGACCAGCCGATCGACCAATTTCGCACCGCGCCGGACGATGTCCATATGGCCGAGCGTCATCGGGTCGAACGTGCCGGGATAGACGCCGGTGCGCGGGGTCATGGTGTCAGTGATTCCTTTCCAGCACGTAGCGCGCAATGTCGCGGAGCAGATCGGCCTCCGCGCCATAGCTTCTAAGGTGATCGATCGCCTGATCGACGAGAATGCGGCTCTGTTCGCGCGCGCGGTCGACGCCGAGCAGCGAAACGAAGGTCTCCTTGCCCGCGCCCTCGTCCTTCCTGAGCTTCTTACCCGCAAGCGCCTCGTCGCCCTCGATATCGAGCAAATCGTCGACGATCTGAAACGCCAGGCCGACGTCGCGCGCATAGCCGCGCAGGCCGGTACGACCCTCGGGGGCGACGCGGCCGAGGATCGCCCCCGCCTCGACCGCGGCGGCGATCAGCGCGCCGGTCTTCAACGCCTGCAGGCGGGTGACGGTGGCGAGGTCGAACTGCGCGGTCTCGGCGGCGAGGTCCATCATCTGCCCGCCGGCCATTCCGGCGGGGCCGGCGGCGCGCGCGAGATCGAGGACGAGTTCGGCGCGGACGAACGGATCGGGGTGGGTATCCGGATGCGCCAGGATCTCGAAGGCGAGCGCGTGAAGGCTGTCCCCCGCAAGAACCGCAGTCGCCTCGTCGAACGCCTTGTGAATCGTCGGCTTGCCGCGGCGAATATCGTCATCGTCCATCGCCGGGAGATCGTCGTGGATCAGCGAGTAGACATGGATCGCCTCCAGCGCGCAGCCGACCCGTCCGGCACAATCGCGGTTCACCGCGAACAGCCGCGCCGTCGCATGGACGAGGAGAGGCCTGAGCCGCTTGCCGCCGTCGATCGCGGCGTGGCGCATCGCGCGATAGAGATCGGCGCGCGCATCGTCCGGAATCGCGAGGTACGCGTCGAAGCGCCGATCCATATCGGCCGCAACTTCGATGAGCGCGTCGCGAAGCGCCGGCGACACGCCCGAATAGACTTGCGCCACAACGCTCACCCCGCTGCGAACGGCTTCGTGCCGATCGCCCGGCCTTCGGCATCGACCCGGATCGCTTCGATCCGCGCCTGCGCCGCATCGAGCCGGTCGGCGCAGCGCGCGCGCAAGGCGCTGCCGCGTTCGTAGAGCGCGATCGATTCATCGAGGCTGGCGTCGCCCGATTCGAGCCGCGAGACGATCGCCTCGAGCTCTTTCAGCGCGTCTTCGAAGCTCAGCGCATCGACGGGGACATCCTCTGCCATGCCGATGCTATGGCCCGCGCGGGCGAGAAGGGTCAAGGCGCGGTGGAACTGCGACAATCGGGTCCGGACTGGTCGGAGCGCCTGCGGCGCGCCATGCGTTACAGCCGCCATGCACGCTTTCGCCGCGCTTCTCGATTCGCTGATCTATACGCGCAGCCGCAACGCGAAGCTGAAGCTGATCGGGGATTATCTGCGCGTCACCCCCGATCCCGATCGCGGTTGGGCGATGGCGGCGCTGACCGGCGATTTCGATCTGCCAGGGGTGAAATCGGCGGTGATCCGCGCGCTGATCGAGGAGCGTGTCGATCCGGTGCTGTTCCGGATGAGCCGCGACTATGTCGGCGATACCGCCGAGACGGTGGCATTGCTGTGGCCCGAACCGGAGGCGCCGATCGGTGGCGAGCCGTTGTCGATCACGCAAGTGGTCGAGCGGCTCGAGAGCCTGTCACGGTCGGATGCGCCCGCCGCGCTCGCAGCGATGCTCGACCGGTCCGATGCCGAGGAGCGGTACGCGCTGCTCAAAATGGCGACGGGGGCGCTTCGCATCGGGGTGTCGGCGCGACTGGCCAAGCAGGCGCTGGCGGATGCGTTCGGGATCGAGGTCGATGCGGTCGAGGAGGTGTGGCACGGGCTGGAAGCGCCCTACCCCAGCCTCTTTGCCTGGGCCGAGGGGCGCGGCGAGCAGCCGACGCCCGCGGACGTGCCGGTGTTCCGCCCGTTCATGCTGGCGCATCCGCTCGAGGATTTGCGGGTCGATCTCGCCAATTACGCCGCGGAGTGGAAATGGGACGGCATCCGCGTCCAGATCGTCCATCTCCCAAATGAAGAGGGGGGCGAGACGCGGCTGTACAGCCGGACCGGCGACGACGTGACGAAGAGCTTTCCCGACGTCGCCGCAGCCTTCGCCGAACCGGGGGCGGTCGATGGCGAATTGCTGGTGAAGGGCGAATTCCAGGGCGGGGAGGCCGCGAGCTTCAACGCGTTGCAGCAAAGGCTCGGGCGCAAAATCGTGTCTGCGAAGATGCTGGCGGAGGCGCCCGCGTTCGTGCGACTGTACGATATCCTGTTCGATGGCGCGGAAGATTTGCGCGCGCTGCCGTGGGAAGCGCGGCGGGTGCGGCTCGAAGCCTTCGCGGCGCGGCTCGACCCCGAGCGGTTCGATCTCAGCGCGGTGATCGAGGCTGCGGATTTCATCGCCTTGCAGGGCATCCGTGCGGGTGCGCGCGATGCGGCGATCGAGGGGGTGATGCTCAAGCGGCGCGACTCGCCCTATGTCGCGGGGCGACGGACCGGCCTCTGGTACAAATGGAAGCGCGATCCGCTCACCGCGGATTGCGTGATGATGTACGCACAGCGCGGCAACGGGCGGCGCTCGTCGTTCTACAGCGATTATACCTTCGGATGCTGGACGCCGGAGGGCGAGTTGCTGCCGGTCGGCAAGGCCTATTCGGGGATCACCGACGAGGAATTGAAGATGCTCGACAGCTTCGTGCGCAACCATACGGTGAATCGTTTCGGGCCGGTGCGCGAGGTGGAGAAAACGCTCGTGCTCGAAATCGCGTTCGATTCGATCCACGCGTCGAAGCGGCACAAATCGGGCATGGCGATGCGCTTCCCCCGCATCGCGAGGATCCGGACCGACAAGCCCGCGGCGGAGGCGGATACGATCGCGGGGCTGGAGCGACTGATTACGTGACCGGGCGCTCGATACGCTCGCGCCATCTCGCCTTGATCGTCTCGCTGGTGTCGCGGCTGCCGTCGTGGCTCCAGCCGGGGGGCATCCACATATAGCCGAGCTTGGCCCGCCAAGGCGCGCGGACGACATCGCGGGCGATGCCGATCCATTCGTGGAACGCCGCCCACAGGAAGTTGAAGCTGCCGAGCTGGTGGACGATGCCATACCGGGGACGATCGTAGTCGCGCTCGGGCTCGAAACTGCCGAACATGCGGTCCCAGACGATGAACACGCCGGCGTAATTGCGGTCGAGGTAGCGCGGGTTGGTGGCGTGGTGGACGCGGTGGTGCGACGGCGTGTTCATCACCGCCTCCACCCAGCGCGGCATCCGCCCGATCACCTCGGTGTGGATCCAGAATTGGTAGATCAGGTTCGCGCCGGCGACGAAGAACACCATCGCCGGCGGGAAGCCGATCAGGAACAAGGGCAGGCGGAACAGGAAGGCGAGGCTGAAGAATCCGGTCCACGTCTGCCGCAGCGCGGTCGAGAGATTATAATGCTGCGAGCTGTGGTGGATGACGTGGCTCGCCCAGAACCAGCGGACGCGGTGCGCCGAGCGGTGGAACAGGTAATAGGCCAGGTCGTCGATCACGAAGGCGACGACAAACCAATACCAGGCGTAGGGGATGTCGAAAGCGCGGAACTGCCAGAGCCAGGTCGCCAGCGCGAACACCGCCCCCGCCGAAAGCACGCCCGCGACAGTGCTGCCCAGCCCCAGCGCCAGCGAGGTCAGCGTATCGCGCGGCTCGTAGAGCGAGCGATCCCTGATCCGCGCGACGACCATTTCGACGAGCAACAGCAGAACGAATCCGGGAACCGCGAGGCTGACGGGATCGGGCAGGTCCATTCCCGCCATCTACACGCGTGTCAGTTGGCGCGCCAGTCGTCGCCGCCGGCGCGGCGGATGTCGAGGATGTCGATGCCGTTGACGTAGACGGTACCAAAGCGGCGCTCGCCGGTATCGACGCGGATGCCGCCGTGGACCGCGCGAACGTCGGACCAGCGCACCTCGCGCGCGGCGACATGTGCGCCGTGCGCCTTCAGCACCGCGACCCGGCCCTCGCGCCCGACGACGAGCGCCGCCAGCCGATCCACGCCGAGCAACCCCTGCTTGGCCGCGAATCCGGACAACGCCTCCTCCGCCGAACGGCAGGCCGCGTCGGCATCGACGAACGGCGTGGCGCCGCGACCCAGCTTCAGCAACCAGGCGATGCCTGCCAAGGCGAGGACGGCCGCGAGGCTCGCGGCGAAGACGATCCAGTTCATGATTGCGATCAGCCTTTGGGCGAAACCGCGTCGAGCATCGCGCGCGCACCGGATATGTCATAGCCGGCGGCGGCCGCCTGTTCGGTCAGCATGTCGGCGTCGTCGCCCATCCCGGCGCGGGCGAGCGCCCAGAGGTGGCACGAGCGGGAACCCGAGCGGCAATAAGCGAAAACCTGGCCGCTCGCTTGTGTGAGCACGTCGATCATCGCGGCGACCTGCGGGTGCGCGAAGCCCGTGTGGGTGATTGGAATCGCGACATAGCCGAGGCCCGCGGTTTCGGCGGCGGCGCGGATCGCCTCGCCCGACGGTTGACCGAGTTCCTCGCCGTCGGGGCGGTTGTTGACGATCGTCGTGAAGCCCGCCGCGGCCAGTTTCGCGACATCGGCCGGGTCGATCTGCGGGGCGACGGAGATGCGCTCGTCGATTCGTCGGATATCGGTCATCCGCGCGGCCCTACAGCAAGTTTCGCGAAAGCGCGACGCAGGGATTGCGACGCGTCGCTGGTGTATTATATCTACCATACACAAGGGATATGCATGATGAGCAAGACCAAGAAGGTGAAGCTGCCGAAGCGGATCGGCGGGGTGAAGATTCCCAAGGAGCTGCGCCAGGCGGGCGGGGCGATCCTCGACAAGGCCAACTCGCCCGCCGGGCGCGAAATGATCGCCGCGGGGCTGACAATGGCGGCGGCGGCGGCAACCGCGGCGGTGCGCAAGCAGCGCGGGGCGGCGCGACCATCGACGCCGCCTGCCGCGCCCGAGACGCCCGACGTGCCGCTCGCGCCGACGCGGCCGGGCGAGCCGGGGATCGGCGATCCGCAGGCGCTGGCCGATGCGATCGGCAATGCGGCGGACGCGGTGCTGACGCGGCTGTTCGGGGCGAAGAAGCCGGGTTAGCGGCGGCCCGGCGCACGCCATGCCCTGAACCGCGCGACCCGCCTCGTCATTCGTAGCGGAGCGCGTGGATGGGATTCGCCCGCGCGATACGGATCGCATGGCCCGCGACGGTCCCGACCGCGATGACGAGCGCGATCGCGGCGGCGCCGAGGAATGGCACCGGGCCAAGCGTGATCCGGTCGTCAAAGGTGTTGAGCCAGTCGCGCATCAGCCACCACGCGACCGGCCAGGCGATGATGTTGGCGATCACCACCGGGCGGCTGAACTGCCACACCAGAAGCCGAACGATATCCCGCGTCCGTGCGCCGAGCACCTTGCGGATGCCGATCTCCTTGGTCCGGCGATCGGCGGTGAAGGCGGCGAGGCCGAACAGTCCGAGGCAACCGATCATCACCGCGAGCAGCGCGAAGGCGGCGAAGATTTTCGCGCGCGCATCCTCCGCCTTGTACAGTTCCTGGATGATGTCAGCGGAGAATTTTGCTTCGAACGGCACGTCCTGGACAAGTTGTTTCCATGCCGCCTCGACCTTGGCGCGCATCGCGGCGGGATCGCCGCGGAAGCGGAAGATCAGCGTCGACTCGCCGCTGTGCGAATTGACAAAGAACAACGAGTCGATCGGCTCGCGGATCGAGCGGAAGCGCGAATCCTTGACGACGCCGACGATCGTCAGCGGCACCAGCCCGATCTCGTCGCTGAACATCACGTTGCGCACGACCTTGCCGACCGCGTCCTCGGCGCTGGCGAAGCCGAGCTTCTTCGCCGCCAGCTCGTTGAGGACGATGTTGACGCCCCGCGCCGCGATCGCGCGTTCCGCCGCATCGTCGCGGGGGAAGGGCGTGAAGGTGTCATCGGCCTCGCGCGCGTCGAACCAGCGTCCGGCGGCGAGCTTCAGCCCCATCGCGTCGAAGAAGCCGCGATCGACCCGGTAATTGCCGATCGTCACCGCCTTGGGATTGCCCGCGACGACCAGACCGGTGTTGTTGTTGTTCTGGGTCGCGACGCCGATGTCGGTCAGCCCGACCGCGACGACGCCGTCGATCCGCTTCATCTGATCGACGAAGGTCTGGCCCTTGGTAATGAGCTGGTAGCGCGACATATTATCGACTTGGAGGATGTGGTCCCGCGCGTAGCCCGGATCGACCGAGCGCGCGTAAACCGTCTGGCCGTAGATCACCGCGGTGCAGATGATGAGCCCGATCGAGACCGCGAATTGCGCGACCACGAGCGCCGCGCGAAGCCGCCCCGATCCGGGCGTCTCGGCCGCCGAGCGATTGGCCTTCAGCACCTGCGCCGGCTGGAAGCGCGACAGGAAGAAGGCCGGGTAGATCCCGCCGATCACCCCGACCACCAGCGCCAGTCCGATCGCGGGGAGCAGCACGCCGTCCGCGCCGAAATAGCCGAGCGTCAGATCGACGTCGAGGAACGCGGCGAACGGCCGCACCAGCAACTCGACGAGCGCCAGTGCGAGCAGCATCGCGACCGAAGCCATCAGGATCGATTCGCCGATGAACTGGACGATCAGCTGGCGACGGTTCGCGCCGAGTACCTTGCGCAATGCCACCTCGCGCCCGCGCTGGCTGGCGCGCGCCGTCGCGAGATTGATGAAATTGACCATCGCCATCCCGAGTATCAGCATCGCGATCACCGCGAAGGTGGCGATCGAGCCGCGGTCGTTGCCCGGCGTCATCGTGCCCCCCTGCGCGATGCCGAGATGGATGTCCTTCAGATTGACGAGGTGCCAATCCTCCTCGTCGCCCTGGTTGTAGCGGATGCCGCTGGCGGTATCGTCGGGGATGTTGCGCTTTTCCCAGGCGGGCATCCCCGCCGCGATCGTCGCGGGATCGGTGCCGGGCTTCAGCTTCACATAGACCCAGCCCGACTGGCAGCCCCAGCACGTCAGGAATTGCTGCTCGCTGGCGAAATAGCTGTTGAAATCGCGACGCAGGATCGCGGAGATCTTGAGGTGCGAGTTCTTCGGCAGATCCTTCAGAACGCCGGTGACCCGGTAATCGTGCGGCTGGCCCTTGGCGATCAGCGTGATGGTCTTGCCGACGACATTTTCGCGCCCGAATTGCTTCATCGCCTCCTTCCGGGTCAGCACGATCGTATCGTTCGCGCCGAGCGCGTCGCGACTGCCAAAAGCTAGCGGCAGTTCGACGACCTTCAGGAAATCGTCGTTGACCACGACATAATCCTCGGCGGTCGAGACCTGGCCGTCCTTGCTGATCACCGGCGATCCGGCGAGCGCATAGACGGTGCTTTCGACCTGCGGGAAATCCTTCTTAAGCCGTTCCGCGGTGATGTAGCTCGACATCTGGAGATAGAGCGGCGGACTGCCGTCGGTCGGCTTGGGATACCAGGCCTGCAGCTCGTACGTGTTCTCGACATTCGGGATCCAGCGATCGTAGCTCGTCTCGTAGCGGATGAAGAGCAGGATCATCAGGCACGCCGCCATGCCGATCGCGAGGCCCGCGATATTGATGATCGAATAGGTTCGGCTCTTGGCCAGCGCGCGGACGGCGACGGTCAGGTAATTGCGCCACATGGGAATCTCCTATTCGTAACGAAGAGCATGGATCGGGCTGAGCCGGGCGACGCGAAAGGCGTGGCCGGCGACGGTGCCGACGGCGATGACGAGCGCCAGCGCGCCCGCGACGACGAACGGCCCCGGGGTCAGCGCGATGCGCAGGTCGAAGGTGTTGAGCCAGTCGCGCATCGCCCAATACGCCACCGGCCAGGCTACGAGATTGGCGAGGATCACCGGCTTCGAGAATTGCCAGGCGAGCAGCCGCACGATGTGGCGGACCTTGGCGCCGAGCACCTTGCGCAGCCCGATTTCCTTGGTCCGCCGCTGCGTCACGAAGGCGGCGAGGCCGTAGAGGCCGAAGCAGGCGATCGCGACCGCGAGCGCGGCGAAGCCCGCGAACAGCGCGCCGCGCGCGCGTTCGGCGGCGTAGGTCTCGGCGAGGATGTCCTCGGCGAAGCGGCCCTCGAACGGAATTTCGGGTTCGAACTGGCGCCAGACCTTGTGGATCCCCGCCATCACCGCGGCGGGATCGGTCGAGACGTAGCGGACCAGCACCTGGCTCGTCTGCGTGGTGTCGTAGAGATAGACGATCGGCTCGATCGGCTCTTGCGGGGTGCGGATGCGGGTATCGGCGACGACCCCGACGATCGTCGCATCGACATCCTTGTCGGGGCCGAGCGTGACCCTGACGGTCTTGCCGACAGCGGCATCCGGATCGGCGAAACCCGTCGCCTGCGCCGCGGCGCGATTGACGACGATGTTGACCGATCGCGTCGTCACGTCGCCGTTCTCGTTTCGCGTCACGCGGTCTTCGGCGAAGCGGTCGCCGAGTTGACGGCCCGCGAGTACTGAAATTCCCATCGTCTCGAAGAAGCCGGGGTCGACCGCATAGGTGCCGATCGACAGGTCCGCAGTGGCGCCCGGCGCGCGCACACTGTGGAGGCTGCGGATCGTCGCGGCGAGCGCGAGGTTGGTCCGCCCCGCCGAGACGACGCCCGGAATGGCGAGCAAGGCGCGTTTGGCGGCGCGATATTCGGTGTCGTCGCCCGCGAAGCGCCACGCCGAATCGAGCTGGATCATCGCGTCGCGGCGATAGCCGGGATCGGCGGTGGCGATGAAATGGGTCTGCGATTCGATCACCCAGGTGGAAGCGATCAAGCCGATCGCCACCGCGAACTGCCCGACGACGAGTGCGGCGCGCAGCCGTGCGCTGCCCGGCGTCTCGCCCGCCGACCGGTTGGCGCGGAGCGCGTCTCCGGGGCGGAAACGCGCGACATAAAGCGCGGGATAAACACCCCCTGCCATCGCTGTCGCCAGCCACAATACCAGTGAGGGGAACAGCAGTCCTCCGACACCGAGATATTGCGCGTGGAGGTCCGCGCCGGTCGCCTGCGCGACCCACGGCGTCGCGAGTTCGACGATGGTCAGCGCCAGCAGCATAGCCAGCGCGGTCATCGCGAGTGATTCGACCAGCATCTGCTGGATCAGTTGCCGCCGCGTGGCGCCGAGTACCCGGCGCAACGCGACCTCCTTCGCGCGCTGCGTCGCGCGCGCGGTGGCGAGATTGACGAAGTTCATCACCGCCATCGCCAGCGTCAGCGCCGCGACGATCATGAAGGTCGCGAGCGTGCGTGGATCGCCGCCCGGGGTGAGCGCCGCCTGCTGCGCATCGCCGAGATGGACGTCCGTGATCGGCACCAACTTGAGGTGTTTGGTGGCGGCGTCCTGTGCGGGCATCACCCGCTTCTCCCACGCCGCCATCCGCGCGTTGACCGCGGCGGCATCGGCACCGGGGCGCAGCTTGACGTAATACCATTGGCTCATCCCGCCCCAGCCCTTCTCGCTGGCGGGCAACCAGTCGGTCGCGGGGTCGTAGCGGTGGAGGAGCGAGAGTTTCAGGCTGCTGTCCTTGGGCAGATCGCGCAGCACGCCGGAAATCCGGACATCCTTCTTCCCCTCACCCGCGCCCATGGTGAGCGTCCGATTGAGCACGTCGGCGGTGCCGAACTGCTTGATCGCCTCGCTTTCGGTGAGGACGATGCTGTTCGTGTCCGCCAGCGCGGTCGCCGCCGAGCCATGCACGAACGGCAGGTCGAAGATCGTGAAGAAGCTCGGATCGACCGTAGCGTGCGTGATGAACACCGGCTCGCCGTTCCGCATCGTCGGCGCGGGCCCGACCCGCACCACCGACAGCGCCTCGATTTCGGGGAAGGCCACCATCAGCGTGTCGTGAACCGGGAACGGACTTCCCTGCGACTGCACGACCGGCTGGCCCGGCTCGCGCGTCGTCGACTGGACCTGATAGACGCGGTCGTTGTCCGGCAGCCAGCGATCGTAGCCGCGCTCATAACGGACATAGGACAGGATCATCAGGCATCCGGCGAGGCCGAGCGCGAGGCCGCCGATGCCGATTGCGGCATAGGTCCGGTGGCGCGTCATCACGCGGAGCGCGAAGGCGAAATGATGCGAGAGCATCCTCATGCCGCGCGGCGCCGTTCCTGGAGGATGCGGCCGTCGAGCATCTGGACGACGCGTTCGGCATAATCGGCATGCGCGGGCGAGTGCGTGACCATCACGATCGTCGATCCTTCGTGATTCAATTGCCGCAGCATCTTCATCACTTCCTCGCCGTGCGCGGTATCGAGGTTGCCGGTCGGTTCGTCTGCGAGGATCAATTTGGGTTCGCCAACCAAGGCGCGCGCCACCGCCACCCGCTGTTGCTGCCCGCCCGAGAGTTGCGCCGGGCGATGTTTGGCGCGGTGCGCGATCCCGACCTTGTCGAGCACGCGCTCGACCCGCGCCTTGCGCTCCGCCGAGGGAATGTCGTGATAGAGCAGCGCCAGCTCGACATTCTCGCGCACCGACAGCTCGTCGACGAGGTTGAAGCTCTGGAAGATGAAGCCGATGAAGCGCTTGCGGGTATCCGCCAGCGCACTTTCGTTCAGCCCGGCGACTTCCTTGCCGTCGAACACGTACGACCCCGCGGTGGGGCTATCCAGCATCCCCATCACGTTGAGCAGGGTCGATTTGCCGCAGCCCGACGGGCCCATGATCGCAACGAATTCGCCGTTGGCGATCTCGAGGTTCACCGCGTCGAGCGCGGTCGTCTCGATCGTGTCGGTGCGGTACGCCTTGGAAAGCCCGGTCATCGTCAGCATGGCGGTTCCTTTTAGTTTTTGTCGATCGAGAGGCGTTCCTTGTCGACCAGCCCGGTGTAGGGTGAGGTGATGACGCGTTCGCCGGGTTCGAGCCCGTCGAGCACTTCGACGACATCGGTGTTGCGGCGGCCGAGCTTGACCTGGCGCTTGCCCGCGCTGCGTCCGTCCGGCGCGACGACGAATACCCAATTGCCGCCGGTGTCGTTGTACCAGCTGCCGTTGGGGATCAGCCGTGCCGGGGCGGGATCGCCGAGCACGAGCCTGGTCTGGAGTGTCTGGCCGCGCTGCACCGCGGGCTCGGCGCTCATGAAGACGAGATCGATCTGGAACTGGCCGTTGCGGACCTGCGGATAGATTTTGGCGACCTTCAACTGATAGGTCTTGCCGTCCTGCTCGATCGAGGCGCGCTGGCCCGGCTGGACTCGTCCGAGATAGAATTCGTCGACATCGGCGACGAGCTTGGTGCGCCCCTGGCTGTCGATCTGGCCGAGCCGCTCGCCGCGCTGCATCGACTGGCCGAGCTGGATCGAGAAGGCGGTGAGCTGGCCGGCGACGGGCGCGCGTATATTGAGCGAGTCGAGCGTCGCGCGCGCGATTCCGAGGCTGGCGGTGAGCGAACTGGCGGATTCGCGGAGCTGCGCGAGCTGGCTCGACTGGAGCCGCTCGTCGGCGGCGCGGGTGCGTTCGAGCACCGCCAGCCGATCGCGGTTCGAGGCGTAATCGTCGCGCGAATCGCCGAACGCGCGGCCCGTTACGAAGCCGCGGTCGGCGAGCGGCCGCTGCATCTCGTACTGACGCTTCGCCTTGCGGGTGGCGAGATCGGCCTCGATCACCGACCGTTCGTTATCGAGGCGGGTCTGTGCGAGCGCGAGTTCCTGGCTGCGCATCGAGTTGATCTCGCGGCTGACGTCGGCCTGACGCGCGAGCAGGTTGAGTTGGAGATCGGAATTGGAGAGGACCGCGAGCAGCTGGCCCTTGGCGACCATCGTGCCGTCCTCGACGATCACCTTTTCGACGCGGCCACCCTCGACCGCGTCGAGATAGACCGTGACGAGCGGGGTGGCGCGCGCGCGGAGCGGCAGGAAATCCTCGAATATGCCCTTCGTCACCGGCGAGATCGTCAGCCGTTCCGCGGGCACCGATTGCTCGCCCGCACGCGGCGCGAAGACCCAGAACAAAGCGATCAGCAGGATTGCCGCCGCCACGCCCCCCGCGATCAGCAATCGCCGGTCGATCCGCTTGGTGATGACGACCTTGTCCATCGCCCCGCCGGTTACCGCCGCGGAGGCGGATTCGCTGCGTTCGAGCTTGAGCACGCTCACCGATTACGTCCGTAAACGAACAGCGACTGTCCGGAACCGGACATCAGCCGAGCGTCGCGGTCTGCAACACGGGCGCCTCGACGAGCACGATGGTGCACAGTATCGCCGCCCATATGCAGGCGGTGTTGCGAAAAACCCTGGTCATGGCTTGGCCCTTTGCGAAGTCGGTCCCTGTCGGCGAGGCGTTATGCACCGAGCGTGCCAGACCGTCGACGACCAGGCGGAATGCGGTAGGATCAGGCTGTCAAAATCCTCCGTTCGTTTCGAGCGCAGTCGAGAAACGCGTCACAAGCGTCGAGCAGCGTTTCTCGACTTCGCTCGAAACGAACGGCTCAATATTTTCACAGACCCAATTGGCGCGATGCTTGCTGTCCGGATACGGACACGGCTGACCGGAAGCGGATAGATGAGCATGCCCTTCGATCTCGCGATCATCGTCGACGACGATCCCGACATCGCGCTCGCCGCGCGGCTGGCGCTGCGCGATGTGTTCGCCGAGGTCGTCGCGATCGGCGATCCGGCGGCGCTGCCCGCATTGCTCGCCGCACGGACTCCCGACGTCGTCCTGCTCGACCTCAATTTCGCGCGCGGCGCGACCGATGGGGCCGAAGGGTTCGCCTGGCTCCAGCGGATCGTCGCGGCGGACAAGGATGTCGCGGTCGTCATCATCACCGCGCATGGCGGGGTCGCGATCGCGGTCGATGCGATCAAGCGCGGCGCGACCGATTTCGTCTCCAAACCTTGGTCGAACGAGCGCCTCGCCGCGACCGTGCGCAGCGCCGCTGCGTTGACTCGCAGCCGCCGCGAGGCGCGGGTCGAGCAAGCGCGGGTCAGCGAAGTCGCGGTGCCCGCGGGCGCGGCGCCGCTGCTAGGCAATTCCCCCGCGATGGCACGAGTCCACTCGCTGATCGCGCGCGCCGCGCCGACGCAGGCGAACGTCCTGATCCTCGGCGAGAACGGCACCGGCAAGGAACTCGTCGCGCGCGCCATCCACGCGGCGTCACCGCGCGCGGCGCGACCGATGGTGACAGTCGACCTCGGCGCGGTCACCGAAACGCTGTTCGATTCGGAATTGTTCGGCCATGTGAAGGGCGCCTTCACCGATGCCCGCGCCGATCGCATCGGCCGGATGAAGGCGGCGGACGGCAGCACATTGTTCCTCGACGAGATCGGGAATCTCGCGCTCCACCTCCAGCCGCGGCTGCTCACCGCGCTCGAACAGCGCGAGGTCACGCCGGTAGGGTCGAACCGTGCCCTGCCGATCGACGTCCGCATCGTCGCCGCGACCAATTGCGGCGCGAACCGGCTCGCCGACGAGACCCGCTTCCGTCAGGACCTGCTGTTCCGGTTGAACACCGTCGAGATCGAACTGCCGCCGCTGCGCGAGCGCCGCGAGGATATTCCGCTGCTGCTCGATCATTATCTCGATTTCTACGCGCGGCGTTATGCCCGCCCGCCGCGTCCGCTGGCCGATGAGGCACTTGCGCGGCTGGTGGCGCATAGCTGGCCGGGCAACGTCCGCGCGCTGCGCCACGCCGCCGAGCGCGCGGTCATCCTCGCCGAGGGCGACGAACTGACCGCCGACGATTTCCCGATGCCGCGCTCCGCCGAAGTCTCGGGGTTGGCGCCAAGCCCGCCCGAGCGCGACGATCTCAACCTCGATCGACAGGAGAAGCAGACGGTCGAACGCGCATTGAAGAAGCACCATTTCAACATCTCGCTCGCCGCCACCGAACTCGGGCTCAGCCGCGGCGCTCTCTATCGCCGCATGGAAAAGCATGGGCTTTAGGGCCATCCGGCGCTCACCTCGGACAACCCCTGCCCCGCTTTCGCCGGAGAGGGAGGGGCCCGCCGCCGCCAGGCGGTGGGAGGGTGAGGGTCTTCTTCTTGTCGCGGCCGTGAAAAAGAAGAAGACCCTCACCCAACCCTCTCCCGCGAAAAGCGGGAGAGGGCTAGAAGAGAAGCCGTGCTTCTTGTGAACGCGAACGGCTTCCGGCGCTTCGAATTCGGCCTCGCCTGGCGGGCGCTGGTTCTGCTCGGCGCGTTTGGCATCCTCGTCGCTGCGATCACCACACCCGGCCTCGCCGCCGCCCGGATCGTCGCCGCGCTGCTCGCGCTCGCGGCGCTGGCGAGTCTGTGGTCGCATATCAGGCGCACAAATTTCGAGGTCGCGCGCTTTGTCGAGGCGCTGCGGTTCGATGATTATTCGCAGCGCTTCGCCTCGCGCAGCGGCGGCGGCTTCGATGTGCTCGGCGAAGCGCTCGACGGCGCGATGCGCAATCTGCGCGATCGCCGCGCCGGCCAGGCCGAGGAAGTGCGCTTCCTCTCCGCCGCGATCGACGATGCGCCGGTCGCGTTGCTCTCGATCGCCGACGACGGGGTCGTCAATACGCTGAACAAGGCGGCGCGGCGGCTGTTCGATCGGCATTCGATGACCAGCATCGCCGATTTCGCACATTACGGTCCCGAATTCGCCGCCGCGATGGCGTTGCCGCCGGGCGGGCGGCGGGTGACGCGCGTCGCGATCGACGGCGTCGCGCAGCGC
The DNA here is from genome assembly GCA_038236185.1 of Sphingomonadales bacterium. Taxonomy (GTDB): domain Bacteria; phylum Pseudomonadota; class Alphaproteobacteria; order Sphingomonadales; family Sphingomonadaceae; genus Sphingomonas. The sequence continues at coordinate 74,658 of JBBSTE010000002.1, read as the reverse complement.
GTGTTGCTGGCGACGGCGCGCGTCGAGCGGCTCGGCAGCGGGCTTACCATCGCCTCGATCCTGCCGGTGCAGAGCGAATTCGGTCAGGTCGAGATGGCGGCACAGGCCGATCTCGTCCGGGTGCTGACGCACGAGATCATGAACTCGCTGACCCCGGTGACCTCGCTCGCCCGGTCGAGCGCCGAGCTCGTCGCGGCGGCGGCGGCGCGCGATCCCGCGCTCGGCGAAGCCAAGGAAGCGGTCGAGACGCTCGCCGCGCGCGCCGACGGGATATTGCGCTTCGTCGGGAGCTATCGCGAGTTCGCGCAGTCCCCCGACGTTCGGCGGTGTCTGTTCCCGGCGCGCGCCTGGGCTGATGGGATCGCGCAATTGGCCAGTGCCGATCCCAAGGCGGCGGGCGCGGCTCTCGCGGTCTCGGTGACCCCCGCCGAGGCGACGATCGACGGCGATCCCGATCTTCTCGCGCAGGTCGCGCTCAATCTGATCCGCAACGCCGCGCTCGCCTCGGCGACGCATGTCGCGCTCAGAATCGTGGCGGGCCGGCATGGACGGACGACGATCGAGGTCGCCGACGACGGCCCCGGCATCCCCGCCGAGCGCCGCGACGACGTATTCCTGCCGTTCTTCACCACCCGGCGCGACGGATCGGGGGTGGGCCTGAGTCTCGCGCGGCAAGTGGTGCTCGCGCACGGCGGAACGATCGCGGCGGGGACGGCGGATTTAGGTGGTGCGAGCATTCTCATCGCGCTGTGAATCTTGTTCGATCGCCTCTCGGCGATGGGCGGCACCAGCCCTCTCCCGCACCCCACCTCCCATACAGTATAATTGCTTGGGAGGTGGGGTGGGGGAGAGGGCTGGTGCCGCTCCGGTTCAGCTTTGCTGAACCAGAACCTAGCGCGCTTCCCACAGGAAATAGCCGATCGCCGCCACCGCGATCAGCGCCAGCATCTGGACGGTGCGCCAGTCGATCGCGCCGACGCGATCGAGATCGGCACGGGTGCGGCGGCGGTGGTCGCGCCACGCCGCGAGCATCGCGATCGCCAGCGCGACGATGCCCACACCCCATAGCCCCGCTTGCGTCGTCACCCCGATCCGTCCATCTCTCGCGCATCATAAGACAATAACGGGACGATCGTCATGCGCGCCTATTCCCTCGCCTCCCTCGCCGTCGTCGCACTCGCCGCAGGCGCGATCGCACAGGCGCCCAAACCTTCGCCCGAGATCGCCGCGGCGGTCGCGTCCTCGGCGCGCAGCCCCGACAACGTCAAGCGCGACACGTGGCGCCACCCGGCGCAGACGCTCGCCTTTTTCGGGGTAACGCCAGCGAAGCGCGTCGTCGAGTTCAGCCCCGGCGGCGGCTGGTACACCGAGATTCTCGCGCCGCTCGCCAAGACGCCGGGCAGCTATACCGCGCTGGTGACGAGCCAAAAGGGCAAGGATGCCGCGACCGCGATGCTCGCGTCGAAGAAACTGACCGGCAAGGTCGCGATGGTCGACGGCGCGACCGGCAAGACCGATGTCGCGGCGGGGAGCCAGGACGTCGTACTCACCTTTCGCAACATTCACAATCTGACCGCGGGCGGCGGCAACGGCGCCGCGAACACCTTCAAGGCGTGGTTCGCGATGCTCAAGCCCGGCGGGACGCTGGGGATCGTCGAGCATCGCCTGCCCGAGGCGCGCAGCGCGGCGGCCGAATCGACCAGCGGATATATGAGGAAATCGACGGTGGTGCGGCTCGCCGAGACCGCGGGTTTCAAGTTGGTCGGCGAAAGCGAAATCAACGCCAATCCCAAGGACGATACCGATCACCCCAAGGGCGTCTGGACGCTGCCGCCGACCTATCAGCTGAAGGATGTCGATCGCGCGAAATATGCCGCGATCGGCGAGAGCGACCGGATGACGCTGAAGTTCGCCAAGCCGAAATAATGCGTTCGAGGATTTTGGACGCGAATCCCATTTCGGCGCGGAGCGACATGGTTGCCGGAGGCAAGGCGTGAACAGAGACCCATCGTGGAAAGTCGCCATCGAACTCGTGCTGAGAGATTCGCCCGATCCGATGCGATGCGCGGATATCGCGGATGAGATCGCGGCGAGGAAGATCAGGCGCGGAATCGGCCCAAATCCGGTCGGGTCGATCGCGGCAATTCTCGCCACCTCGCTCCAAGAGACGGATACACCGTTTCAACGAGTCGGCCCCGGCTTGTACGCGTTGCGCTCGCAACTACGAGATGTCGCGGCAACGGATCGGTTGCCACGCGATGAAGAGGCCGAGATCTCGCAAAGCGGCGCGTTGCGCGCATTTGGGATGTATTGGCGGCGCGATCACGTTGTTTGGCGTAGTCGGCCCAAGATACTTGGCCGCCAAGCGGTCGGCGCTACTGCGGTGGATTTTGCGGAACAGATCGGCGTTTACCTGCTGCATGACCGGGAGCGGGTTATCTACGTTGGTCGAGCATCCGACACGCTCTCGGCCAGACTCGTCTTTCATACCGTCGATCGTCTCGCCGGGCGATGGGACCGGTTCTCTTGGTTTGGGCTGCGTAATGTCGGACCTAACGGTGAACTCATCGACCGCGCCGCGCCTTGGGACGAATTGGTCGTGATCGAAACCCTCGAAGCGCTGCTTATCGAGAGTTTGGAGCCCCCACTCAACCGCCGCCGTGGCGATAATTTCTCCGGTGTTGAGTATCTACAAGCGGTCGATCCCGAAATTGAGCGGATGGAACAACGGCGAGTTATCGAGCAGCTTTCTCGATCGATCGATATTACATGAGTTTAGGGTCGCACCGAGTAACCTAGATGCGCTCCGTTCGATCCGTTAGTACTTCAAGGACCTTATCGACCTCTTGAAGTGTACTGCGAAAGAATATGCGCCACGGATTTGCTTGCTCATAGGCACCCCAACGCCCGTCGGTTTGCTTTCGTATGCGCCAGACGGCGCGACCGCCATAACCCTGATAATAGCTGAAATTTTCAGGTGCCTTGACGATTTTACTTTCGATGTTGCGATATTTTTTCACGCGGTCATTACCGCCCGAGCTTCTCGACCTTGTCCTGAAGTCGCGTGAGTTCCGCTTTCAGCGCGGCGATTTCGTCGTCCTTGCTGCCGGGCGCTTCCGCCGTAGCGGGCGCCGCGCCGGCGGTGCCCGGCTTGAACGCCTTGGTCGCGGCCTCGAACATCGCCATGTTGCGCTTGGCGATTTCGGCGAAAGGCGAGTTCGCGAAGGCGCCCTCGACCGCGGTCTTGAACTGTTCGTGGTTGCGGCGGAAACTTTCCATCGACGCTTCGAGATAGCCCGGCACCATCGCCTGCATCGAATCGCCGTACATCGCGATCAACTGGCGGAGGAAATTGACCGGCAGCATCGGCGTCGTGCCGCGGCCTTCCTCTTCCATGATGATCTGGGTCAGGACATTGTGCGTGATGTCGTCGTCGGTCTTGGCGTCGACCACCTTGAACTCGCGCCCCTCGCGCGTCATCGTCGCGAGATGGTCGAGCGTGATATAGGATGAGCTCTCGGTATTGTAGAGCCGCCGGTTTGCGTATTTCTTGATGATGACGACGCCGTCGCCTGCATGCTGCTTCTTCATCATGAGCCCCCGATGATGCGCCAGAAGGCGAAGATATCCCGCGGTACAGCACATGTTGCCGCACCGCAACACGGCCCGCGCCCGTTACCGTTGTTTCTCGACATATTGCGCAGCGAAACCGCAGCATCGCCCGAGCGGCAGGCGGCGGCGATGGCAGGCCTGACGCGGTATCAGGACGCACCGCGGCCGCAGCTCAGACGGGAGATGCCCGCGCGGTTTCGCAAGGGCCGTGCGCGGCTCCGTGACTATGGCGGAAACGGGCCGCCATTGGTGTTCGTCCCCTCGCTGATCAACCCGCCGATCGTGCTCGACCTAACCCCCGAGACCTCGCTGTTGCGCTGGATCGCGACTCGCGGATTTCGGACCTGGCTGCTCGATTGGGGCGCGCCGACGCCGGCCGACCGCGCGATCGATGTCGCGCAGCATATTTCGCGGCGACTGCTGCCGCTGATCGCCCAGCTCGAGGCGCCGCCGATCCTCGTCGGCTATTGTCTCGGCGGCACGATGGCGCTCGCCGTCGCTGCATCTGCGAAGGTCGCGGGGGTGGCGACGATCGCGGCGCCGTGGCGCTTCTCGGGTTATGGCGACGCGGCGCGCGCGGACATGGCGGCGCTGTGGGCGACAGCGAGGCCAGCGTGCGACGCGATGGGGCTGGTGCCGATGGAGGTGTTGCAGGCGGGGTTCTGGAAACTCGATCCGGCGCGGACGATCGCCAAATATGAGGCGTATGCGGCGATGGAGCCGGGGAGCGCGGCGGCGCGGAGTTTCGTCGCGCTGGAGGATTGGGCCAATGCGGGGGCGCCGCTGACCTATGCGGCGGGGGCGGAGATGTTCGAGCATTTGCTCGGCGAGGATCGGTCCGGCGGCGGACGATGGGAGGTCGGGGGCACGACGATCGACCCGCTGGCGCTCGACTGCCCGACCGTCGAGTTCGTGTCGTTGAGCGACCGGATCGTCCCCGCCGCGACCGCGATCGGGCTGGCCGACCGGCGCGATCTCGGCGCGGGGCATGTCGGGATGATCGTCGGGGGTCGGGCGAAGGCCCAATTGTGGGCGCCGCTCGCCGACTGGCTAAGCGGGGTCGCGGCGGCTAGATAGCGCCAAAGCAATTTTCGAGGAGTTCCCAATGACCGAAATCGTCATCACCGCCGCCAAGCGCACCCCGGTCGGCAGCTTCCTCGGCGCGTTCGCGACGACGCCCGCGCACGAACTCGGCCGCGTCGCGATCGAGGCGGCGCTCGCGCAGGCGGGCGTCTCGGGCGAAGAGGTGAGCGAGGTCATCCTCGGCCAGGTGCTGACCGCCGGGCAGGGTCAAAATCCGGCGCGGCAGGCGGCGATGGCGGCGGGCGTGCCCAAGGAAGTGCCCGCCTGGGGCGTCAACCAGGTGTGCGGCAGCGGGCTGCGCGCGGTGGCGCTGGGGTATCAGGCGATCCAGACCGGCGACGCGACGATCGTCGTCGCGGGGGGCCAGGAATCGATGTCGATGTCGCAGCATTCGCAAAGCTTGCGCGGCGGCACAAAGATGGGCGCGGTGAGCCTGGTCGATACGATGGTCAACGACGGGCTGACCGATGTCTTCAACGGCTATCACATGGGAATCACAGCGGAGAATCTCGCCGAGCAATATCAAGTGACGCGCGGCGAGCAGGACGAATTCGCGGTCGCGAGCCAGAACAAGGCCGAGGCCGCGCGCGGATCGGGGCGGTTCAAGGACGAGATCGCCGAGGTGACGATCAAGGGCCGCAAGGGCGATACGATCGTCGCCGCCGACGAATATATCCGCGCCGGCGCGACGATCGACAGCGTCTCGGGGGTTCGCCCCGCGTTCAAGAAGGACGGAACGGTCACCGCCGCCAACGCCAGCGGCCTCAACGACGGCGCGGCCGCGATCGTGCTGATGACGCGCGACGAGGCGGCGAAGCGCGGGAGTCCGGTGCTGGCGACGATCAAGTCCTGGGCGTCGGCGGGCGTCGATCCGTCGATCATGGGGATCGGCCCGGTCCCCGCCAGCCGCCGCGCGCTGGAGAAAGCGGGATGGACGATCGCCGATCTCGACCTGATCGAGGCGAACGAGGCGTTCGCGGCGCAGGCGCTTTCGGTCGGCAAGGAACTCGGCTGGGATGCCGCCAAGGTCAACGTCAACGGCGGCGCGATCGCGATCGGCCACCCGATCGGCGCGAGCGGCGCGCGGGTGCTGACGACGCTGATCTACGAGATGCAAAAGCGCGATGCGAAGAAGGGGTTGGCGACGCTCTGCATCGGCGGCGGCATGGGCATCGCGATGTGCCTGGAGCGGGATTGACGGTCGCTAATCGACGTCCAGCGGGAGGCCGGGTGGGCTGACGGTCACCCGGACGTGATCGGTCCGGCGAAACAGTTCGGCGACGTGATCGGCGGTCGGCGCATCCTCCGCGCGGACGACCCAGACGTTGCCTTCGCGGTCAGTGCCCGAGGTCAGATAGTGTTCGCGTCCCGCCATCACCTATCTCCAAATCCGGTCAAACCGTGCGCCGAGGCCGGTCAGCAATTCATATTGCGACATGCTCGATAGCGCCGCCGCATGCGGAAGCGCGAAATCGAGGCTGAGCCAGTCGCCCTCGCTCACCTTCGCCGAGCCGCAACCGACCGCGACGAGGTCCATCGAGACGCGGCCGAGAACGGGGAGCGCGGTGTCGCCCGCCCGCGCGGTGCCGACGCCCGAAAAGCCGCGCCAATAGCCGTCTGCATAGCCGACGTTGAGGATCGCGACCTCGCTGTCGGCGGTGGCGGTCCAGGTGGCGTTATAGCCGATCGTCTCGCCGGCAGGGACGCGGCGGCGCTGGATCACCTGCGCCTGCGGCGTCGCGACCTGGCGGATCGCGGTCAGCTCGGCGCGCGGGATCCCGCCGTAGAGCGACAGGCCGGGGCGGGTTAGATCGAAGGCGTATTCCGCGCCGAGCGCGATGCCCGCCGAATTGGCGAGGCTCAGCCGCTTCGCATCGGTCTTTCCGGCGAGCGCGGCGAGGGAATCGCGCTGGCGCGCATTCATCGGCACGTCCTCGTCGGCGCAGGCGAGGTGGCTCATCAGCGTGTCGATCGTGAGGCCTTCGAGCAGCCCGCCCGCGACGTCCTCCGCCGAAAGGCCGAGCCGGTTCATGCCGGTATCGACCATCACGTCGCATGGCCCGCCGCCCGCGGCCTTCCAGCGCGCGACTTGCGGGGGGGTGTTGAGGACGGGTCGCGCGTTGCGCAGGCCGACGAGCGGCATGTCCTCGTCGCGGACGCCGTGGAGCACCGACAATGTCGCGCCGGTATCGGCGAGCGCGCGTGCCTCGCGCCACGTCGCGACGAAGAAGTCGCGGCAGCCCGCGTCGAGCAGCCGCCGCACCACTTCGGTCGCTCCGAGGCCGTAGCCGTTCGCCTTCACCGCGGCTCCGCAGGTGCCGCTACCGCTCATCTTCGCGAGCAGACGCCAATTGTGGACGAGCGCGGCGGTGTCGAGCGAGAGACGGCAGGGGGATGGGGTCATCGCGGTGCGGTTAGCGATCTCCAGCCATGACAACCACCCCGTTCGTTTCGAGCGAAGTTGAGAAACGTGTTCAAGGCGGTGCGCGACGTTTCTCGACTACGCTCGAAACGAGCGGATGTGGGTGCTTCAGATCTCCGCATGCCCCGCGCGATCCTCGCGCAAACCCCAGATCGTCACCACCAGCGCCATCGCGACCACCGCCATCGTGTACCAGAGTCCGGAATAGGGATCCCCGGTCTTGGCGACGATATATTGGCTGATGAAGGGCAGGAATCCGCCGAAATAGCCGGTGCCGAGATGGTAGGGGATCGACAGCGAGGAATAGCGGATCGCGGGCGGGAACATCTCGCTGAGCAACGCCGCGACGGGGCCGTAGGTGATGCCCGACAAGGCCCCCATCGCGAGGATCGCAACGAGAATCAGCGCGATGTTCTTCGCCGACGGGCGGACTTTTTCGAGATCATAGCCTGCCCCGGCGAGCGCCTCGTCGAGCGATTCCGGGGTCGTGTTCGTGACCGGCGCGCCGCCGATCGTCACACCCGCATGCGGAGCCACAGCCTTGGTATAGGCGACGCCCTTTTTCGAGAAATAGTCGAGCAATTTGCCGCATTCGTCCTTCTGTTTCGCGGCGAACGGACTATAGTCGCAATGCGGACCCGAGACGACGACGGGCGCGCGTTCGGCGGCGCGTTCGAGCGCGGGGTTCGCCGCCGCGCCGATCGTCCAGAAGATCGGGAACAGCAGGACTAGCGTCAGCGCGTATCCGATAACGATCGGCTTCTTGCGTCCGATGCGATCGGACCATGCACCGAACAGGATGAACCAGAACAGCCCGAACAACGCGCCCGCGCCGACGATCAACTGCGCGATCGTCGCCTCGACGCGCATCGTCGTCTGGAGGAACGACAGCACGGTGAACATCGCGGTGTACCAGATCACGGTCAGCCCGGCGGCGATGCCGAACAAGGCGACGATCATCCGCTTCAGGTTGCCGGGGTAGGTGAAACTCTCGACGATAGGATTGGTCGCGCGTTCACCGGCGGCGCGCATTGCCTTGAACACCGGGCTTTCGGAAAGCTTAAGCCGCATCCACAAGGAGATCGCGAGCAGCAGGATCGAGAACAGGAACGGCAACCGCCAGCCCCACGCCTCCCATGTCTCGGCGGGGAGAGCGAACTTGAAGCTCAGCACGACGACAAGGCTCAGAATGAAACCGCCGACGACGCCCGCTTGGATAAAGCTGGTGTAGAAGCCCGATTTTCCGGGCGGCGAATGCTCCGCGACGTAGATTGCCGCCCCGCCATATTCGCCGCCCAGCGCGAGCCCCTGCGCAATGCGCAGCAGCAATACGATTGCAGGCGCGGCGTAGCCGATCGTCGCAGCCGAAGGGACGAGGCCGACCCCGGCGGTGGCGATTCCCATCAATGTGATCGTGACGAGGAAGGTGTATTTCCGTCCTAGCCGGTCGCCGAGATAGCCGAACAGCACCGCGCCGAGGGGGCGGAAGCCGAAGCCCACCGCGAAACCCGCCCACGCCAGTAGTGTCTGGACGACTTCATTGCCTGCCGGAAAAAAGGTGCGCCCGATGATCCCAGATGCGGCGAGCGTGCCGTAGATGAAGAAATCATACCATTCGAAGACGGTGCCGAGCGACGACGCCGAGATGACGAGGCGGATGTCGGCAGCGGTGGGTTCTTCGCGCGAATCGTCGATTACCATAGTCGCCATCAAACCCCTCCCGACGCGCCCTTGTACCCCCGCGGAAGCGGGGGTCTAGAGTTACAAGCGCTATCGCGAGTTACACTGGGCTCCGCTTTCGCGGGAGTACGGGTGCTGTCAGCGCGCCTTCGCCTGTTGCCGGAAGCGGTGGAGCAGCGGTTCGGTATAGCCGTTGGGTTGATCCACCCCTTCGAATACGAGCGCGCGCGCCGCCTGCCAAGCGAGACCGTCGGGTGTCAGCGCGCGATACAGCGGATCGCCCGCGTTCTGCGCATCGACCTTCGCCGCCATCCGCGCGAAGGCGGCTTCCACCTCTTCCGCGGTGCAGACGCCGTGGAGCAGCCAGTTGGCGATATGCTGCGAGGAAATGCGCAACGTCGCGCGGTCCTCCATCAGGCCGATGTCGTGGATGTCGGGCACCTTCGAGCAGCCGACACCCTGATCGATCCAGCGAACGACATAGCCGAGGATGCCCTGCGCATTGTTGTCGAGTTCCTCGCGCACTTCCTCGGGCGTCCAGTTGCGGCCCGCCGCGAACGGGACGGTCAGCAACTTGTCGAGCGCAGGCGGCGCCGCCGCCGCGATCTCCCGCTGCCGCGCAAACACATCGACCTGATGATAATGCAGCGCGTGGAGCGTCGCGGCGGTCGGGCTCGGCACCCAGGCGGTGTTGGCGCCCGACATCGGATGCGCGATCTTCTGGTCCATCATGTCGGCCATCCGGTCGGGCGCGGCCCACATGCCCTTGCCGATCTGCGCCTTGCCGCCGAGCCCGCAGGCAAGGCCGATGCGAACGTTCCTGTCCTCATACGCCTTGATCCAGTCGGCGGTCTTCATCTCGCCTTTCCGGATCATCGCGCCACCGCGCATCGCGGTGTGCATCTCGTCGCCGGTGCGATCGAGGAAGCCGGTGTTGATGAAGACGATCCGTTCGCGGACCGCGTGAATGCAGGCGGCGAGATTGGCCGAGGTGCGGCGCTCCTCGTCCATCACCCCGACCTTGATCGTGTGGCGCGCGAGGCCGAGCAAATCCTCGACCGCGTCGAACAGCCGGTTGGTGAAGGCGCATTCGTCGGGGCCGTGCATCTTGGGCTTGACGATATAGACCGATCCGGCGCGGCTGTTGGTGTAACGGCCGAGGCGCTTCAGATCGAACAGCGCGATCGTCGAGGTCATGATCGCGTCGAGGATGCCTTCGGGCGCTTCCGATCCGTCAGCGAGCAGGATCGCGGGCGTCGTCATCAAATGGCCGACGTTGCGGACGAAGAGGAGCGCGCGGCCGGGAAGCGTGACGGTATCGCCGCCGGGGGTGGTGTAATCGCGGTCGGGATTGAGGCGGCGTGTCATTGCCTTGCCGCCCTTGTCGAACGTCTCCTCCAGATCTCCGCGCATCAGCCCTAGCCAGTTGGCATAGGCCGCGACCTTGTCCTCCGCATCGACCGCGGCGATCGAATCCTCGAGATCGACGATCGTCGTGAGCGCGGATTCGAGGATCACGTCGGCAATTCCGGCGGGGTCGGTTGCGCCGATCGGATGGTCCCGGTCGATCACGATTTCAATGTGAAGACCGTGGTGCCGAAGGATGAGCGAGCGACTCGACCTGCCGACAAGCTGCTCGCCGCCGTCACATTGCAGCACGATCAATTGGTTTTCGAGGTCGTTGAGGGACTCCGCCGATCGATCGTTCCATGAACCATCGACAAACGGGGCAACCTCATCGAGGAACGCTTTGGCGCGCGCGATCACCGACGCGCCCCGCTCGGCATCGTACCCGCCAGGCCTCGGCGTTCCGGGAAGCGCGTCGGTGCCGTAGATCGCATCGTACAGGCTGCCCCAACGCGCGTTGGCGGCGTTGAGGACGAAGCGCGCGTTGAGGCTGGGGACGACGAGCTGCGGTCCTGCCATCGTCGCGATTTCGGCATCGACGTTGGTGGTGCCGATCTGGAAACCGCCCTGTTCGCCCAGAGGATCGTCAACGAGATACCCGATATCTCGCAGATACTTTTCCATTGATCGATCCGCAGGATCGGTTGCCTCAACCCGATAAAAGGCGTCGATTCGCTCCTGCAGATCGTCGCGTTTTGCCAGCAGCCCGCGATTTTCGGGCGCGAAGATTGCGAAGATGTCGGCGACGCCTTGCCACCAAGCTTCGGCGTCGATGGCGAGTGGAGGAAGGACTTGTTCCTCGACGAAACTGGCGAGGCTGTCGGCGACCGATAGGCCGGCGCGGGTTTGCATTCTGGAGTCCTCCGTGAGCGTGTCTGGTGCCTGGGGAGGGCGCGACCGCGTTAGGCGAGAATGCGACAGGTCTTCAAGCGCTTCGTCACCCCGGACTGGTTCCGGGGTCCACCATGCCGATCGAATCACGGTCTCTGCTCGTGCGGGCCGGTGGATGCCGGAACACGTCCGGCATGGCGGTTTACGCTAATTGCACCAAATCCGCTCCTCGCCACTCGCAACGACCTCGCCCGCGGTGCCCACCGGCTCGGCCAATCCATCGGTCAGGAACGCGATCGTCGCCGCATCGACACTCCGCACCTTCGCGAGCGTCCTCCCGCCCCCGGGCGTTAGCGCGACAACCACGCCGCCCTTCGCCGAGCCGTCACGCGCGTAGAACACGGTGTAGGTCTCGATCTCCGCCAGCCCGGCATAGTCCTTGACCAGTTCCGGCACCGCCCCGCGCGCCGCGTCCGCCTCGGCCTGCACGTCGAAATCGTGCGCCTCGCCCGCACCGGGGAGCGGTTCGACGCCAAGCACGATCGCATGGTTGTGGGTCGCGAAGCCGCCGTTGGCGAAGAGCAATCCCTTCCGCCCTTCGCCGCCGCGCAAGGCATCGACCATCTCGGCGACCGCGTGGCTCATGTAATTGCCGATCGGGCCGCCGCCGAAGGTCAAACCACCAAATACCGTCGCGGGCCTTTCCACCGGCCAGCCGATCACCCGTCGCGCCATCTTCGGGACGCAAGGGAAGCAAGAATAAAGTTCGACGAGGTCGAGATCATCGACGGTGATTTCATTGAAAGCCAGCGCGCGCGTCAGGCACGTCGCCATGCTCGGCGAGGTATCGTAACGGTCGCGTTTGAGGAAATCGTCGTCCTCGTGCGCCGCCGCGCCGCAGCCGACGTAGACGAGGCGCGCCTCGGGCACGCCGCGGCGGCGCGCTTCGGCGAGGCTCGTGACGATGAACCCCGCGCCCTGATTGACGCTCGAATTGGCGACCATCAGCTTAGTGTAAGGGAAGGCGATCGGGCGGTTGTCGGCGGTCGGGTCGACGATCTCGGCGGCGGTGCGGGGGGCGTGGATCCATGCAGCGGGGGTATGCGCCGCGACCTCGGAAAAGCGCGACCAGATTTCGCCCGATTCGCGCTGTCCCTCGGCCAGCGTCTGGCCCCAGGCGGCGCGGCCCGCATTTTCGTAGAGAGGATAGACATCGACGGGCGTGGTCAGGCCGTAACGCTGGCGATAGCCGGGCGCCCGGCTCTCGACGAGCTTGCGCAACGGATTCTGCGCGGCGAGATCGGTTTTCGCGGCGAGCGCGGCGCGTTGGCTCGCGGTGCGGAGCGCCTCGCCGCCGACGATTGCGGCGATCGTCGCGTCGCCGCGCGCGATCGCGTTGGCAGCCTCGTTAAGTAGCAGGATCGGGCTGTCGCCGTTCGGGCCGGCGGACTCATAGGCGTTCGTCGACGCCGCGCCGATCGCATCGGCCAGCTTCTGCGCGAGCGGGTTGTCCTGCCGGAAGCTGATCTGCTGGACGACCGCGAGCGAGTTCAGGTCGGTGAGCCAGCCGCCGCCCGCGTTGCGTTCGGCTTCCTCGAGCGCCGCGCGCATCAGGCCGAGCGAGTCGAGTCCGGCCATCGGATCGCTGGGACGATCGTTGACCTGCCCGACGCCGACGATGACCGCTATGCGTTCGGGGTCGGCCATCAGCGTGCCTTCCAGACGGGCGCGCGCTTATCGGCGAACGCTTTCGGTCCCTCGCGAGAATCTTCGGAAGTGAAGACAATCTTCGATTCGGCGCGGTTCTGTTGCCACGCGGCTTCCTCATGCGCGATCTTGCCACCGACGATCCCCGCCGCCATCCGCTTCGACGCCTGGACCGAGAGCGGCGCGTTGACCGCGATCCGGTCGGCGAGCGCGAAGGCGGCGTCGATCAGGCTCTCGCGCGGGCTGAGGACGTTGACGAGGCCGAGTTCAAGCGCGCGCTCGGCGGAGATCGGGTCGCCGGTCAGGATCATTTCCATCGCGATTTTCTTCGGGAGTTGCTGGCCGAGCCGGAACACTCCGCCCGCTGCCGCGAACAGACCGCGCTTGGGCTCGGGCAGGCCGAACCGCGCGCCGTCGACCGCCACCGCGAGATCGCACGCGAGCGTGATCTCCAACCCCCCGCCGAACGCGTCGCCGTTGACGCAAGCGATCACCGGCTTGCTGATCGCATGGCTGACGAGGCCCGCGAAGCCCCAAGCCTGCTTGACCTTGTCGTCGGGCGCGAGGCTTTCGCCGCGCGACAGCGCGACGAGATCGGCCCCGGCGCAAAACGCCTTGTCGCCCGCCCCGGTGACGATGACCGCACGGATTTCGGCGTCGCCGTTGGCGGCGTGCAGCGCGTCGCCGACGCCTTCGTGGACGAACCGGTTGACCGCATTGCGCGCCTCGGGCCGATTGATCGTGATCAGCATTACGTGCCCGCGTGTCTCCACGGTAACGGCGTCGTTCCCGAGTTCGGTCATATCGCGTTCCTTCAAGCGGCCTGTTCGATGATTCGGTCGGCGAGAAGCGCGGCGGCTTCGGCGTCGGTGGTGCCGAGCCAGTCCTTCAGCACCTCGGCGCTGTTCTCGCCGATGCGCGGCGCGGGGCGCTGATCGGGTTCGGGCAGGCGTTCGCTCGACGCGGGGGCAGCCTCGACCGCGAAGCGCGTCTCGATCAGTGGGTGCGCGATCTCGCGGAAGGTGCCGCGCGCGACATATTGCGGCATCTGCGGCAATTCGACGACGCGCATCATCGCGCCTGCCGGGACGCCGATGGCCTGCAATGCTGCCATCGCCTCGCCCGACGTACGCTGCGCCGCCCAGTCCGCGACGGCGCCGCGCGTGTCGTCGCCTACCAACATGCTAATCGCTTTGCGATCCGAGTCGTCGCGGGTCGACACCGCACAATATTCGTCGTCGCCGGCACAGGCGAGAAGCCAATCCTCGGCACGATCCTTCGGCGGCGTGACCGCGTGCCCCGCCATCTGCGCGCCGAACGTCGCGATGTCGGTCGCCATGTGGCCGAGCATCACCTCGGCCTGACTGATACTGGCGCTGCCACCTCTGCCCGTCCGCATCCCGCGAATCAGCAACGCGAGGACACCGACCGCGCCGATCCGCGCAGCGACGTGATCGGGATAAACGGTGATGGCGTCGGAGAAGCTGTCGGGTTCATCGGGGTAGGTCCAAAGCTTGGCGAGGCCCGCCGACGCGCGGACGAGTGGGCCGTAACCTAGCCGTGACGACCACGGCCCCGTCGGCCCGAACGCCGAACTGTCGACGATGATCAGGCGAGGATTGGCGCGTTCCAGCGTTTCGCGATCGAACCCCAATGCCGCAAGCGTACCGGGCTTGAAGTTCGACGACAGTATGTCGGCCTCCTGCACCAGATCGAGGAACAACGCCTTGCCGCGATCCGACTTCAGGTCGATCGACAATCCGCGTTTGTTGCGATGCCCCGCGGCGAAGGTGATCGAGACCGGATCGTCGTTACGAGACTGGCGCTGCCCATCGGGAAATGCACCATTCTCGACCTTGACGACATCGGCGCCCTGATCGGCGAGCAACCGCCCGGTGTCGCCGCCGACGACGATGATGCCCATGTCGAGCACCTTGACGCCTTCAAGCGGACGATCGGCGACGGCAGGCCGCTGCCACTCGCTGCGCGGCTCGCGCCAAGTCGCGTCGCCGATAGCGGGAACGCCACCACGTATACCCGCGCGGCGACCGTCGATCTCGATCGTCCCGTTCGGAAATGGCGCGGCGACTCCGGGCGCGATTTCAACCGGCACGAAGGCATTCCGCGCGGTCATCTGCGCGGTGCCGACCGCCTCACCGAGATCGAGCAGCGCGGCGACGGGCACGCCGCGCGCCGCGCCCTCCGCCTCGATCTCCGCGCGGGTCTTGTCCGCCAGGAAACGCGCGATCGCCGGAAGCAGCGTTTTCGAGCGGAAGCGCGTCACGATATGCTCCCATTCGCACCCGGCGAACTCTTCGGGCTCACCAATCCACTTGAACATGCCGCGCCATTGCCGCGGCGCGAGGACGCACAACCGGACATAGCCGTCGGCGCACGGGAGGATCGGGTAGCGGTGGCGCTCATCGTGCCGGCCGCGCGCCATCTTCCATAGCGGCACCCCCGATTGCGCGCTGCCGGCGAGCCCGAAGCCGGGATCGAGCGCATGCATTCCCGCCTCGAGCAGCGACAGGTCGATCCGGTCGCCCTCGCCGGTGCGCAGGCGTCTGATGAACGCGGCGAGCGTGACGAACGCCGCCTGCGCCGCGGCGGTCTCGATCGTCAGCGCGCCGGGCGGGAGGAGCGGTTCGCGCCCCGGCAGGCCCGAGCGGGAGAGGCCGCCGGTGAGCGCGTGGAGGACGGCGTCGCTCGCCTGCCACGATGCCCAAGGTCCGGTCTGGCCGAAATCGCTGACCGAGAGGACGGTGAGGGCGGGATTGCGGGTGCGGAGGGAGGGCAGGTCCAACTCTCTCGCCTCGTCTGAGTCCGGAGCCGTCGCTTCGAGAAGCAGATCGGCGTCCGCGACCAGCCCCTCGAACGCGGCCCGATCGTTCGGCAGATCGATCCCGACCGCGCGCTTGCCCAGGTTGGCCGCAGCGAACGACAGGCTCGTCCCCGCAAGCATCGGACCCTGCCCGCGATCCGTGCCGCCTTCGCGTGGCTCGACGCGGATCACCTCGGCGCCAAGCTCGCCGAGCAAACGCCCGATCGCGCCGAGCGGCCCCTGGATCAGATCGACGACGCGGACGCCGGTCAGCGGGAGATCGGTCAAATCGGCCAAGTCAGTTCGCGCCGCGCGGCACTCTCCTTGTAGAAGACGCAGATCGCGCGATCGGCGGCGGTGTCGCCCTGCTCCTCGACGTGCGTATGATGCGCAATCAGCGTTTCTGACAGGATCGCCCAGGCGTCATCGAGTTCGGTGAGCGTGAAACCGTCGCCGACTGTCGGCGCGGCGTCGCCGAGCAACCCCTGCATGGCGCGAATATCGGCGATCCGCCACGCAGCCGCCTTTTCCGCCTCCTCGGCGCCGAGGAGCGCCAGCACGCCCGCGACGAGCATCGTCGATCGGCCGAACGCATCGTGCTCGGCCGCCGCGGCGCCTGCGCCGACGCCGGTCGTCCCCGCGCCGGTGAGGATATCCGAGAGCTGGCTCACGCGAACGCCTCCAGCTGCGCGGCGATGATCGCATCCTGCCGCACCGCGGTGTACCAGCCCGAGACGCCGAGCACCGGATCGGTCAGCCCGCCATCGACGAATTCCTTGAACGCCGAGGTCCAGATCGCGCGGCCCTTGACCGAGTTGAACAGCGACCACCAGGCGAGCGCCACGGGATCGACCTTCATGCCGCTAGCCTTTTCCCACGCCGCGATGGCGCGGTCGCGCGAGGTCATGCCGCAGACCTTGCCCGGCGCGAAATGATCCCAGACCGGGTCGAGCGCCCAGCCGAGATCCTCGAGCGGGTCGCCGAGATGCGCCATTTCCCAGTCGAACATCGCGAGCATGTTGCCCGCGCCGTCGTGCATCACATTGCCCGAGCGGTAATCTCCGTGGACGATCCGCACCGCTTGCGCCGGGGGGGGCGGGTTGTGCCGCAACCGCCGGATCGCGGCGCGGACGATCGGCAGGGGCGCGGCGGCGTCCTCGTCGATCACACCTTCCCAATAATCGAGCGCGACGCGCCAGCATTGGTCAGGCGCGGGCGCTTCGGCATGATCTGCGAGCGGCGTGTCGGCTGGATCGAAAGCCGCTAAACGGCCGAGCGCGGCGAAGAACTGGTCGCCGAGCGCCTCGCCATACGCGCCGAACGGATCGCGCCCGAAGCTCGACGCGACTTCGCCGCCGTCGATGCGTTGCATCAAAAAGAACGGGCGTTCGAGCTCGGCACCGTCGGCTTCCAACGCAATTGCTTTGGGGACTGGAACGACCCCGGCAGCACTCTGGTAGGCGCGGAATTCGGTCTCGCTTTCGGTGTCGATCAACCCTGCCACGGGTTCGCGACGCAGGATGAGCGCGTGCGTCTCGCCGTTCGCGGTCGCGTCGAAGCGATACGTCTCGCGGCTCGCCCCGCCCGGAATGCGCGCGAGTCCGGCGATCGTCGTCGGCGCGCCCCACAGCCGCGTCAAACATGCCTCGATTTGCGGACCGATCGTCATGCCGGGTCGAGCAACCCCTTGAACCCCGACGGCGCGTGCGGGCCGATCGCGAGCTGTTCGAGGACACCTTTGCCGTTCCGCACCGTGCCGTCGGGCAAGGTCATCGTCACGCCGACCGAGGCCTGGATGTGGAGATGGTACGGCAGCATCGGATCGAGATCGGCGATGGTGAAATCCTCGCGCTCAACCTCGAGATCGCCGTGGTTGAGGCCGTGCCCCCATTTCGGATGGCCGTAGCCGAGGCCGAGCATCATGAAGGTCTCGCCGATGTCGAACTCGACGTGGGTCACGCCGGTTTCGTCGGTGAGATCGACGCTGGCGGACGAGGCGTGGCGCGAGCCCGTGCGCCACGTCATCTTGGGATCGGCGGCGTCGTAATGATGTTCGTCGGCGATGCCGCCGCCGAGCGGGCGCCACGCCGCACGGCGGTTCCAGAAGCGACCGTGCGCGTCGTCGTTGGTGTGGAAGTAGAGATCGCCGCCGTCCATCACACAGGGACTCCACAGCCAGTAGAATTGCGGCACGATCGGTGGCGCGGCGGGCTGCGCGTCGGGCGCGCCGATCGGGCGGACGCCCCAGCTACGGTCGCGCGTACCGATCCAGTCCGAGGCGTCGGTGCGCGCGCCGTCGATCTCGATCCAGCCCTCATAGCTGCCGTTCTGCGTCAGACGGGTCACATCCATCAGCACGCGGGGGCCGTTGCGGCGGGTGAAGCGCGGTTCCTCCAGCGGAAAGGCGCGGCCGGTGAAGGTGATGTCGGCGCGGATATTCTCGTCGGGAGCCTCGACGGTGACGCGCAAGACCTTGAGCGGCTCGATCACCTCGATGCGGATCGGGCCGACCTGCGTGTCCATCCGCTCCATGTTCAGGGCGCGGCTGGCGTGGAGGTTGATCTGCCGGCCCCCCCTCAGCCAGCAGAACGACGCATCGATGACGTTGAGGTGCGGATAGACGCCGAGCGCGGCGGCGAAAAAGCCGTCGTCGCCGAGTGCGTTTTGAGGTTTTGGGGGCGCGTAGCCGTTGAAATAATAACGATCGTAGAAATTGCGATCGGTGCCGGCATAGGCGATCGGATCGGCGGTCTGGTGGACCGGATAATCGTCGCCCTTGGTCAGCACCATCTCGTCGCTCTCCCCGCGGTCTGGCGCCGCGCACGGCTTGGGTGGACCAGCGGAAGCGGCGCTGTCAATGCGAAGATAACAGAAGTTATGTTAGGTGTTCCGTCATCCCCGTGAAAGCGGGGACCCATCTTGCACCGCTGGTTCACGCGGGCAGGTCGGGAGATAGGTTCCCGCTTTCGCGGGAATGACGATCAGGCCGCGATCCGCGCCTTCACCGGCACACCCCGCGCGCCGCGCAGCAGCCGGCCCGGCAGCGCGTCGGTCGGCTCGCCGTCGCAATACGTCACTTGTCCCGCGACGATCGTATAGAGATAGCCCCGGGCGCGCTGCATCAGGCGGCGTCCATCGGCGGGCAGATCGTGCGCGATCTCGGGCGCGAGCAGCGTCAGCTCTTCATAATCGATGACGTTGAGGTCGGCGCGAAGCCCCACCTCGATCCGACCGCGATCGCCCAACCCGACCAGCGCGGCGGTATCCGCGGCCTGTTGCTTGACGACGAACGGCAGCGACAATTTCGGCCCGCGCGTCCGGTCGCGGGTCCAGTGCGTCAAGAGCGTCGTCGGGAAGCTGCCGTCGCAGATCATCCCGACATGCGCGCCGCCGTCGCTCAGGCCGGGCACGGTGTCGCGGTGAACGAGCATCTCATGAGCCGCGTCGAGCGAGCCGTAACCGTAGCTGAGGAACGGCAGATACAGGATGCCCGTCCCGCCGTTCGACAACAGATGATCGAGCGCCACCGCCTTCGGGTCGCGCCCCTCCGCCTTGGCGATCGCGGCGATCGTATGGTCTTGCGTCGGCTCGTAATCGGGGCTTTCGGCGCCGAGCGGGTACATTTCGCCCCAATTGGTGAGGCTCGCCGAGGCGAAGGGATCGTTGGGCGTCGGTTCCTCGGCGAACAAAGTCGCGCGGAATTCGAGGTCGCTCAGCCGCGCGATCCGTTCGGCGAGCGGCAATTGCCAGATCGCCTTATAGGTCTTGTGCGCGCTGAACGGGTTGAGCGTGAGGTCGAGCCCGAACAGCACGCCGACCGCGCGCGGCGCGACCTGCGCCTTGATCGGCAGCCCGGCGTCGACCGCCTCGGCCAGCGCGGCGAGGATATTGCGGTACGAATCGGGTGCGCGGTGGCTCTGGACGAGACTGAAACTGAGCGGGCGTCCGGATTTCTCGACGATCCGCCGGAACATCGCGAATTCGACGGCGGGATCGGGATAGAAGTCGCTGACGAGTTGCAAAACGCCCGCCCCGCGCCCCCCGTTCGCGGCGGCGAGACCCATCGCGATGCCGGTCAATTCGTCCTCCTCGGCGGTCAGCGTCGGGGTCGGCTCGCCCGCCTTGGTCTTGTGGTTGAGCGTCCGGCTCGTCGAGAAGCCGAGCGCCCCCGCCTCGACCGCCGCCTTGGCGATCGCCGCCATCTTCGCGATATCGTCGGACGTCGCGGGTTCGCGCGCAACGCCGCGTTCGCCCATGACGTGGACGCGCAGCGCCGCGTGCGGAAGCTGCGTCCCGATGTCGAGATCGAAGCGGCGCTGGTCGAGCGCGTCGAGATAATCGGGAAAGCTCTGCCAATTCCACGGCAATCCGGCGGTCAACACCGGAAACGGCAGATCCTCGACGCCTTCCATGAGATAAACGAGCCGGTCGCGATTGGCCGGTTCGCACGGCGCGAACCCGACGCCGCAATTGCCCTGCACCACCGTCGTCACACCGTGCCACGACGATGGCTGCATCCGCTCGTCCCACGTCGCCTGGCCGTCGTAATGCGTGTGAACATCGACGAAGCCCGGCGTGACGAGCCGCCCGCGCGCATCGATTTCCTCGCGCGCCCTGCCCGCGACCGTGCCGACGCCGACGATCACCCCGTCCGACACCGCGACATCGCCGACGAAGGGTTCCCCTCCCGATCCATCGACGATCGTGCCGCCGCGGATCACGAGATCATACGCTGCTTCGGCCATTGATTCTCTCCTCGCGGCGCAAAATGCGCGCGCGTGGCAATTTCGTCAAATCGCCTTCCTAAAGCGTTTGCGACAAGGGTGCGAACCGAGCGACCTGGCGCCCGATCATGCGAAGTTGATCGACCACCGCGGCGTCGCTGGCGCCGCCTTCGTCGTCGAACTTGGTCAGCTGGGTGTTGATCGCCGCCGCGAACGGCGTCGGCCACCCGCGCAACGCGTGGACGATCGAGCGCAGCGCCGCGATCGTGCTGCCGGTCGCCTGCCAGCCGTAGGCGGTGGCGATCAGTCCGACGGGCATGTCGGCGAGATACGGCCGCGCTTCGTCGCGCGCGGTCTCCTCGAGCAGGTCGAGCGCGTTCTTGACGACGCCCGAAATGCTGCCGTGATAACCGGGCGAGGCGATGATCAGCGCTGAGGCGCCGCGCACCGCCTCGACGAACTCGCGCTCCTCGGGGGTGCGCGAGGTGGCCTTGGGATCGTAGAGCGGCAGCTTCGCCATATCGGCGCCGCCGAACATGCGCGTGCCGAACCCCTGCTCGTGCGCGGCGTCGAGCGCGATGCGAAGCGCGCGCTCGGTCGAGGAAATGCCGCCGATCGTGCCGCCGATGCCGACGACGAGGGGCTGCGAAGCGGAATCTGCCATCGGCGCCTGTTAGAGCGAAAATGGTTTGGCTGGTATCGGTAATCCCGTTCGCTTCGAGCGAAGCGGGTCAAATCAGCGCGAAATTACTCGCCGAGCGCGGCGACGTTCACCTTGAGCCAAGGAGTCGCGGCGGGAACCGGCTGGGCCGCGAGCACTCGCCGCGGCGCGACCGTTTGGGACGGGGCGGCGGCGACTGCAATCACGGGGCGCGCGTCGAAGGGCGTCACGAACGGCGCGTCGAGGGCCGCCAGGCGGGTCTCGGCCAAGGCGCCGATCGTGCCGGCGGGCATCGCCTCGGCGTCCGCCAGGATCGGCGCGGCGGCGGCACAGAAGCGCTCGCGCGCCTGGGCCTGCGAGAAGAAATTGTAGAGCCGCGTCATCGAATCGTCGTAGCTGTCCTGCCAGTCGCCGCCGCGCGCCTTATATTCCGCCGCAAGCGCGGTCTGCGCCGCGGCGAGCGAGACGCGCTGCGTGGCGAGCATCGCGTTATAGCCCGCGATGATCGTCGCTTCAGTGGTGCCCCGGCAGGCGAGCGCGGCCACATTCAGCGCCACGCGGAAATGCCACAAGGTCGCCGCCGGCGTGAGATCGCGGTTGATCGGCGAGACCTGCACCGGCGCGGGCGTATAGGCGACGACCGGCGCGGGCGCGGGCTGGATGACGATCGGCTCGCGGTGACGCGCGCAGCCCGCGAAGATCAGGACGAAGCCGACAGCCACCGGCAGACGCAGAAAACCAAGCATATCGTACCCTTCGTGCCCCCCGGCGCGACAGGTGTGCGGTCATTTGGTTAATTTGGCGTAAAATGCGCGCAGCGAATCAGCCCGCGCGTTTCTCCAGGGCGTGCGCGGCCTCGGCCATCAGGGTCGCGATGATCTCGGCGAGCGGCTCTTCGTTCGTCACCATCCCGACCGACTGGCCCGCCATCACGCTGCCATGCTCGACATCGCCGTCGATCACCGCGCGGCGCAACGCGCCCGCCCAATAATGTTCGATCTGCAATTGCGCTTCGCCCATGACGACCACGCCTTCGTCGAGTTGCGCCGCGACTTCGCGCTGCTTCGCGGTGAACAGTTCGCTCGACGCGTTCTTCAAGGCGCGGACCGGAATGACGGGGAGCCGCGGGTCGATCTGGACGCTCGCCACTGCGTCGCGCGCCGAGGCGCGGATGAACGCCTTCTTGAAATTGGCGTGCGCGATCGATTCGTGTGCGCAGACGAAGCGCGTGCCGAGCTGAACCCCCGCCGCGCCCTGATCGAGATACCCCGCGATCGCCTCGCCGCGCCCGATCCCGCCCGCGACGAAGACGGGCAATTGCTCGGCGACTTCCGGCAATATCTCCTGCGCGAGGACGCTGGTCGAGACCGGGCCGATATGGCCGCCCGCTTCCATCCCCTCGACGACGAGCGCATCGACGCCCGAGCGGATCAGTTTCTTCGCGAGGCTGAGCGCCGGAGCGAAACAGATGACCTTGGCGCCGGTCGCCTTGATAGCCTCGAGCGATCCCTTTGGCGGGAGGCCGCCCGCGAGGACGACATGGCCGACCTTGTGCTTGCCGCACACCGCGATCAGATCGAACAGATCGGGGTGCATGGTGATGAGGTTCACGCCGAACGGTTTGGTCGTGAGCAACTTGGTCGCAGCGATCTCGGCGTCGAGCAGCTCGACCGTCATCGCGCCGCACGCGATCACCCCGAATCCGCTCGCGTTCGACATCGCCGCGACGAGGTTACGCTCGGACACCCACGACATCGCGCCGGCCATGATCGCGACCTCGGAGCCAAGAAAAGCGCATCCGCGCGCCATGCGCCGCTGGAGGCGCTCGGCGCCGGTAGAGTTGGTGGTCATGCGCGGGGAGTTAGCCGCGACCGCCCTCTTCTTCTACCCCTCTCCCGCTTGCGGGAGAGGGTTGGGTGAGGGTCTTCTTTCTTCTATTCTTGAGTGATGCCCGCCGTCCGCCGCCAGATCAGCCCACACGCAGCCCGCCTGCGCCGCGATCGAACCGAGGCCGAGGACCGCATCTGGCAAAGCATTCTCGACCGCCAACTCGGCGGCTTCAAATTCCGCTTCCAGCATTCGCTGTTCCCGTACGTGGTCGATTTCGCGTGCCTCGAAGCGATGTTGATCGTTGAACTCGATGGTGGACAGCATTCCCAAGCGAAAGACGCGCGGCGGACCGCCTTTCTGGAAGCCAAAAGCTTCGAGGTGCTGCGGTTCTGGAACAACAACGTGATGGAGAATCTGGAGGGCGTGCTCGAAGCCATTCTGACGGCGCTCGGAACGGCGCACGTCGGAGAAGAAGTAGGAAGACCCTCACTCAACCCTCTCCCGCAAGCGGGAGAGGGCTAAGAAAGTGACAGGTGCCGTACGCCCCCCTTCTTCCCCTCTCCCGCTTGCGGGAGAGGTCGGGTGAGGGTCTTCTTTTCTTTCTTCGTCGATCCCGGTTGCGGACATCGCTATGATGCTCGGGACTTGGCAGGGGCTGTACGTCTTCGAGCACCGCCGCGCCCCGCACCGACGCAAAGTGACGCTGCATCTGATTGGAGAGTGATTTCAAGCGTCAGCTCATCGTCTCAGTTTCGGACCTTACCGAACCACAGGCCGATAGATAATGTGCACGTCGCCGATGACCTTGATGCGGTCGAAAACGCGAGCCCTTCTATCATAGGTGACGACCAATTCGTGTGGTCCGCTCCACGTCATATCAGCCCAAGGGCCGCCCCATGGCCCGCGCGTGCCACCATTGTAGCCGTCCGCCACAAACGTGTTGCCCACGACCTGCCAAAACCCCGGATCAACCGACACTTGCGTCGTGTAGTCCGTTGTCGCGCCACACTCGCGCATAAACATGGTTGCTTGATGTTCGCCGGTCGGAGACCGAAGCGTTTTAACAGTCTCATTGCTACACAACGGGCCGGAGCAGGCCCTCAAACCGAGCAAGAGCGGTAGGACCGATCCCGGTATTCGCATAACGCGACCCTATTCGATCGCACTTCCGCGTAAACGACCGCTTTCCACCAGCGCCAGCTAAGCCGCCACATCCTCCGCATCCAGCCCATAGGCGGTGTGCAGCACGCGCACCGCCAGTTCGGTCTCGTCCTCGTGGATCAACACGCTCACCTTGATCTCGCTGGTCGAGATCGCGAGGATATTGATCCCGCGCTGTCCCAGCGTCGTGAACATTGTGCTCGCGACCCCCGCGTGGCTGCGCATGCCGACGCCGACGACCGAAATCTTCGCGACGCGCGAATCGTGGACCAGCTCGGCGAAACCGATCGCGTCGCGCGCCTGGTTGAGCGCCTCGATCGAGCGCGGCAGGTCCGCAGCGGGCACCGTGAAGGTGACGTCGGTGGACCCTGCCTTCCCGTTGCTGTCGTGCGCGATGTTCTGGATGATCATGTCGACGTTGATGTTCGCGCTGGCAAGCGGCTCGAAGATCGCGGCGACCGATCCTGGCGTATCGGGCACGCGGGTCAGCGTGATCTTCGCCTCGTTCTTGTCGTGCGCGATGCCGGTGATGAGCTGGCGTTCCACGTCGGTAATCTCCTCTTCGCCCACGATCATCGTGCCCGGCAACGTATCCGCCATCGGCGCGCTGTCATCGGTGAACGACGACAGCACCTGGACGCGGACCTTTTCCTTCATCGCGAGCCCGACCGAGCGCGTCTGCAGCACCTTGGCGCCGACGCTGGCGAGCTCCAGCATCTCCTCATACGTCACCTTGGCGAGCTTGCGCGCGCGCGGGACGATGCGGGGGTCGGTGGTGTAGACGCCGTCGACGTCGGTGTAGATGTCGCAGCGGTCGGCCTGCATCGCCGCCGCCATCGCCACCGCGCTGGTGTCCGATCCACCGCGGCCGAGCGTGGTGACGCGCTCCCCCGCCGCGACGCCCTGGAAGCCGGGGATCACCGCGACCTCGCCCTTGGCGAGGCTCGCGTCGAGCAACTTCGTGTCGATCTCGCCGATCCGCGCCGAGGCGTGGCCGTCCGAGGTGCGGATCGGCAATTGCCAGCCGAGCCAGCTCCGCGCCGGGACGCCGATCGCCTGGAGCGCGATCGCGAGCAGCCCGCTCGTCACCTGCTCGCCCGACGAGACGACGACGTCATACTCGCGCGCGTCGTATAGCGACGAGGCTTCGCGGCAGAATTGGACGAGCCGGTCGGTCTCGCCCGCCATCGCCGAGACGACGACCGCGACCTGATTGCCCGCCGCGACCTCGCGCTTCACCCGCGCCGCGACGCTGCGGATGCGCTCGATCCCCGCCATCGAGGTGCCGCCGAACTTCATGACGATGCGGGCCAAGGAAACACGTCCAGACGCTTGGGGGAGAAGGCGCGTCCTGATAGGGAGCGGGCATGACAGGTGCAAGCGACAGCGTAACGATCGACGCCACGGTCGATGCCGGGGAGGCCGCGCATTTCGGCGCGATGGCGAAGGACTGGTGGGATCCGAAGGGATCGTCGGCGATGCTCCACCGGTTGAACCCGGTGCGGCTCAACTATCTTCGCGCGGCGATCGACGCGCATTGGGGCGGCAACGAGGCAACCTTCACGCCGCTCGCCGGCAGGACCGCGCTTGATGTCGGCTGTGGCGCGGGGCTGCTGGCGGAACCGCTGACGCGGCTCGGCGCGGCGGTGACAGGCGTCGATGCGGCGGCGGAGAATATCACGGTGGCGCGGGAGCATGCCGCGCAATCGGGGCTGGCGATCGACTATCGCGCGGGCGGGATCGAAGCGGCGGCGGGCGCGCGGTTCGACCTCGTCACCTGCATGGAGGTGATCGAGCATGTCGCCGATCGCGCGGCGTTCATCGCGGGGCTGGCGGGGGCACTGGCCGACGGCGGATTGCTGGTGATATCGACGCCGAACCGGACCGCGGTGTCACGCGTTGCGATGATCACGCTGGCGGAAGGGACCGGCAGGATCCCGCGCGGGACGCACGATTGGGACCGGTTCCTGACGCCGGAGGAACTAACCGCGGTGCTCTGCGAGGCGGGGTTGCGGGTGATCGACGTGACCGGGCTGACGCTCTCGACGAAGGGCTTCGCGCTCGGCACCTCGACCGCGCTCGACTATTTCGTGACGGCGGTGCGACGGTAAATTCCCTCTCCCTTTGGGAGAGGGAGGGAGCGCCGAAGGCGCGGAAGGGTGAGGGTGAGTGAGGCGTTCGCCCTCACCCTTCCCACTTAGCTTCGCCAAGCGGGCCCCTTCCCTCTCCCGATGGGAGAGGGAGATTACGCCATCACATTCGCACTCCGCATAACCGTCGCCGAATGCCCCACGCTCGCGCGGGGCGTCCGCTTGCGCACGGTATCGACGAACAGCCAGTCGTTGCTCACCTTCTCCGGCGTCACGGTCATCGCCATATAGCCGCGCCGCGAGGTGTCGCACCATTTCAGCTCGGCGTTGGTGCGGACCAGCGATGCCGCGACCATTTTCGGATCGGCGGCGATTCCGCCCTCATAGCCCTGCGACGTCACGCTCTGCCCGGCGAATTCGACCGCGGCGGCGTGGCCGTCGTGCGCCAGATCGTAAGCCCAGGCATTATGACTGTCGCCCGAGATCACTACGGTACTGCCCCCCGCCGCTTGCACCGATTTCAGGAACCGCGCGCGCGCCGCGGGATAGCCGCCCCAATCGTCGACATTGTACGGCAACCCTACCTTCGCCGCGGCGATGCCTTGTTCGATATAGCCGCGCGCGCGATCGTTGGCGTTCGACAGCCAGCCCGATGCGTCGGCGGGCATCACAGTATCGCCCATGATCGTGCCGAAGCCGACGATCTGCCATGCCTGCCCCGCCTTGACCGACGCGCGCATAGCGCCGTCGAGCCAGACCTCTTGCTGCGATCCCATCATCGTCGCCGCCGGGTCCATCCACGCGCCGTCGTGGAACGCTTTCAGCGCGGCCTGCGGGTCAACCGATTTGAACAGCGGCGCGAGATCGGGCTGCTTCGTCCGCGCGAGGATACGCGTCTCGGTGCGGTAGAGCGTCGCGAGGCGGCCGATGTCGTAGGCCTTCCACGGTTCGTCGCTGACCGGCATCCATTCGCGATACGCCTGGATCGCGGCGTCACGGCGCGGGTTCCAGTCGCCCTCGGTCCGGGGGTCGTGGTTCTCGGCGCCGCCTTCCCACGAATCGTTGGCGCTTTCGTGGTCGTCCCATTGGACGATCATCGGCAAGCGCGCGTGGAGCGCCAGCAGATCGGGATCGGTACGGTAGCTGGCGTAACGCAGGCGATAGTCGGCGAGGTGGATGATCTCGCTCTGCGGTTCGGGGATCGGCAGGCGGCCGGGGACCACGTCTTTCGGCAGGGGATAATTGCCCGGCGCATATTCGTAGAAATAATCGCCGAGGTGGATCGCGCAGTCGAGATCGTCGCGCGCGGCGGCATGCGCATAAGCGTTGAACCAGCCGAAGCCGAGGTTCGAGCAGGAGAAGATCGCGGCGCGGAACCGGCGCGCGGTATCGTCAGGCAGAGTCTTGGTGCGACCGACCGGCGATCTTCTGCCGTCCGGGGCGATGAAGCGGTAATGGTAGATCGTCCCCGGCCTCAGCCCCGACACCGTGATCTTGGCGGTGCCGTCGCGCCACGGCCCGGTGATCTGCGCTCCGCCAGTAACGATTTTCGCGAAATCGGGCGTCTCGGACACCTCGACGTGCAGTTCGGCCATGCCATCGCCGGGGCCGACGTAACGCGTCCACAGCAGCATCGACGTCGCGCCGGGCTCGCCCGAGGCGACGTTGTGCGTGAACCCCTGCGACGCGATCTGCGCGTGCGCGAACCCGGGGATCGCAAACGCCGCCAATCCGAGAGTGCCGGTCAGCAACAGCGAACGGCGGTCGATCGTCAGAGTCATCGCGCGTCTCCCCGGTGCGGGGGCTAGATGCGCCATATGGCGCGGCGATGGCAAGGCCCGCCCGGCACCGATTCAGCTTGGCTGAAAACGACTCTAGTGGCTCGGCATCGGCGCAAAGCCGCGTATCCCGCGCAGATACTGGATGCGGACGGTGGCAACCGCGACACCCTGCCCGACCGTGATCGCGGCCTCCGCGACGGTCGGGCGCGTCCGGCGCAGCTTCGTCTTGGCGGGCAGGCCGACGCCGTCGGTCCAGAAATTGAATTTGCTGCGGCCATCGCGGTCGTGCGTGAAGACGATCGCATAGCGCCCCGGCCGGGGAACGCGGATGCACATCGCGATCGGACCGGACTGCGGCGTCTTCGCGGTGACGCGACGAAACGTCTTGTGTTCGGCGATCAGCGCGCTGTGGTTCCTGAGGAAATCGGCTTCGGTCGCGGGATAGAGTTCGAGCTTCAGATTGCCGGTGCGGTCCTTGAGGCCCGTCGCCTCGACCAGAATCGCAGGCCCGCCCCCCGGCGCGCAGGCAGCGGCTTCGTTGCCGAGCACCTGCGCGCGCCCCGCCGCCGGACTCGCGATGGCTAGCGCCGCAAGGATCAGCCGCGCTGCCAAAATCTCGTCCTCATCACCACATCCCCCAAGGCGAACAGCCCGATAAGTATCGCATGCACCACCAGAGTTAACGCCGCGGTGAACGCGATCATCCCCGAAAGGGCGCGATCCTGCCCGATCAGCAGGATCGCGAAATTGGCGAACAGCAAGTCCTTGTTGGGGACAAGCGGCAGCCGCGAGACGAGCAGACGGCCCGCCGACAGAAACAGCCACATGCCGATCGGCGCCATCGGCATCGCATAATGCCAGGCGAAGGCGAGGAAGATCGATCCCGCCGCGATCCGCGCGCTATGGATCCAGAAGATCGCCCAGAGATCGCGACGCGAAAGCGAGAAGATTCGCTGCGAGAAGCCGAGGATGATGATCGAGACCGTGATAATCAGCGCCGCCGACGCGATCATCGCGCGCAGGACCGGCGGGTTGATCAATTGGTAGCCGAGAGGGAGCGCGATCGCGCACAGCAGGATCGTCGCGCAATTGCCAGCGACCGAGGACAACAGGCTGACGTCTTTCACCGCGCCGAACGGCGACGCGACCACTTTCGCGCGCGCGCGCGACCAGGCGTAAAAGTACGCCTCGCCCGAATAGCCGACGACGACGTCGTTCGCGATGCGCTTCTTGTTGAGCGCGGCGAAGCCCGCCCAGCCGATCCGCCACAGGCGGCGAAAGATCGCGAAATCCCCCGTCGGGGCGGACAGATACAGCAATGCGAACGCAAGGTAGAAACGCGGATCGCCGGGCACCGCGCGGGTCAATCCGGCCAATCCCGAGCTCAGCAATTCGCGTCCCAGCCCCACGATCATCGCGACGGTGAGCAATGTCGCGAGCACGATCGGCCATTTTCGGCGGATACGATCGAGCGGATCGAGCCCCGCGATGCCGCTGGACTTGATGATCGGGGTCGGCGGCGGCTGGGTCGCGTCGGCGCGCAAGCGGATATCCTGATCGATTTCGGGTCGTGACGGGTCGGTCGCGCTCGATACATTTCCCTTCGCGGACAATTTGGGCGATAGCATGACGGAGGACAAGATGCCGATCGCGGGGCGCGGACTCGCGCCGTCCGACGCGCGCGTCAGTTCGGGCGGATGCGGTCCGGATGCGCCGCCTGAACCGCGGGCAACGCCAGCGCGGCGGTCTCGGCCGTGACCAACGTCGGCCAGGCGTCGAGCGACACCGCGAAGCGCCGCGCGTTATAGAGCTGTGGCACCAGGCACACATCCGAGATGTCGGGCGCATCGCCGCCGAGGAACGGACCGTGATTGTCGCGCGCGCGCGCCATCGCCTCCAGCGCGGTCAGTCCTTCGGTGACCCAATGCCGGTACCATTCATCCTTCGCCGCCTGATCCGCGCCGAATTGCGATTCGAGGCGTTTGAGCACGCGAAGGTTGTCGATCGGGTGGATGTCGGCGGCGCAGACCAGCGCGCGAGCGAGTTGCGCGGAACGAACGAACGCATCCTTCGCAACCATCGGCGGCGCCGGGAAATTGGCGTCGAGCCAGTCGATGATCGCCAGGCTCTGGACGAGCGGGCGCCCGTCGACGACCAGCGTCGGTACGAACCCTTGCGGGTTGAGCGCACGATTGCCCGGCACCGCCTGCGCGCCCGCGACGAGATCGACGGATATCGTCCGGTATTCGACGCCTTTGAGATTGAGGCAGATGCGGACGCGGTATGACGCCGACGAGCGCCAGTAATCGTGCAGGACGATCCCAGTCATGCCTCCGTCCGCTCCTCGGCATTTTCCGAGCGCCGCTCGAGCGCGGTCTTCATCATCGCGGTCATCGGATCGGCCAGCGCGAGGCCGAGGATGCCGAACAAGGCGCTTGCCAGAATCTGCATCCCGAGCGTCAGCGCGGGCGGCAGATCGACCGTCCGTTTCGCAACGATCGGAATCAGCACATAGCCGTCGAAGGTCTGGACGATGAGATAGGTGCCGATCGCCCAGAATCCGGTGTGCGTTCCCGCCGAAAAACCGACCGCGATCATCAGCGCGCCCGACACGAACGCGCCGATATTGGGAATGAACGCGAGCAGGCCAGTCAGGATGCCGAGGATCAGCGCCATCGGCACGCCGCCGAGCATCAGCGCGAACCACGTCAGCACGCCTTCGGCGAACATGCCGATCAGCCGTCCGAACAGCAGCCGGCGCAGCGTCTTGCCCATACGCTGGAGGACGATCGCGAATTCGGTGCGATAATCTTGCGGCACCATCCACTGCAGCCCACGATCGTAGACCTTCGGGTCCATCGCGACGAACAGCCCGATCACCAGGATCATGAATATCGTCGTCAGCGCGCCGACCGCGGTGCCGACCCAAGAGGTGATCCGGCCGACCGAGCCGAGCGCCTGCCGCGCGATGCCGTTGATGTCCGACGCGCCGGGCATCAGACCCTGCTCGGTCAGCCAGCCGGTCACGCGGACAGCCTGCACCTCCAGCGTCGCGCGAAGCTGGTTGACCTGTCCGGTCACCTGGACGCCGGTCATGTAGAAGGTGGCGCCGAGGAACGCGATCGTCAGCAGGACGACGATCAGCAGCCGCCAGCCTCGCCCGATCGGCAGCACGCGGCCGAGGAGCCGGACGCCGCCGTCGAGCATCGCCGCGAAGACCAGCCCGGCGAAGATGATGAGGAGCGGCTGGACGAGCAATACGACCAGCGCGACGGCGCAGACCATGCCGATCCACACCGCCGCGCGCCGGATTTCGCTGCGCGTCGCGGGATTGCGCACCTCGTGCGGACTGGCGCCGGAGACCACGCGCACGCTCTCGCCGCCCTCGACGAAGTGGAGCGCGTCGTCGCTCAATTCGCCTGCCCGGGGTGAAGCGAGGTGCCCGCGCGGCCCGACCGCAGCGACCCCCACCAGGTCAGCGGGTTCCAGGTCGCATCGCCGTTCACCGAGAAGG
Source organism: Sphingomonadales bacterium (assembly GCA_038236185.1). Taxonomy (GTDB): domain Bacteria; phylum Pseudomonadota; class Alphaproteobacteria; order Sphingomonadales; family Sphingomonadaceae; genus Sphingomonas. Next base: position 43,334 of record JBBSTE010000002.1, on the reverse strand, counting down.
TGATGAATTCGGCGCGCCCGCCGATATTCTCCCACGGCACCGGCCCGCCGAGTCCGCGCTCGAAGCCGCCGAGCGCGAAGCGGCTGTCGGCGGACCGATCGCGGTTGTCGCCCATTAGGAACAGATGATTCGCGGGGATCGTGACGGGGCCGTAATTGTCGCCCTGGCTGTCGGGCTGGAGATCGACCGTGTCGTAACGGCGCCCGCTCGGCAGCGTTTCGGTGACGATCGGCAGATGGCAGACGACGCTGCCATCCGCGCGGGTGATCCGGGCACCGGGATAGTCCAACCCACACGCCGTGTTCGCATCGACCGGCAGATCGGCATAATGCAGCGGCCCGCGCTCGATCACGCGACCGTTCAAATAGACGACGCCGCCGCGCACCGCGAGCCGGTCGCCCGGCAGGCCGATGACGCGCTTGATGTAATCGCTGTTGCTGCCCGGCGGCGTCACGATCACGACGTCGCCGCGCGTCGGCATCCGCCCGAGAATACGGCCCGAACGGAACGGCACCTGGACGCTCCAGCTTTCTTCGGGCTGGCGCAGCACCAGGCTGTCGAAGATCGCGACCGGATTGGGGATCGTCGGCGATACGAACGACCAGCCGTAGGCGAATTTGTTGACGACCAGCCGGTCGCCGACCTCGAGCCCGGGCAGCATCGATTCGCTCGGGATATAGAAGGGCTTGGCGATGAAGCTGTGGAAGCCGAGCACCGCCAGGATCAGCCAGAAGATCCCCTTCGCCTCGGCCCACCAATCGGTGCGGCGCCGCGCGGCGGCGCGTTCCGCTGCGGATTCGGCGGGGACGGGATCGGCGGTCAACGCATGCTCCTGGGCCATCATCTACTCGTTCGGGACCGCTTCGATGATGACAAAGGCCTGCGCCCAGGGATGATCGTCGGTCAAGGTCAGGTGGATACGCGCGCCGTGGCCATCGGGGGTCAAGGCGTCAAGCCTTGCCTTGGCGCCGCCGGTCAGCGCCAGCGTCGGCGCGCCCGAGCTCGCGTTGACGACGCCGATGTCGCGCATGAAGACGCCGGCGCGAAATCCGGTGCCGACCGCCTTCGAGAACGCTTCCTTCGCGGCGAAGCGCTTGGCGAGGGTCCCCGCCTTCGTAAACGGCCGCCGGGCGGCCTTGCCGCGTTCGATTTCGGTGAAGACGCGCGTCTCGAACCGCTCGCCGAAGCGGTCGAGCGACGCCTGAATGCGCTCGATATTGCAGAGATCGGAGCCGAGACCGAGGATCATATATCGTCCCCGTTTGCGGGGAGGTGGCAGCGCGTAGCGCTGACGGAGGGGGTTATCCACGAGCGGCCCGCTTGCGGCCCGCCCCCTCCACCACCGCGCTCCGCGCGGCGGTCCCCCTCCTCGTCCCGGGGAGGATCAGCCACGCGCCGCATCCATCGCTTCGCGCATCCGCCGGACGCTCTCGGCCAGCCCGACGAAAATCGCCTCGCCCACCAAGAAATGCCCGATGTTGAGTTCCTTGACCTGCGGAATCGCGGCGATGGGCGCGACATTGTCGTAGGTCAGCCCGTGCCCGGCATGGACCTCGATGCCGTTCTTCGCGGCCAGCGCGGCGGCATCCGACAGGCGACGCAATTCTTCGGTCTGCGCCTCGCCCGCCAGTTCGGCATAGCGTCCGACGTGCAGTTCAAGGACCGACGCGCCTAACCTGAGTGTCGCCTCGACCTGCCGCACGTCGGGTTCGATGAACAGACTGACGCGGATCTCCGCTCGGCGGAGTTCATTGACGAGATGCCGGAGCCGGTTGTGCTGTCCGGCTGCATCGAGACCGCCCTCGGTCGTCCGCTCTTCGCGCTTTTCGGGAACGATACACACCGCATGCGGGCGATGCCGCAGTGCGATCGCCAGCATCTCATCGGTCGCCGCCATTTCGAGATTGAGTGGAATCGTCAGCTCGGCGGAAAGCCGCGCGATATCGTCGTCGGTGATATGCCGCCGGTCCTCGCGCAGATGCGCGGTGATGCCGTCCGCCCCCGCCTCCGCCGCGAGCAACGCCGCGCGCACCGGATCGGGCCAGGCCTCGCCTCGCGCGTTGCGGACGGTCGCGACATGATCGATGTTGACGCCCAACCGCAACGTCATCGCCGCACCATCGCCATCGCCAGCATCGCCGACGAGCCCAGCCCGCTGATCCCGAGCATCGCCGCGCCGCCGGGCGGAAAGAACAACGCGACGACGTTCACCGCCCCCATCGCGATCGTCAGCGTAATGAAGCGGCGATCGTGCGACGGCCACCACAGGCCGATGAAATGCAGCGCGACGATGACGCCGATCACGGGCCAGACATAGCCGATAAGCCCGAAACGTCCGAGCAGCCAGCCGGCGAGCACCAAGGCCACCACCTCAATCGCGACGGCGATTCTGTATCGTCCACGATCGAAACGCTGCGTTCGCCCGGTCGACGCCGGGCGACGCAGGACATGCCACGCCACCGCGATCAGCACGAGCGCCCCGATCGCGCCGATGATCGCCGCCCACGGCATCGGCTGCGCGCCCGCCCCGATCCACAGCCAGACGGCGGCAAAGCCGAGACCGACGAAAACGCTCGATCGCGCGGTCATCCGCAGGCCACCACCCGGCTCCCGGGCTTGATCGCGGGGATCGCCGCCAGCTCGGGCGGCACCGCGTCCGCCGCATAGGTCGGGACTTCGAGCCGGATCAGCGGGAAGAACGGCACGCCCAGGTCTGCCGCGCCGTTCGAGCGATCGACCAGCGCCGCACCCGCGATCACCTTGCCGCCCGCCGTCTCGATCGCCTTGATCGCCTCGCGGCTCGACAGTCCGGTTGTGACGACATCCTCCATCATCAGAACCTCCTGTCCCGCGGCGAGTCGGAAGCCGCGGCGTAGTTCGAACGTGCCTTCGGGGCGCTCGACGAACATCGCCTCGACGCCGAGCGCGCGCGCCATTTCGTGCCCCGCGATCACCCCGCCCATCGCGGGCGAGACGACCGCGGTGATCCGCGCGCGCAGATCGGCGGGGATGCGCGCCGCCAGCGCCTCCGCCAGCCGCGCGCTGCGCGCCGGGTCCATCAGGACGCGCGCGCATTGCAGGTAGCGCGGGCTGCGCAGTCCCGACGACAGGATGAAATGGCCTTCGAGCAGCGCCTGGGCAGCGCGGAATTCGGCCAGCACCTCGTCGTCGATCATCAGGACGCTCCTTCTTTCGGGGGCTGATAGGCATGCCTCCAACCCCGCGCAACGCGGCAGCGCAGCAAAAATGCCAAGCGACGCTTGAGGCTACCGACACCCGCGCCTATAGGCCGGGCCGAATGCATGGGAATCCACGCGTCGGCGCGGATTTTCGGGTGGTCGCAGCAGGGGTGACGACAAAACAATGAAGACCGAATTTCTGGGACTGACGCTCGCGGCGGGCCTCGCGCTCGCCGGTGCCGGTCCGGCCGTCGCACAGGCGACCAATGCCGCCGCGCCGGCACCGCAAGCCGCCGCCGCTCCGGCGGGCGTCAGCAACGCCGCGCCGACCTCGGCCGGCGCCCCCGCCACCGCCGCGCCGACCTCGCCCGAACTGGCGATGGACGGCGCGCCGGTAATGACGCCCAAGCCGATGATCGGCGTGCCGACCGACGGATTGATGACGATTCAGCCGCAGGTCACCAAGATCGGCCAGCGCGCACACTGGTTCCACGACGTGATCCTGTTCCCGCTGATCACGATCATCTCGCTGTTCGTGCTCGGGCTGCTCGTCTGGGTGGTGATCCGCTATCGCAGGGCGGCGAACCCGATCCCGTCGAAGACCAGCCACAATACTGTGATCGAGGTCATCTGGACGCTCGCGCCGGTCCTGATTCTGGTCGCGATCGCGGTCCCGTCGATCGGGCTCCTTTCGGCGCAGTTCAAGCCCGCCCCCGCGGGCGCGGTGACGCTGAAGGCGATCGGCAACCAATGGTATTGGAGCTACCAATATCCCGACAACGGCGGGATCGAGATCACCGCCAACATGCTGAAGGAAGCCGATCAGGTCGGCCCCGGCGAGCGTTTTCGCACCGACGCCGACGGGCCGAAACTGCTCGCCACCGACAATCGCGTCGTCCTGCCGGTCGGCGTGCCGATCCGGCTGATCACCACCGCCAACGACGTGATCCACAGCTGGGCGATGCCCGCGTTCTGGATCAAGCTCGACGCGATCCCCGGTCGCCTCAACGAAACCAGTTTCACGATCGAGAAGCCGGGCCTCTATTTCGGCCAATGCTCGGAATTGTGCGGCGCGCGCCACGGCTTCATGCCGATCGCGGTCGAGGCGGTGCCTCCGGCGGAGTTCGCCGCGTGGATCAAGGCGAAGGGCGGCACGATGCCCGTCGAGGTCAAGCCCTCCGCCGCGGTGATCCCGCAGCCGGGCGCCGACACTTCGGTCGCCGCGCTGGGCGACGCCGCCGCGACCGCCAACGCCGCCGGCCCGGTCGAAAATGTGACCACCACTCCTCCCACTTCCCCGCAGGGCGCCACCGCCAATCCAGGCGGCGTCGGCGATACCGGACGCTGAGACCATGACCGACACCGCCCTCACCCCGTCCGCATTCGAGGCGCATCACGCGCACGAATCGCACCATGATGCCGACCACAAGCCCGCGTTCTTCCAGCGTTGGTTCATGTCGACCAACCACAAGGACATCGGCACGCTCTACCTCATCTTCGCGATCTGCGCGGGGATCATCGGCGGGGTGGTATCGGGCCTGATGCGCGCCGAGCTCGCGCAGCCCGGCATCCAGTATCTGACGATCTGGGCGGATTATCTTCCCGGTGGCGATCAGGGTCTCGATCACGCGCTCCATTTGTGGAACGTCCTCGTCACCGCGCACGGCTTGATCATGGTGTTCTTCATGGTCATGCCCGCGATGATCGGCGGCTTCGGCAATTGGTTCGTTCCGCTGATGATCGGCGCGCCCGACATGGCGTTCCCGCGGATGAACAACATCAGCTTCTGGCTGCTCGTCCCCGCTTTCTCGCTGCTGCTCGCCAGCCCCTTCTTCGGCGGCGCGGGCAACGGCTGGACGCTCTATGCGCCGCTCTCGACCTATGGCGAGCCGGGGCCGTCGACCGACATGGCGATCCTTGCGCTCCATCTTGCGGGCGCGAGTTCGATCCTCGGCGCGATTAACTTCATCACCACGATCTTCAACATGCGCGCGCCAGGCATGACGCTGCACAAGATGCCGTTGTTCGTGTGGTCGGTGCTCGTCACCGCCTTCCTGCTGCTGCTCGCGCTTCCCGTCCTCGCCGCGGCGATCACGATGCTGCTGACCGACCGCAATTTCGGGACGACCTTCTTCGATCCCGCGGGCGGCGGCGACCCCGTGCTCTACCAGCATCTGTTCTGGTTCTTCGGCCATCCCGAGGTCTACATCATGGTGTTGCCGGGCTTCGGCATGGTCAGCCAGATCATCTCGACGTTCAGCAGGAAGCCGGTGTTCGGCTATCTGGGCATGGCCTACGCGATGGTCGCGATCGGCGTCGTCGGCTTCGTCGTCTGGGCGCACCACATGTTCACGACGGGCATGAGCGTGAACGTGAAGATGTATTTCACCGCCGCGACGATGGTGATCGCGGTGCCGACCGGCATCAAGATCTTCAGCTGGATCGCGACGATGTGGGGCGGATCGATCAGCTTCAAGACGCCGATGCTGTGGGCGATCGGCTTCATCTTCATGTTCACCGTCGGCGGCGTCACCGGCGTTGTCCTCGCCAACGGCGGCATCGACGATTACATGCAGGACACCTATTACGTGGTGGCGCATTTCCACTACGTGCTGAGCCTGGGCGCGGTGTTCAGCCTGTTCGCGGGCTTCTATTACTGGTTCCCGAAAATGTCGGGGCGGATGTACAACGAGGTGCTCGGCCAGATCCATTTCTGGGTATTCTTCATCGGCGTGAACGTAATGTTCTTCCCGATGCACTTCCTGGGGCTCCAGGGCATGCCGCGCCGCATCCCCGATTACACGCCGCAGTATGAATATTGGAACGGCATCGCGACCGATGGCTACAAGATCATGGCCATCAGCATGGTGGTGTTCTTCGTCAATCTGATCTGGTCGCTCGCCGCCGGCAAGAAAGCGCCCGACAATTACTGGGGCGAAGGCGCGACGACCCTCGAATGGACGCTGTCGAGCCCGCCGCCGTATCACCAGTTCGAGACGCTGCCGAAGATCGATTAGCGCGAGCCGGCGCAGCGCAAGCTGCGCGGCGGTGCGGCATGCCGCACGCGCTAATCCGGCTGGCCTCGCGTCAGCGCGAGGACCGACGACACGGGACCCGTCATGCCAGACTTGTTCCGGCATCCACCGCGCACCAGGTCTGTCGGCCGTGAGGCGCGCGGCACGGTGGAGCCTGGAACAAGTCCGGGGTGACGGAATTTGCAAGGCGCGTTCTTGTGACGCTCAGGATCCTCGTTACCGCCCCGTCGGTCCGAATCGCGCGACGAGATCGTAGCCGCTGCCGACGAACACCTGCCGGACCCAAGTAACACGCTCGGCGCCGCGCCACGTCGCGCGCTCGATCGAGAGGCACGCGGTGCCGGCGGGAACCTGCAGCAGCGTTTCGGCTTCGGCATCCGAGGCTACCGCCGCGATCCGCGTCTCGGCCTCGGTCCACAGTACCTGATGGAGCAGCCAGCCGCCCGGCGATTCTGCCGCCAAATCAGCTTCGGCGATCTCGGGGACCGCGGCGAGGCTGATGAGTCGATGCTCGACTGCCAGTGGCATTCCGCCGGCGCAGTGCAGCCCTTCGATCGCAAGCAGCCGCCCGCCACCAGCCAACGCCCGCTCATCAGCCGACCGAGCGCCACGGATCGTCCGCCGCAACAACCGCCACGCATAGACCTGTCGCCGCGCGGAAACCTCGCTCGCGAGATCGGGCACGTCGAGCACCATCGCATGGACGCGCGGACGCGCGACGAACGATCCGGCGCGCTTTCGGCGCTCGATCAGTCCCGCCGCCGCCAGCGCCGACAGCGCCTTGTTGACTGTCATCCGTGAACAGCCGTATTCGCGCATTACTTCATGCTCAACCGGCAGCCGATCCCCCGGCGCCATTGCGCCCGACAGGATGCGCGCTTCCATATCGCGACGGATGCGCTCGTGGAGCGGCACCGTCACGCCAGCAGCGCGGCCAAGGTCGCGCGATAGCGCGCCGCAATCGCCTCGCGCGCATCGTGGCGTCCGCCGCGCACCACCTGCCGGCCGCGCCGCCACACCCCGTCGATCGCGCTCCGGCCCGCCGCGAAGATCAGCGCGTCCGCCAACGCCGCGCCGGTCCGCCCGGCGAACGACACATGGCTCGCATCGAGCGTGACGAAATCGGCGGCGTTGCCGACGGCGAGTCCGGGCGGCGCACCAAGCGCCTGCGCGCCGCCCGCTACTGCTCCGCGCCACAGCGAGTCGCCGGTCGATCGGCTCGCGCCGCCCATGCGGTTGCGCCCGCGCGACGCGAGGCGCTGGCCGTATTCGAGCAGCCGCAATTCCTCGGTCGCTTCGATCAGCACATTCGAATCGGAGCCGATGCCGTACCGCCCGCCAGTCGCGATGAACGCCTCACCCGGGAAAATCCCGTCGCCAAGGTTCGCCTCGGTGATCGGGCACAATCCCGCAACCGCCCCGCTCGCCGCCAGCGCGCGCGTCTCGGCATCGGTCATGTGTGTCGCGTGGACGAGGCACCAGCGCGCACCGACATCGGCGTGGTCGAGCAACCATTCGACCGGCCGCGCCCCGCTCCACGCGACGCAATCCTCGACCTCCTTCACCTGTTCGGCGATGTGGATGTGGATCGGCGCGCCAGGCGCCATCGCCGCTAGCTCCGTCAATTCGTCAGGAATCACCGCGCGGAGCGAATGCGGCGCGATGCCGACGACCGCGTCCGGCAACACGGCACAAGCCTCCCGCGCCACCTCCAGCAACATGCCAAAACCGTCGAGATCGTGGACGAACCGCCGTTGCCGCTCGCCGGGCGGCATGCCGCCGAACCCGCCGTGCGCATAGAACACCGGCAGATGCGTCAGCGCAATGGCACTTTCCGCCGCCGCCGCCGCGATCGCCTCCGTCATCGCGACCGCACCCGCGTCGCCGATGCCGTGGAGATAGTGGAACTCGCCGACCCGGGTGAAACCGCCCTCGAGCATTTCGACATAGGCGAGCGCGGCGATCGCCTGAAGCTGCTCCGGCGTGATCGACCGGGCGAACCGGTACATCGTCTCGCGCCACGTCCAGAAACTGTCGTCGTTCGGACCCGCGACCTCGGCCAAGCCCGCCATCCCGCGCTGAAAGGCGTGGCTGTGAAGGTTGGGCATGCCGGGCAGCGCGATCGCATGACAGCCATCGCCCGGCTGCGGCATCGCGCCGGTCTCGATCGACGCGATCGCGCCGCCCTCGACAGAGATGCGGACGTTCACGCCCCAAGCGTCGGGCAGCATGGCTTCGGCGAAATGGAAATGCTGGCTCAACCGCGCTCGTCCTCAGCCCACACGAGAAGGATAATGTCTATACATTATCGCAAGGCGCTGCAATGATGCGGCATGGCCGATCGTCTGTGGACCAATGCACGACTCGCGACGATGACCGGCGATGGTCTGGGCATTGTCGAGGACGGCTCGGTCGCCTGTGCCCAGGGTCGCATCGTTTATGCCGGCCCCGCCGGTGGCGCACCCGACGCCGCCGAGACGATCGATTGCGCGGGGCGCTGGATCACGCCCGGCCTCATCGATTGCCATACCCATCTGATCCACGCCGGCGACCGGGCGCATGAATTCGAGCTGCGGCTGGCGGGCGCATCCTATGAGGAGATCTCGCGCGCGGGCGGGGGGATCGTCTCGACGATGACCGCGACGCGCGCGGCGAGCGAGGACGACCTGATCGCGACCGCCCTGCCCCGCCTCGACGCGCTGATCGCGGAGGGCATGACGACGGTGGAGGTGAAATCGGGCTACGGCCTCGATCTCGACACCGAATCGCGGATGCTGCGCGCGGCACGACGGCTCGGGCGCGAGCGCGACGTGCGGGTCGCGACCACGTTCCTCGGCGCGCACGCGTTGCCCCCCGAGTTCGCGGGCGACGCCGACGCCTATATCACCCACGTCTGCGACACGATGATCCCCGCGGTTGCCAGCGAGGGACTCGCCGACGCGGTCGATGCGTTTTGCGAGGGGATCGGTTTCTCCGCCGCGCAGACCGAACGGGTATTCGCCGCCGCCGCCGCGCATCGCCTGCCGGTCAAGCTCCACGCCGAACAGCTATCTAACTTGCACGGCGCCGCGCTCGCCGCGCGCCACGGCGCGCTGTCGGCGGATCATCTCGAATATCTCGACGACGCGGGCATCGCCGCGATGGCGGCAGCGGGAACCGTCGCGACGCTCCTGCCCGGTGCCTATTATTTCACCCGAGAGACCAAGCTGCCGCCAATCGACGCGCTGCGCAAAGCGGGCGTCCCGATCACGCTGGCGACCGATTGCAATCCCGGCACCTCGCCGCTCACCTCGATCCTGCTGGTGCTGAACATGGCGGCGACATTGTTCCGCCTGACCGTTGAGGAAGCCTTGCGCGGCGTCACGGTCAACGCCGCGCGCGCGCTGGGCCTGCACGACGAGATCGGTACATTGGAGGCGGGCAAGGCCTGCGACCTCGCGATCTGGGACATCGAGCGGCCCGCCGAGCTTGTCTATCGCATGGGCTTCAATCCACTCCATACCCGCATCCGGAACGGCAAATGACGATCACCCTAACCCCCGGCGATGTCCCGCTCGCCGACTGGCGCGCGATCTATCGCGGCGCGACACCCGTGCTCGACCCGGCCTCGGCGCCGATCATCGCGGAAAGCGCCGCCGCGGTGGCACGAATCCTCGCGCGGCGCGAGCCGGTCTACGGCATAAACACCGGCTTCGGAAAACTCGCCAGCGTGCGCATCGGCGATGCCGATCTGGCGACGCTCCAGCGCAACATCGTGCTGAGCCACGCCGCGGGCGTCGGCGCGCCCTCTCCCGTCGCGATCGTCCGGCTGATGATGGCGCTGAAACTCGCCAGCCTCGCGCAGGGTGCGTCGGGGGTGCAGCCCGCGACGGTCGCGCTGATCGAGGCGATGCTCGCGCGCGGGCTGACGCCGGTGATCCCGAGCCAGGGCTCGGTCGGCGCAAGCGGTGATCTCGCGCCTTTGTCGCACATGGCCGCGGCGATGATCGGGGTCGGGGCGATCCACCTCAAGGACGAAACCATGCCCGCCGCCGAAGCGCTGGCGCAGGCCGGACTGGCCTCGCTCGAACTCGGCCCCAAGGAAGGACTCGCGCTCCTCAACGGCACGCAATTCTCCTGCGCCAACGCGCTCGCTGCGCTGTTCGAGACCGAGACCGTATTCCAGGCCGCGTTGGTCACCGGCGCGCTGTCGACGGAAGCGGCGAAGGGTTCCGACGCACCGTTCGACCCACGCATTCACAAACTGCGCCGCCACGCCGGACAAATCGCGGTCGGCGACGCTCTGCGGACGCTGATGGCGGGTTCGGCGATCCGCGCGAGCCACAAGGTGGACGATCCGCGCGTGCAGGACCCCTATTGCCTGCGCTGCCAACCGCAGGTGATGGGCGCCTGCCTCGACGTGTTGCGCCAGGCGGCGGCGACGCTCGAAACCGAAGCGAACGGCGTCACCGACAATCCGCTGATCTTTCCGGAGACCGATGAAGCATTGTCGGGCGGCAATTTCCACGCCGAGCCGGTCGCCTTCGCCGCCGACATGATCGCGCTCGCGATCTGCGAGATCGGCGGCATCGCCGAGCGTCGCATCGCGATGCTGGTCGATCCGGCGCTGTCGGGGCTGCCCGCGTTCCTGACGCCGCGGCCGGGGCTGAATTCCGGGTTCATGATCCCGCAGGTGACCGCCGCCGCGCTGGTCAGCGAGAACAAGCAGCGGGCGTATCCGGCGAGCGTCGATTCGATCCCGACCTCGGCGACTCAAGAGGATCATGTGTCGATGGCGGCGCATGGGAGCCGGCGGCTGCTCGAGATGGCGGCGAATGCGGCGAACGTGATCGGCATCGAGGCGCTGGCGGCGGCGCAAGGGTGCGACTTCCATGCTCCGCTGCTGTCGAGCCATGCGCTGGAGGCGGCGCGCGCGGCGATCCGGGCGGAGGTGCCGACGCTGGGCGAGGATCGCCATTTCGCGCCGGATATGGCGAAGGCGACGGCGCTGGTGCGGGGCGGGGCGCTGGCGGAGGCGGTCGCGACTGATCTGCCCGGGATTTGCGCGTGACGGCCGGCAGGCGAGACGCGCTCCCCTCCCTGCAAGGGAGGGGTCGGGGGTGGGTGCGCGACCTGCAAGGTCGCGCTCGACGGCGACCTCAAGAGCCTCGCTTCGCTCGGCACCCACCCCCAGCCCCTCCCTGCAAGGGAGGGGTGCCATGATCGAAACCCACCAGGGCACCGCCCCCCTAATCGTCGCCTTCCCGCACACCGGGATCGATCTCACCGGACTCGACGACGCCTTCGTCTCCCCCTGGCGCGCGCGGCGCGACGCCGATTGGCATATCCACACGCTCTACGCCTTCGCCAGAGACCTCGGCGCGACCACCGTCCGCACGCCCGTTTCGCGCAGCGTGATCGACGTGAACCGTGATCCCTCGGGGGCGTCGCTCTATCCGGGGCAGGCGACGACCGAACTCTGCCCGACCACGACCTTCGACGGCGAACCACTCTATGCCGCAGCCACTCCGGACGACGCCGAGATCGCGCGCCGCTGCACGGCCTGTTTCGACCCCTATCACGCCGCCCTCGCCGCCGAGATTGCGCGCCTCCGCGACACCCACTCCCACGTCGTCCTCTACGACGCGCATTCGATCCGCAGCCGCATCCCGAGGCTGTTCGGCGGCGAACTTCCGCAGTTCAGCATCGGCACGAACGACGGCGCGACCTGCGACGCCGCGTTGACTGCCGCGGTGTCGTCGGCTTGCGGCGACGATCAGGCGGTCAACGGCCGTTTCAAGGGCGGCTGGACGACCCGGCATTATGGCCACCCCGAAGACGGCATCCACGCAATCCAGATGGAGCTCGCGATCCGCGGCTACGCCCCCGAACCCGAGACGCCCGACGAGAGCAACTGGCCTCCCCCCTTCGACCCCGATTACGCCGCCCCGCTCGCCGCGACGCTGGCCCGTGTCCTCACCGCCTGCCTGGAATTCGCCCGATGACCCGTCTCGACCCCAGCCGCACCATCAAAGCCGCCACCGGCACCACGCTCAGCGCCAAGAGCTGGCTGACCGAGGCGCCGCTGCGGATGCTGATGAACAACCTCCACCCCGACGTCGCCGAGCGCCCCGAGGAACTCGTCGTCTACGGCGGCATCGGGCGCGCCGCGCGCGACTGGGAGAGCTACGACCGGATCGTCGACACACTGCGCTGCCTGAACGACGACGAGACGTTGCTCGTCCAGTCGGGCAAGCCGGTTGGCGTCTTCCGAACGCACGCGGATGCGCCGCGCGTGCTGATCGCGAACAGCAACCTCGTCCCCAAATGGGCGAATTGGGAGCATTTCGACGAACTCGATCGCAAGGGCCTCGCGATGTACGGCCAGATGACCGCGGGATCGTGGATCTACATCGGCACGCAGGGCATCGTGCAGGGCACCTACGAGACCTTCGTCGAGATGGGCCGCCAGCATTACGGCGGCGACCTTTCCGGGCGGTGGCTGCTGACCGCGGGCCTAGGCGGGATGGGCGGCGCGCAGCCCTTGGCGGCGGTGATGGCGGGCGCGTCGTGTCTCGCGATCGAATGCCAGCAGAGCCGGATCGAGATGCGGCTCAGGACCGGCTATCTCGATCGCGCCACCGACAGCCTCGACGAAGCGCTGGATATCGTGACCAACGCGAAAGAGCCGATCTCGGTCGGCCTGCTCGGCAACGCCGCCGAACTCCTTCCCGAGATGTTCGCGCGCGGCGTCCGCCCCGATCTCCTGACCGACCAAACCAGCGCGCACGATCCCGTCAACGGCTACCTTCCCGCGGGCTGGACCGTCGAGCGCTGGATCGCAACGCGCGAACAGGATCCCGCAACCGTCGCCGCCGCCGCGAGCAAATCGATGGCAACGCACGTCCGCGCGATGCTCGTTTTCCAGGCGGCGGGGGTGCCGACGGTCGATTACGGCAACAACATCCGCCAGGTCGCGAAAGACGAGGGCGTCGAGAACGCCTTCGCCTTCCCCGGCTTCGTCCCTGCCTATATCCGTCCGCTGTTCTGCCGCGGTATCGGCCCGTTCCGCTGGGTCGCGCTGTCGGGCGATCCCGAGGACATCTACAAGACCGACGCCAAGGTGAAGGAGCTATTGCCCGACAACGCGCCCTTGCGCCGCTGGCTCGACATGGCGCGCGAGCGGATCAAGTTTCAGGGCCTCCCCGCGCGGATCTGCTGGGTCGGCCTCGGCGACCGCCATCGCCTCGGTTTGGCTTTCAACGAGATGGTCTCGAGCGGCGAGCTGAAAGCGCCGGTGGTGATCGGTCGCGATCATCTCGATTCAGGCTCAGTCGCGTCGCCCAACCGCGAGACCGAGGCGATGCGCGACGGCAGCGACGCAGTCAGCGACTGGCCGCTCCTCAACGCGCTTCTGAACACCGCGAGCGGCGCGACCTGGGTTTCGCTCCACCACGGCGGCGGCGTCGGCATGGGCTATTCGCAGCATGCCGGGATGGCGATCGTCGCCGATGGCACGCCGGAGGCGGCGAAGCGGCTGGAGCGGGTTTTGTGGAACGATCCAGCGACCGGGGTGATGCGTCACGCCGATGCGGGTTATGAGATCGCATTGGAGTGCGCGCAGGAGAAGGGGCTCGACCTGCCTAGCCTGCGGTGACGCGCCAGACGGTATCGCCGAGATCATCGGCCACCAACAACGCCCCGGCGCGGTCGACCGCAAGGCCGACGGGACGACCGCGCGCGTGATTGTCCTTGTCGAGGAATCCGGTGACAACGTCCTGCGCCTTGCCCGACGGACGCCCACCCGCGAACGGAACGAAGACGACGCGATAGCCGCTCAACGGCGAGCGATCCCAGCTGCCATGCTCGCCGACGAACGCACCGCCGCGATACCCCGCGGGCAGCATCGCTCCTGTATAGAAAGTCATGCCGAGCGGCGCGACATGCGAGCCGAGGCCATAATCAGGGACGATCGCCTTCGCGACGAGATCGTCGCGCCGCGGCTGGACGCGCGGATCGATGTGCCTTCCCCAATAACTATAGGGCCAGCCATAGAAACCGCCGTCGCGCACCGAGGTCATGTAATCGGGCACGAGGTTGGGGCCAAGTTCGTCGCGTTCGTTGACGACCGCCCACAATTGCCCGGTCTCGGGATTCCACGACAGACCGTTGGGGTTGCGAAGCCCTGTCGCGTAGAGACGGTGCGCGCCGGTCGTGCGGTCGGTCTCCCAAATGGCGGCGCGTTCCTTTTCCGCCTCGATCCCGTTTTCGGTGATGTTGCTGTTCGATCCCACGCCCGCGTAGAGTTTGCTTCCGTCGGGGCTCGCGACGAGACTCTTGGTCCAGTGATGGTCGATCGGGCCGCCCGGCAGATGCGTCAGGATCGTGCCGCCGCTGGTAATCCTGGTCTGCCCCGTCGCATAGCGATAGCGGACGATCGCGTCGGTGTTGGCAACGTATAGATCGCCTCCGACGAGCGCGACGCCGAACGGCGAATTGAGATGGTCGAGGAAGACGGTGCGGACCTAGGGTTTACCGTCGCCGTCAGCGTCACGAAGCAGCGTGATGCGGTTGCCGCCCTTGGCGGCCGCCCCCGCAAAGCTCTGCACCCAGCCCATGATGATGTCCTTGGGCCGCGAGCCCGGCTCGGCCGGGCCGTTGGTCTCGACCACCAGCACGTCGCCGTTGGGGAGGACATACAACGAGCGCGGATGCTTCAGCCCGGTCGCGAGAGCGGCAATCTTTAGGCCCGCGGGAACCGTGGGCGTTGCCCCGTTCCATTTCGCGACCGGCGCGATCTTTATCGGGGGAACGAGGTATTGGGTTTGTTCGGGAAGCGGCGGGTTGGGGCCGACCTGCGAACTGGTCGGCGCATCGGCACGGTCGCAACCGGCTAGCGCGGCGCCGGCGACGAGGGCCAAAGCGATAGCGATGCGCATCATGCCGCTCCCACATTCGCGCGGTAGACGAGCGATGCGCCCATCCAGCTCGTCACCAGCACCAGGATCGCGACGATCCCCGACAGGATGATTCCCGCGGGCACCACCGACGTCCAGGCGTCGCGGCTGTGGACAAAGGCGTTGATCAACGAAAGCACCATAACGAGCGCGGTGCCGATCGTATGCGGCCAGCCGCGCCGTCGGGCGGCCGCATGTTTGCGCGCGGCGAAATCGACGGTCCCCGCGATCGCCGCGAGGCCGCCCATGATGAGCCCACCCGTGATCAGCCATATCGAAAAGTTCGCCCACATCATCTGCGCGGTATTGGCGTAGACGATGTCGGTGACGAACGCTCCCGTGAAGAAGGCGATCGGGAAGGCCGAGAGCAAATTGTGGATCGGGTGGCCTACAATAGCCGATGGATGATCGGTCGCCATGATCATTGTCCCGGATCGTCGCGAGTAAGCCGCGCTGCGCCTAGTACGATCCGGCTCCGCGAGTGTTCCCGGTTTCGCTGCCTCAGTCCATCGCCACGTGGATCGCCTCGTCGCCCGCCTTCGGCCGCGGCGGGCGTTTGAGCACCAGCACCAGCGGGATCGCGAGCAGGGTCAGGATCATCATCAATTTGAAGTCGTCGAGATAGGCGATCATCCCCGCCTGGCGGTTTACCTCCGCGTTGAGCATCGCGGTGACGGTCTCCCCCGTCGCGCCGAGCACCGAGACGATGCCGGGGTCGACCGAATCGACGCTGTAACCGGTGATATGCCCGCCCAATTCCATGTGGCTCGTCTGGATGTTGCGCGCGAGGAGCGCGGTGACGACCGAAATCCCGACCGAGGCGCCGACGTTGCGGAACAGGTTCATCAGGCTCGCGCCTTCGGTCCGCTGATGCGGCGGCAGCGTGCCGAACGCGGTGATGTTGAGCGGGATGAAGATCAGCCCCAACCCCAGCCCTTGAACTAGACCGCTGACGATGAACGGCGTCGACCCCATCACCAGCGTCCACTGCGTCATCTGCCACAGCGAACCCGCCGCGACGACGAGGCCCGTGCCAACGAGGATGCGCGGATCGAAGCCGCGCTGGATCGCCTGCCCCGCGACGTACATGCTCGCCATGATGCCGATACCGCGCGGCACGAGCAGCAACCCGGTGTCGAGTACGGGATAGCCGAACAACGTCTGCAACATCGGCGGCAGCAGCGCCATCGTCGCCATCATCAGCACACCCGTCACCAGCATGAAAAACATGCCGGTCAGGAGGTTGCGGTTCCTGAGCAATTCGCGGTCGAACATCGGCTGTTTCGCGGTGAACTGGTTCACCAGGAACATCCACAGCGCGCACAGCGCGACCATCCCCTCGATCCACACCTCCCACGACTGGAACCAGTCGTTCGATTGGCCGCGGTCGAGCATGATCTGGAACGACGCGATCGCCAGCGCGAGCATCGAGAAGCCGAAGATATCGAACCGCCGCCGGCCGATCGGCCGCGTCGGCAGCAGCGCCCACAGGATCGCGAAACACGCGATGCCGATCGGCACGTTGACGTAGAACACCCAGCGCCAATTGTAATTGTCGGTCAGCCAGCCGCCGATCACCGGGCCGAGCACCGGCCCGACCATCACCCCCATGCCCCAGATCGACATCGCGCTCGCCTGTTTCGACGGGCGGTTGATATCCATCATCACCGTCTGGCTGAGCGGATTCATGAACGCCGCCGCGGTCCCCTGCAGGACACGGAACAGCACCATCTCGGGCAGGCTCGTCGCGAGGCCGCACAGCATTGAGGCGGCGACAAAGCCGACCGTCGCGGCGAGGAACAAGTTGCGCGAACCGACCCGATCGGCGAGCCAGCCGGTCACCGGGATCGCGACCGCGGAGGCGACGATATAACTCGTCAGCACCCAAGTGATCGTGTCGGCGGTCGCGCCGAGATCGGGCGTCATCCGCGGCAGCGCGACATTGGCGATCGTCGAATCGAGGATTTGCATGATCGTCGCCGCCATCACGCCGATCGTCAGCAGCGGCACGTTCGAGGTGTGGAGCGCGGCACGATCCTCGAACGGTTCGGCGGCGGCGGTCGCGGGAACCTCGGCGAGCGGATCGACGCCGCGCGCGGGGCTAGCGGCCGCCATCTAAGCGGCCGCTTCTTCTTAGCCCTCTCCCGCTTACGGGAGAGGGTTGGGTGAGGGTCTTCTTTCTTCTTCTTTCACCGACGCGCGCCTGGCAAGAAGAAGAAAGAAGACCCGCACCCTCCCGCTTCGCGGGCCCCTCCCTCTCCCGCAAAAGCGGGAGAGGGATTTCACGCTCGGATCTTCGGCCCATCCTAACGCGCGCCGGAATCGCGGATATCGACGGTCACGTCGGCGCTCAGCCCGGCGATCAACCGGCGCGGGCTTGCTTCGTCGATCGCGATGCGGACCGGTACGCGTTGCGTCACCTTGACCCAATTGCCCGTCGCATTCTGCGCCGGCAGCACCGAGAATTCGGAGCCCGTGCCCGCGCCGATCGACTGGACATGGCCCTTCAGCTTCAGCCCCTTATAGGCGTCCAAGCTGATCTCGGCGGGCTGGCCGACGCGCATGTGGTTGAGGTCGGTTTCCTTGAAATTCGCTTCGACCCAGGACTTGCCGTTCACGACGATGCTGACCGCGGGCAGCCCGGTCATCATCATCTGGCCGACCTGAAGCCGATCCGACTGGCTGATCGTGCCGCCGACCGGGGCGACGACCGACGTCCGCCCGAGATCGAGCGCGGCCTTGGCGCGCTGCACTCGCGCCGCGGCGATCGCGGGCGAGACGCCGGGAACCGCGCTGCCGGTCGCGAGCTTCGCCTTGGCCTCGGCGGCGTTCGCCTGCGCGTTACCGAGCGCGGCGCGCGCCTGTTCGAGCGCATGTTCGGATTGCTCGAGCCGCGCGCGCGTCGTGAAGCCGCGCTTCATCAACTCGGCCTGGCGGTCGTAGTCCTGCCGCGCCGACAGGATCTGGTCGCGCGCCGCCTGGATGTCCGCGCTCGTCCCGCGAAAATCCGCCTGCAGCGAGGTGACCTCGACCTGCGCGTCGGCGATCGCGGCATTGGCCTGATCGACCGCGATCCGGTACGGATCGGGATCGACGCGGAACAGGAGGTCGCCAGTTTTCACGACCTGGTTCTCGCGCACCGCGACCTGGACGATCCGCCCGGCGACATCGGACGAAACCGACACCTTGTCCTGTTGCAGATAGGCGTTGTCGGTCGAGACGAACCGCCCCGAGGTCAGCCAGAAATAGCCGCCGATCAACGCGATCAGCAGCGGCACGCTGATCATCAGCAGCGGACGCAGCCAGCCCTGCCGCTTGGTTTCCGCGGAGGCGTCCTCGGGCGGAGCGATCTCGACCGCATCGACGGTCAGGTTGCGCTGGGGATCGGCGTCAGCCATGACTCGCCACCTCCGCGCCGTCATCGCTCAGGTTTTCGCGGATCGCGCCCAGCGTCGCGACGAATCGCGCCTGATCGCGCGCATCGATCCCGTAGAGCGCGCGCGCGAAAAGATCGTCGGCGATTCTCCTGAGCTGATCGAGCAAAGGGCGCGAGGTTTCGGTGAGATGAATCCGCCAGGCGCGGCGATCGTTGGGGTCGCGGCGGCGCTCGACATGCCCCGCTTCCTCGAGCCGGTCGATCATCCGGCACAAAGTGATCGGTTCGACCTCGAGCAAGTCGGCGAGTCCGCCCTGGTTGATGCCTTCGTTGCGGTTGAGGGTGGTCAGCGCGCGCCACTGCGCGCGCGTCACGCCGATCAGCCGCGCGCTTTCGTCGAAACGCCGCCGCATCAGGCGCGAAACGTCGCTGATCAGAAATCCGATATTGTCGCTCATGGCGGCACATATAAT
Source organism: Sphingomonadales bacterium (assembly GCA_038236185.1). GTDB lineage: Bacteria > Pseudomonadota > Alphaproteobacteria > Sphingomonadales > Sphingomonadaceae > Sphingomonas. The sequence continues at coordinate 24,335 of JBBSTE010000002.1, read as the reverse complement.
GCGTATGCTTATATAATCAAGACGCGGCTATTCCTTGAGGAACAGCACCTGATCGGCGTGGTTAACGAGCCACCGCGCGTCTTCGCGGTCCTGTGCGGCGGGCCAGACGCGGATGCGCGCGACCGCGTCGGGAGCGAGCCGCAACCGCCAGACCAGATCGGGCGCGCGCGCCGCCGCCCGCCGCAGCACCGCCACCTCGGTGGGCGCCGCCAGCGCGGCGACGACCACCGGCGCGGTATCGGATACCGCGCGAACCCGCCGCAAAAGCGCCTTCGCCTGTTCCGCCGCATCGCCACCGGGATCGGCCGTCAAGGCGAGCGTCTCGACCGCACGAAGCCCCGCGCGATGCCGCGCGAGCAGCGAAGCGAGGTTGCGGATCACCGCGCGATCCTTGGCCTTGTCGATCTCGCTCAGCCGCTCGTACGGCGCCAGATCGGGATGCAGCTGGCGCGGATTGTCGCGCGCGCCGAGCCGCCAGCCGATGAGTTCCGCGCTCGTCGCCCAGCGCGCGTGCTCGCTCCGCGCGGCGCGCTCCAGCATTTCGGCCGAGAGAGAAACCGCACCGGGCTCATCGACCTCGCGCAGGCCGAGGCAGGCGAGACGCATCGGCAGATAATCCGCCTGATCGCGGTTCGCCTGCCGGTAGAGGTCTCCCAGCAATGGCCAGGGCCGCTGCGACTCCGCACCGCCGCCGCCGAACTCGGCGAGATACGCCTCGTGGATCTGCCGCGCGCGGCGATCGAGCGTCTCGCCGGTCAGCGATTCGAGGCGTCGCGCCTCGGCATGACCGAAACCGTGGATGCGGGTGAGGTCCAAATCGCCGAGTTCGGCCCCCGAGAAGTGCCGGCTCAGATCGTCGGCGTCGCGTTGATAGCAATAGAGCGGCGGCGCGCCCGCCCCGCGTTTCGCATAGACGCGCCGGATCGCCACTGCGATCAGCAATGCCTGAGTATCATCGCGCGGGCAGACGTACATCGCATTGACCGCGCCGATCCGGTCGAGCAGTTCCGCGAGCGCGTCGCGATCCGCCGGATCGATCGCGGCGTCGATGAAGGTTACGCGATCGAGCGGCGCGGCGTGGTCGAGTCGCTCGCGCCACGCCCGTCCGAGCCGCGTCGCGTCGGGATCGACGACGGTGACGCGCGGCGGGGTCGTCTCGTCGACGATGCCGGTCTTCAGGACCTGGAGCGCGACCTCCTCTCCGGTGCGACCAAACCCGACGATCAAGGCATGAACACCTTCGCCCGCCTCGACATCGACGCCGCGATAGAGCGGGTGCCGGGAGAGCAGCGCGCGCGCCCTGACCCGCGCGGGCGAGGTCGCGTGGAGCACCACGCCCGCGATCGGGTCCTGCCCGCGAAACACGCTGTCGAGCAGGGCGCGCAGATCGGCGCTATCGACCGAGCAGACGATCCCGAGCGGCTCGCGCGTCGCCGGGCGTTCGGCGCGCGCGACCTCCGTCGCGGCCAGCGCCGCGCTCAACGCCGGCCCGTCCTTCATGCCGGTGATCACCACCGCGCGCGCCCGACTCAAGCCGATCTGCCGCCAGCTCTCGACGTCGGAGGGGTCGCCCGGAACGACGATCGCGCCCGCGAGATCGGCGGGCGCGGGTGCGGGTCCGATCACGACCGCGCGCCGCTTCTCGCGTTTCGCCTCGGCGAGCAGCGCGGGAAGCGTCTCGCCGGCCCCTGCGAAGACGAGATGGTCCGACAGCAGCCCCGCGCCCGCCGAGCGCAGTGGCTGGCGGATGCGCTTGATCAGCGCCGACACCGCGAACCACAACGCCAGCAGCGGCAACGCGAACCGCGCGAGATTGAGGTAGACCGGGATAGCCCTGTGCGGATCGCCGAGTCCCGGCACCAGTTCGCTCGGAAACTGGCCGACGACGAGCTGTCCTGTGCGGAACAGACAGTCGCTCCAGTCCGCGAAACTCTGCGGCTGATAGACTTGCTGGAAGCCCTTCAGCCCGAGCAGGAACATCGCAAGCGCGAGCGTCGCGCGAAACACCGTCGGGCCGCCGCCGGGATATTGCCTCGCGCTGCGCCGCAGCCGTCCGACGCTGGTCCGGACGCTGCGCGGCATCAGCGGCATTTGACGAGCACCAGCCGCGTGTCGGTCCGCCGGTCTTGCAGCACGAGCTGCCCCGGTTCGGGCCGGAGTTCGACGAGATTGCCGCGATCCGCCGCGGGTTCGAGCGCCTCCGACAGGATCACCCCGTCGGCGGCGCTGACGACCCGGCCCTCCGATTTGAAACCGGGACGCTCGGCGAAGATATGCTTGTCGCCCGTCGCCGCGTCCCTGGCGACGCGGTAGCGATAGCTCTCGTCGCACTTGTTCTGGACGCCCCACTTTCCATCCACCTTCGCCAGCAGGACGTCGGCGGGGCTGGGCGCGGGGGCGGCCTTCGGCATAACCTTCGCAGGCTCGGGCCGCAGCGCCATCGCGCCGATCCCGCCCGCGACGAGCACCGCCGCAGCGACTCCCGCCAGGATGAATGGCTTGCGAGACGTACCCGCGGCAATTGCGCCGACTCCAGCTTCAGCCGCCTTGCCGTCGAGCGCCGCGCGCACCGCCGCGAGGACCGCCTGAAAACGGGGATCGTCGGCCTTACCGCTCCAGCCCGACAGATCGACGCCCTGCCGCTCGCCGAAGAACATCGGCGGATTGCACGGCTCGATGAAGGTCTGGACGAGGCGGTGATCGGCGCGCGCGGCGCGCGCCTCGGCCTTGACGTTCTCGCTCGCGACCGCCGCCTTCGACCAGCAGACGACGATCGACCGCGCCGCCGCGTGTTCGCGCTCGATCGTGTCTTCCCACGGCGCGCCGGTCGGGATGTCGCGGTCCCACCAGACGCTCAGCGCCTGTCCACGCAGCGCCTTGACCAGCCGCGCCACCCCGGCCTCGTCCTCGCGCTTGTACGAGACAAAGACATCCGCCACCGAACCGCCCCCACGATCATTGCGCCCCAGACGGTTAGACCAAAGCGCGAGACATCCCGCAAGGCACGCGATCAAGCCGCGGTCAGTCGCCCCTCCGCCATCAGCTGCCCGCGCGGGTGCGGGTAATCGTCGCGGCGTTCGACCGAAATGCCGCGTTCGCGCGCGCGTTCGGCGATCGCCTCGAAGGGAAATTTGAAATCCTTGAGCGTCGTCTCGGTCGCCTCGGGGGCTTCGTTATAGGTGAAGAACAACGCGGTCCCCGCGTGCATGACGCTCGCGAAGCTCTTCAGACACGCGCCGATTTCGGGCAGGCGCAAATGTGTGAAGACCGATTGCGCCATGATGTAATCGAACGAATCCGCACGATACGAGAGCGTCGCGATATCGGTGTTCTGGATGAGGCGGGGGTGTTTGTCCTCCAGCCCCTCCTCGGCAACAAGCGATTTGCCGTAGGCCAGCGCGCCCGCCGAAAGATCGACCCCGGTATAACGGCCCGCATCGAGGTAGCGGATGAAATGCCGCCCCGCGCGGAGCGTCCCGCAGCCGAAATCGAGCAGACGGTGCTCGGGCTTCATTCCGTGCGCCAGCATATATTCGATCTGGAGCTGCCCCAGTTCCTCCCATTGGCTGCCGACCGCGCCGTGCGGATCGCGCGCGACGAACCAGTCGGTGAACATCCGATAGGCGGTCAGGTAATCGTATTTTGCGAAAAGGCGCTGCATCTCCGCCTTGCGTTCGGGGGGCGTCGGTTTGTCCATCGGCTTGCGGCTCCTTGGGTGCGGTTACGCGCGCAGCGTGATCGGCCCGGTCAATTCCAGCAGCGCGGTATATTTCCAGAAATCGACCCGGGCGCCGTTCGCCTCGAACAGGTCGAGCAGCATATCGGCGTGATGCTCGCCCGACGGCATCGTCTGGCGGTTGAAATTGAAGAAAATCCGCCCCGGATAGACCAGATGGCGGCAAAGCTCGTCGATGAACGTCGCCCATTCGGCCTCGGTCCAATAGGCGCCGCCCTCCTCGCTGTGCGCGATGCCGGGCTTGCGATTGAAGGTTATCTGCAGCGCGGTGATTAGGTCGAACCGGTCGTCCACCGGCAGAGGCGCGTCCGGTTCGATACGATGCACCAGCCGCGTCACGTCATAGGCTTCGAGGATTTGCGAATAGAGCGACACGTCGAGGTCGATCCCGAGCACGCGGTGCCCGTGCGCCTTGGCGAGAAACGGGAAATGCCCGCCCCCCATGCCAAGGTCGAGGATCGATTGCGGCGCCGCGTCGTCGAGCCGAAGATCGACCAGCCAACGCGCCTTGTCCTTCAAGTAGAGCGGAAGATCGAGATATTTGGCCTCGAGCGGATCGCTCGTCGAAGCGGGATGCGCTGCGACATAGGCCTCCAGCCCCGCAATCCGGTCAGGATCGATCGCGGCGACGCCGGAATCGAACGCCCGCAGAATGCGCCGCGCGGTTATCGTCGTCCGACGCAGTTCCTCTGCTCTCAACGCGAATGTGCTGGCGGGAGCCGACCGACCCGGTTCTCCGCCCGCACCGGCGCGTTCAGCATCCCCCGTCATCGCGATGTCGTTAGAGAAGGGGCTTGTGGCTCGCAAGCGGGCTGATCCGCGTGATCGTTCAGCGCCGGTTTCGGAAGCTGGCGCCATTGCGATCGCCGTTCGCTTATTTCGGGATCGGAGAGCATCGTGAACCATAACACGCTTCTTGCACTCGCCTTCACCGCGATCGGGCTGAACGGTGCCGCGATCGCGAGCCCGCAGGTCGCATCATCGCCCGTACACGGCATCGGCTTCGGCGCCGCCGCGACCGGGGCGCTGTGCGCCCCCGGCACCGCCAATTGCCTGTGCATCGTCACATCGCTGACCGACGACGGACCAGGTTCGCTGCGCGCCTGCGCGACGAAACCCAACACGCGCGTCCGGTTCCGCACCAACGGCACGATCCGGGTCGAGCGACCGATCCTCGTCGCGTCTTCGGTGACGATCAACGGCGCGCCCGTCGGAGCCGACACGTCGCCGGCGGCGATCGGCGGCCCCTCCCGCATCAAGCTGATGATCGACGATTCGAGCAATATCGTCATCCGCAACATCGTGTTCCGCAGCGAATTCGCCGCGTCGCATTGCGCGAGGCCGATGCGCCCGACCGACGTCGTCGGCTGCGGCGTCGCGATCCTCGCACAAGGCGATTCGCACGACATCCTGATCGATCACAATGCCTTCGCGAACTGCGGGGACAAATGCATCGCACTGTGGAGCGACGTCCCCGCGGCCGGGCGGCGCGCGATGGGCGCGGACCGCGTCACCATTTCGAACAACCGCTTCACCGATTCCTATTATGCGATCCTCGTCGGCGCGTCGGGTCAGGTGCCGGCGTCGCAGCTTCCGGCAAACATGCGCGTGACGGTCGCGCGCAACCTGTTCGACGGGAATTTCCGCCGCACTCCCCGCGCGGCATCGGGCGCGAAGGTCCATCTGCTCAACAACGTGATCGAGAATTGGGGCCGCGACACGCCGTGCACGACCGGAACCGAACTCGGCTGGGCGGTTTCGGTGACCGGCGGGGCCCAGATGCTCGCCGAGGGCAATTATTTCGAGGCGCGGCGCGGCGACGATCGCTGCAAGGCCGCGTTCACGATCGGCGAGCGTTCGTCCGACGACGGTAGCGACCGCGGCACGGGCATCCTGTCGCGGTCGCGCAACCTGCTGACGAACGGTGCGCGCGACGAAGGCGGAAGCAACGGACGCGTCTTTACCCCACCCTACCGCTACCACGTCGCCAACCCTGCCGGTCTCAAGGCCGAATTGGCGAAGACCGTCGGACCCAAAGCCGAGCGATAACGGCACAGGCGGGTCATTTTGGTGGACATCGCGGCGCACGATGGTGTTTAGCCGCGCCGTGGGGTTCCGGAGAGACGATACCAACATGGCGGTGGCTCAGCGCGCTCCCTCGCGTGTCCATTGGATGAATGCCCGAACCGAACGCGATCTCGCTTCCGCGGAAAAGATCGCGTTCGAGGTGCTGGAACGGCGCCCCGACGACGAGGCGGTCCGACGTGCGACCGCGCGCACGATGGACGCCCAACACCGCAGCGACGAGGCGCGGCCGCTGTGGCAGGCGCTGGCGGAGGCCGATCCCACCGACCTCGAGGCGGCGTATCACGTCGCCAGCGCGGCGATGGAGGGCGGACGCTCGGCCGACGAAGCGGCGGGCGATGCCACCCCGGCGGCGACGCCCGCCTTCCGCGAAAATCTCGTCGCCGCGCTTGACCGGACGCTGCCGGTTGCCGGCAAGGACTTTAAGCACCTCGTGATCTGCGGCGTTTCCTATTGCGGCAGCACCTTGCTCGATCGCGTGCTGGGCGGGCTTCCCGAGGTCAAGAGCATCGGCGAATCGCACTGGATCGTGAAGGAACGCGCCGCGAACGCGTACCAGAACATCGACTTTTCCAAACCGATCGCCGAATCGCAGGTCGTCCCATGTTCCGTCTGCGGCCGCGACTGCGAGACGCTGTCGCTCGATTTTCGGCTCGGCCTCGCGGCGGACCATACCGACTGGTATCGCAAGATCGCGGCGCGGCTCGGCACCGACGTTCTCGTCTCGGCGGACAAGAATGCGCCCAAGCTGGTCGACAACGACCCGCTGCTCGATCTGTCCGCTCTGGTCGTCTTCAAGTCGCCCGAACAGGCGTGGCGGTCGAAGCTGAACAAGCTGCCGGCCGATCGCGAGGCCGATTATTACGAGGCCGAGTGCCGGACCTACATCCCGGTATGGACGCGCAGCTACCGGACCTATCTCGATCGCTTCCGCCCGGCCGGGACGGTCGGCTATCTCAATTTCGATGCGTTCACGATTGATCCCGCGCCGCTGTTGCGCGCGGTCTGCGACACCTTCGGGCTGCGCTATGACGAGAGCGTCCTCACTCGCACCGAGCCCGGCCATGCGATCGGCGGCAACACCGGCTCGATGGCGCGACTGCGCGCGCTCGACTATGGCGTGAAGATCGCTCCCTTGCCCGATGCCGATCTCGATCCCGTCCACGCCCGACTGATCGCCGAGGACAAGGCGATGCAGGACACCTGGGCCGAACTGATGGAAAAGCACCGCGAACTGGCGGCAGAGACCGTCTGACGTTTCCTAAACCCCTTCACTATAAGGCCGATATGATCCGCAACCGCGTCGCCCCCGTTCCCCTCGCCAAGGTGAAGGAACAACATCTGCCCGGCGTCTTCGGCGAATTCGAGGATGTCGTCGGCGACGCCATCGCGCGGCTGACCGAGGCCGACCGCCCCGGCAACGACGAGAAGATCCGATTCTATCGCTATCTGCTCGACCGCGTCGATACGAAGAAGTTCGGCGAAATGCAGGATTACCATCTGTCGGAAGGCGTGATCGATCCGGCCGCCGACATCTCGAAATATATCGATCCGACGATCTGGTTCGAAAGCAAGCTGTCGCTCGCGTCGCGGATCAACCTGCCGACCCGCGCGCCGATGCACATTCTCGACATCGGCACCGGCCCCGCGCATTTCCCCGTCGTCGCCGAATTCTATGGCCACCATGTCGTCGGCACCGATCTCCCGTCGCGCACGACCGGGGTCGTCGAGAACGGGCATCTGTACGATGCGCTGGGCGACATCTACCAGGTTCGCCGCATCCCGGTCGCGATCGAGCAATTCACGCCGCTGCCGCCGTTCGAGCGGCGCTACGACCTGGTCACCGCGTTTCTTGCCGCGTTCAATGTTGACGCCGACAAGAATCCGTGGACGATCGAGGCGTGGCGTTTCTTCATCAAGGATCTGCGTACTGCCGTGCTCACAGAAAACGGTGAGATTTTCATGAGCCTGGCGAATAATAAACTAAGTGACGAGGTTTGGTCGTACCTCTCTGCCCGAGCGAAGTTCTCGAATGACAAGAGCAAGCAGATCCATATCGTGGATTTTGGCCTGTTCGAGCAATGACAGGATGGTGCGACCGTGACCTATCTCGTAACCGGCGCCGCCGGGTTCATCGGCTCGCATGTGGCGACCGCATTACTCGAACGCGGCGAGACCGTCGTCGGCGTCGATAATCTCAACGATTATTATTCGGTCCAGTTAAAGCGCGACCGGCTGGTCCGGCTGACGGAACACGCGAACTTCACGTTCCACCATGTCGATATCGCCGACGCGGCGGCGCTCGGCGCGGCGCTCGCGGGCGCGAAGGTCAAGCGGATCGTCCACCTCGCGGCGCAGGCGGGGGTGCGTTACTCGCTGATCAATCCGCAGGCCTATATCCAGGCAAACATCGTCGGGCAGGTCAATCTGCTAGAATATGCGCGTAATCTCGATGGCCTCGATTCGATGAGCTACGCCTCGTCGAGTTCGGTCTACGGCGGCAACACCAAGCTGCCCTTCGCCGAAAGCGACCGCGTCGATTCTCCCGTCTCGCTCTACGCCGCGACCAAGAAGGCGGACGAGCTGATGGGCAATGTCTACGCGCACCTGTTCCGCATCCCGCTGACGGGCCTCAGGTTCTTCACCGTCTACGGACCCTGGGGCCGCCCCGACATGGCGATGTGGCTGTTCACCAAGGCGATCCTCGCGGGCGAGCCGATCAGCGTCTTCAACCACGGCGAGATGAGCCGCGACTTCACCTATGTCGACGATATCGTCGCGGGCGTGCTGGCGGTGACCGACAATCCCCCTACCGACGACGGCACGACCCCACCGCACCGCGTCTACAATATCGGCAACAACCACCCCGAGCCGTTGTTGAAGATGATCGCGGTGCTGGAGGATGCGATCGGGCTGAAGGCGGAGAAGCGGCTCGAACCCCTGCAGCCCGGCGACGTCCCCTCGACCTACGCCGACATTTCCGCGATCACCGCCGAGCACGGTTTCGCGCCGGCCACGCCGATCGAGGTCGGCATCCCGCGTTTCGTCGAGTGGTACCGCGACTATCACGGACAGCGGGCCTAGATCGTGAAAGACGCAAGCGAGATTTGGCCGGAAATCCGCGCCGCTTACGCCGCCGGCGATTACCCCGGGTGCGAGGCGTCGCTGGCCAACCTTCCCGACACCGAACAGACACGCCTCTGGGGCGTTCGCCTCGCCTCGCGCCGTGAACAATTCGAGACGGTCCGCGAACGCGCGGCGGCCTATCTCGCCGATTACCCGCCGCACGTCGAAGTCGTCCAGTTGCTGGCGCGCGCCGCAAACAAGCTGAAGGACGCGCCGCTCGCCGCGTCGTCGTGGCGCCAACTCGCCGATCTTTCGCCCGATCCGGTCGAGGCGTTGCGCCAGGCGGCTCGCGCCAACGCGAAGGTGGGGAACGATTCGTTCGCGATCGCCGCAGCGGCGCGCCTCGCCGCGATCGCCGTCGAGCGTGCCGATGCCCTGCCGATGGTCGCGGCGACGCTGCTCGAACTCGATCAGTTCGAGGCGCTGGCGAAATTGGTGGCGCGAATCGCGGTTATCGATGCCGCCGGGGTCAGCGCTCTAATCGACACGTTCGCATTGGCCGGCAATTCCCGCGGTCTCGCCGCCGCACTCGCCGGAGTGCAGATGAGCGGTTCGGCTGCCGCGCCGCCCGTCGATGGGGAAGCGTTGATACAAGCCTTGCTTTCCTCCGGAGTACAGCGCGAGCGCGATGGCGCGCAGACCGCCGCGTTCAACGATTTCCGCGCGGCTCTGGTCCTGTCGCACGACGAAGTCCTCGCTGTGCATGGCATCGATCGGCTGGCCAGCAATTTCCTGGGACAGGCGCGCGCGCTGAACCGGATCGGCGAGTTCGGCGAGGCGATCCACAGCTTGCGGACGCTGTATCGCAGCGACCCGGCAAATCCCGAGATCGTGCTTCTCTACGGGCGCGCTCTGATGAACGCCGGCGAGCTCGGGCTGGCCGAAGACCTTTGGTGCACAATGATCGCCGCCAGCCCCGATCTGGAAGAGGCTTGGCTACAGCGCGCGCGCGCACTGGAATGGCTCGATCGTCCAATCGACGCGATGGCTGCCTGGAACGACCTGATTGAGCGCTGGCCGTTAAATGAAGAAGCCGCCAAGCACCGCAAGAAACTTTCGCAGAGGCTGTTCAAGCTAGGACGCGACGCGATTGTCGCGGAGGACCCCATCGCCGCCGCGACTTATTTGGCGGCAATACCCCCCGACGCGACGGAACGGCCGTCGGCCGACCAGCGGCTCGATCGCATAGGACGGCTACTCGTGCAGGCGATGCGCGCCGATTATAAGGCGCGCGAGTTCACCAGGGTCGTCACCGCGGGATCGATCGGCCGCGAGGTCGCGCCCGACAATCTTGACCTCCATCGCCTGCTCGCCAAGGCGGCGGCCAAGCTGCGCCAATTCGATCTCGCCGCCGCGGCGTGGGAGCGGGTCGCGGGACTGCAGGACGGCGCGGAAGCGCAGATCGAACTCGGCAGAAATCGCGCCGCGCTCGGAGAGTATGACGGCGCCGCGAATGCGGCCGCCGCCGCTGCCGCATTCGACCCGTCGATCGCCGGATTGGCGGACCTCCGCAAGATCATCGATGCCGGCGGCGCCGCCGCGACCCCGGAGGCGGGACTATGAGGACGCGCGCCCCTTCGCCCCGGAAGTCGCCCGACCACGCAGCCTATGGCTCGTTCGCCCGACCGCGTCGGCAAACGGGTTTCGATGGCGCGAGCGGCTGATCCCCCCGCGGGTGATCGGACGATGCCCGCGCTCGCCGAGGCGCGCGCGAATTTCGACGCGCGCGAACCCGAACTCGGCTTCGCCAAAGCTCGTGCGGCCTATCGGCGCATCACCGAGCGGCCCGCGAAGATCGCCTATCTGAAAGGGCTGTTCGGGCTGATGCGCGACGTGCGCTTCGAACCCGGCGTCGCGTTCAGCCTGCGCGAATTGCGCAAGATCGACGCGCTGTCGTTCGGCGAAGCGCGGCGATTGTTTCTGGCGTTCGAGCGGATGGCGCAATCGCCGCTGATCGATCGCTATGTCGGCGCCCTCCACCGCGGCTTGCCCGAGGCCGGCGTTCCTTTGCGCAAGGCGCTCAACCTCATTTGGGCGACGGGTCGGTCGGACGCCATACTCGCCTATATCCGCGCCCACGCCCCGGCCCGATTGACCGACCGCGCGACGATCGGCCTCTACGTCGCGCAGTTCGAGAAGTTCAACGATCGCGCGCGCGCCGCCCCGCTCATCGCGCATCTCGTCTCGCTCGATCCCGCTGATCCCGGGCTTCGGCTCGATCTCATACGCGCGCTGAGCGAGCGGGGCGACTTTGTCGAAGCGGCGCGACACTGCGTCGCCGCACACGCATTCGAGAGCCATCGCGGCGAGGTCGATCGCGCGGTGCGAAACCTCCTCGACACGCTCAACGAAGCGGTCGCGGGCGATCCTTCCGCCGCGACCGCCGATATCGCCCGGCGCGCGCTTGCCCAGTTGGACGCGATCGATTCGGAGACTCCGCGGCGTCGGGCGATCGAGCGCACGCTCGCAATCGTGGCGACGCACCCGCCGTCCCGGCCAAAAGCGGCGCGTCCGCAACAGGAACCGATCGTCAGCATCGAAGAGGCCGCCTCGCTCCTCGGATCCTTGCAACCGGGAACGCGGCCGTACCGCCTGACTTCGGACGCTACCGCGATCTTGCTGCGAACCGCCGATCTCGCAGCCGATTCCGACGCACTGGACCGGGTGTTGTTAGCCGCGCCACAACTGGCGGAAATCGTCGCCGAACGATTTCTGACACCGGACGATGCGGCGGCGGGCGTTCGGCTGTTCAGCGCGCTCGGCCCTGATCACGCCGCCGCCGTCTGGGCCCAGGCGGCAAGACTCGCGAACCTCGCCGGCGCTTCCGAATCCGCCGCCGAATTCGACGCCAGGCTTGCCGCAAGCCGGCGAGGCGCCGCGGCGCCCCAACAACGGCCTCTGGCCGATTTGGCGGAGGCGATCGCGCTGCTGAGCACGTTGCAGGCGGGAACGCGGCCGCACCGCCTGGTATCGGATTCCGCGGCGGCGCTGCTGCGGACCGCCGATCTTTCGGCCGATCCCGAAATCCTGAACAGGCTATTGGCGCTGTCGCCGGAATTGGCCGGAGCCGTCGCGGATCGGTTCAGCACGCCGGACGATGCCGCGGCCGGCGTCGCGGTGTTCCGCGCGTTGACGACCGGCCTTGGCGGATCCATCTGGCTTCACGGGGCGAAGCTCGCCGCTTTGGCCGGATCGCCCCGCGACGTCGCCGAGTTCGCGGCGCGATTGGCGCCGATCCCCGATGTCGCCGTCAACGATCTGCGCGATGTCGCGCGTTTGTTTACCGCGGCGCAAACGGCGGAGGTTGATCGGTTCTGGAGCGCGGCGGTCTCGAACAACCGCAGCGATGCGGTCGTACCGACGGCGCTCCGCTCGCTATACGCGCTCGAACGCTCCGACTCCTTCTATCCGATCGCGCTCGGCATCGCCGCCGGCACGCTGCGGCCGACGATCAAGACATCCGCCTACGTCGAGGCGATGCGGACGATGCTCGCGCGGAGCTGGCGCCGGGCCGACGCTGCACCGCTCGCCGACGCAGCCGCGATCCCGCTCGATCCCGGCCTTCCCGCGGAACTCGCGCTGTGGACGGAAGCGCTCTTCGCCTGGGCCGGTTTCGACTACGCCCGCGCCCGGGCGTTGCTCGACGAGGGCCACGACCGGTGGCCAGACAGTACGATCGTCTCCTTCGCGAACGAGCGCGCCTTGCTGGCGGCGCGCTTCGGGGAATATGGAACCGTCGCGCGTGACTTGGCGACCGATGGCGGGGCGGCGCCGTCGGGCCGGCCCTATGCGCCCTTGCGCAACGCCGCCGCGACCATCGCGGCGGTGGCCCCATCGCCGGACGCGCTCTACCCGCAATATCTGATCGACACGATTTTCGATCGTGCGCCGCAGCGACTCTATGATCCCGTGCCGCGTTCGTTGGTGACGATCGTTGCGGCGCTCGCGGCGGGCGGCGGCGAACGGCAAGCGGTCTCGGTGATCGAGGCGATCTCACGCGACCCGCGCGTCGCGACGCAGTCCTTGCTGGTGCGGAGCGTCACGCCCGAGCGGCGCGGTTTCTTCCTGCCGCAGGTCGAGGCGTCGGGAATCGGGTTTCACGTGTTCGAGCACGATCCGATCGACGGCGCGCGCGTGCTCGCGCTGCTGAAAGAGCCGCCGGATTCGCCGCTGTCGGCCGCGTTGCCGCTGCTGCCGGAAGGGCTTCGCGCCACGATCTGTCAGCTCGTTCCGCTTCTGCTCGAGCGGCGCCCGGCGGTCGTCCACATCCGGCAGGATTTCTTCGCCGCGGCTTTAGCCTGCGTGCTCGCCGGGGTGCCGCGCTTCTTCATCCACCGCGGCTCGCTGACCCCCGATCATTGGGATCTGACCGTGCCGCAGCATCTCGCGACCGTCCGGCCGATGCAGCACACCTATCGCCGCCTCGTCTCCTGGCCGGGCTTCGGGTTCATCAACAATGCGATGTCGGGCGTGCGCTCCGACCGCGAATGGACGAGCTGCGACGACCCGGCCCGCTTCTCGCTCGTCCACAATATCGTCGATTTCGCGCGGCTCGGGCCGTCGCACGACCCCGACGATTCGGTGCGCCTCTCGATCGGCGCCGCGCCGGGCGATCTCGTCATTGGCGCGGCGTTCCGCTTTCATCGCGTCAAGCGGCCCTTGCTGTGGCTCGCCGCCGCGAAGCATATCCTGACCCGCCACCCCGAGGCGCGCTTCCTGATGCTCGGCGACGGCGAAATGAAGGACGCGATGACGGCCTATGCCGAAGCCGAGGGCTTCGCGGACCGGCTGCACTTGCCGGGGTCGATCGGCGACCTCGGTCCGTGGTATCGGGCGATGGACGTCGCGCTGCTGACCTCCGATCGCGAGGGGCTGCCCAACATGCTCATCGAAGCACAGCATTTCGGCGTCATCCCGGTTTCGACCGATGTCGGCGGGGCTGGAGAGACGATGGACGCCGACGTCACCGGCATGCTGGTGCCGGTCGATTCGACGCCCGAAGCGGTCGGCGACGCCATCGTCGCGGCGTTCGACGACCGCGTCTGGTTCGCGCGCGCCCGCGCCGCCGCGCCCGATTTCGTTCATGCGCGCTTCGGCGCCGAGACCGCGATCGATCAGATCGTCGGTTTGTATGGCTTTGCCGAGGCGGACCAATCGACGCTGTAAGTCGCGTGATTATGGTCTAGGGGCGGCGCGCGCGCGCGGAAATTTCGCGGACGGGCGTTGCAAGGGAGATATGATGGATAGCGGCAAGCGGCTGAAGATCTGCGTTATCGGGCTTGGCTATGTCGGGCTGCCGCTGGCGGTGGCGCTGGCGGACGAGCATGAGGTCGTCGGTTTCGACATCGATTCGCGCCGGATCGACGAACTGCGCGACGGTCTCGACCGGACCAACGAGATCGCACACGATCGGCTGACCGCTTCGACGCTGGTGCTGACGGCGAGCGCGGATCAGGCGCGCGGCGCCCACGTCTACATCGTCACCGTGCCGACCCCGGTCGACCAGGCCAAGCGCCCCGATCTGCACCCCGTCCTGAGTGCGACCCGCACCGTCGCGGCGATGCTCGAGGCCGGGCGCGGGACGATCGTCGTCTACGAAAGCACGGTCTATCCCGGCGTCACCGAGGATCATTGCGGGCCGCTGCTCGAATCCTTGTCGGGCCTCGTTCGCGGCACGGATTTCTTCCTCGGCTATTCGCCCGAGCGGATCAATCCTGGCGACACCGAGCATACCGTCAACCGCATCACCAAGGTCGTCGCGGGCGAGAACGAAGGAGTGACCGAGACGCTCGCCGCGATGTACGGTGCGATCACCACCGGCGGCACCTTCAAGGCGCGATCGATCAAAGCCGCCGAGGCCGCGAAGGTCATCGAGAATGCGCAGCGCGACATCAACATCGCGTTCATGAACGAGATCACCAGGGTTTTCGCCGATATCGACCTGTCGGTGTGGGATGTGCTCGACGCGGCGCGGACGAAGTGGAACTTTCTGCCGTTCACGCCGGGTCTCGTCGGCGGCCACTGCATCGGGGTCGATCCGTTCTATCTCAGCCATCTGGCGCAGGAGCTCGGCCACGAGCCGAAGGTCGTGCTCTCGGGGCGATCGACCAACGACGGCATGGGCGCGTGGGTCGCGGACCGGATCCACTCGCGCCGCGCCTGCCGCGCCGGAAGCGTCCTCGTACTCGGCTTCACCTTCAAGGAGAACGTGCCCGATCTCCGCAATACCGGCACGCATAGCGTGATCGAGCGGCTGCGCTGGCTTGGGCACAAGGTGACGATCCACGATCCGCTCGCCGACCCCGCCGAGGTGACCCATGAATACGGCCTCGAACTCGATCCCGAGGCGCTCGGCCGCACGTACGATGTCGTCGTCTCGACGGTCTCGCACCGCGCCTATTGCGAGATGCCCGATACCGAAGTGACCGGCCTGATCGCGCCGGGCGGCCTGCTCGCCGACATGAAGGCGATCTGGCGGGGGCGCGATCTGGGGGACATCGACCGCTGGACGCTGTGATTTACTTCACCGGCAGCAGCGCGCCGTAGGGTGACGATCGCACAGCGGCGGCGACCTCGTCGTAGTTGACGATCACCGACGCCAGATCGTCGGGCGTGGCCTTGATGAAGGGCACGCGGAACGGCGCGTCGGCCGGCAAATCGAGGTGCGCGCGAACGCCCGTCACGACGCCGTCAAGGCCGTGCAGGATGTCCTCATATTCGATGTCGAACACTTCGCCGGACGCGAACAGCGTCATCAGCCTCTCGCGCGCGCGGTCCATCATCCCCATGCGCGTCACTAGCGTCGCAGGGTCGATCGCGGTCGGTCCGAGCGGCGTGTCGCCGCGGCGGACCGCCCATTTGGCCTGTCCCAGCTCCTCCTTCGTCTTGGCCGCGTAAAGCTCGGCGCGCATCTGGGAGACCGCGGCCTTCAGCAGATCGTCGCGGCGCATACGGATGATCCGAACGCCGTCGGCGCGAAGCATCACCGCGAACTCGTCGCGGTCCGCCAGCGTCATCACGTTTTCCTTGGTGCCGATCAGGCGATGCGCATGCGCTTCCTCGCCGATCTCGAAATGCGACCGGTATTGCGCGACCTGCCCGTCGCGGTCGCGGATCGTGTTGAACCGCTCGTTGGTCATCTTGACCGAACCCGACTGGTTGATGATGTTGACCACCAAATTACTGCCGACGCGGCCCCATTGCATCAGGATGATGAAGCGAACCATTCAAACTCCTCGCGACTGTTTTGGATTGCCGAGAACCGCCGCGAGATCGTCGATCATGCGCTTCACCGGAAAGTGTTGGCGGACATAGAGGGGCGCCGCTTCTCCCGCCGCCTTCAATGCCTCGGGCGAGCCAAGCAGGTCCGACACCGCGCCGACCATCGCCGCGATCGACTGTTCGGCGACGAGGCACCCGGTCACGCCGTCGGCGAAGGTGTCGCGCGCGCCGCCGACGTCGAAGCTGACGACCGGCACGCCCGCCGCCTGCGCCTCGATCAGGACGTTGGGTAATCCTTCGGTCCGCGACGTCAGCATGAACAGGTCGAGCGCGCCGATCAATTCGTTCAAATTGGTGACGCGCCCCGGAAAATGGATGCGCCCGTCCAGCCCGAGCGCGCTCGCCAGCGCCCGCGTCTCCTCCAGCCGCTCGCCATCGCCGAACAGGATGAACTGCGTGTCCGGGTGCCGCGCCGCGACCTGCGCCGCGATCGCCACCCACCAATCGGGCCGCTTCAGTTCGGCGAAGCGGAAGGCGGTGCCAATCAGGCGCGCGCCCGGCGCGATGCCGAGGTCGCGGCGCAGCTTCATCGCCGCTTCATGCCCGCCGCCCTGGTCGAAATCGGTGAAGTCGAAGCCATTGTGGATGACGTGGGTCCGCGCATTCCGCTCCAGCCCGATCCAGTCGAGATAATCGTCGAGCGTCGCCTGCGACACCGCGACGAGATGAACCTCGGGCCGACGCAGCAGCGCGCGGTAGCAATGGTCGAAATCGGGATTGTACGCGCCCGCCACCGCCAGATCGGTCGGCCGCATATTGTGGACGTGGAGCACGATGCGCGGCGCGCCCGCCAGGATCGCGGCGTAAGCGGCGCAGACGTTCGCCATGTCGAGCGACGCGTGAACGACCGCGGGCTTCACCGCCCGGATGTGATCGTGGATCGCCTGCGCCCTCAGTCCCATCGGCCTGGGTAACCAGGCGATCTTCGGTTGGGAAACGTCGGTCGCGCGCGCGATCAGGATGTCGGATATCGCGATCTCCGCCTGCGGCAAATAGAAGGAGGTCGGCGCGTCGGCGACGCATTCGAACAAAGCCAGGCTGACCGCCCCGGGATCGAGCGCGCGCCGATATGCGGCGAACAGCGTCGTCAGGATGCGCTCGGCCCCGCCGGCGGCGAGCGACCCGCCCACCATCATCAGCGCCGATGCCGGTTCATAGGGCGCGATGGCCGCATCGCCGCACACCAGGTCGAACGCGGTCGCCGGAGAGGTGATCGATACCGACGGCTCTTGTCCGGTCGCCGCCTGTTCGAGCGAGCCGCCCGCGGCGGCGAGCAGATCGCGCGCGGCCGCCGTCGCGGCTCGCAGCTCGGGCGGCGCGGTCGCTTCCGCCTTCAGGATGTAAGCGGCATATCCGCCGATCCGCCCGAGCGCGAGGCTGAACGACGCCACCTCGCGAAGCGCGAGCGCGTCGTCGGGATCGGCTTCGGCTGCGCGCGCGAACGCATCCAGCGCGCGATCGACCTCGTTTTCGAGCCGGAGCACACGCCCTTCCCACAAATCCGCGTGAGGGGACTCCGCCATGACCGCCATCGCCGACGCGCGTAGCGTGGCTTGTCGCGGAGTATCGCCGCGAACCGCCGCGACATACGCCTGGAACGCGACCTCGCTCGTGCTTTTCGCGACGATCGGCGCGCGATCGAATTCCGCCAAAGCGCTCTCGAACCGGCTCGAACCATTCAGGACGCGCAACATATTCTCGAGCGCCCAGCTCTGTTCCGGAAAGGTGCGGACCGCCAGGTCCGCGGCGAGCATGATCCGTAGCGGGTCCGCCGATTTCCGGACTTCGGCCACGGCCTTCCGGATCCGGGGCATCGCGCGTCTCGCATCCAGCGCCGCGGCCCCGGTGTTCCGCATTCGCGCCGCGCGTGCGGCGATGTCGTCACGCAACGCCCCCACCCGCTCGTTCCTCGGCCAGCGCGCCAACATGTCTTCGGCAAGCGGCGCGAGCGGCGCAACGACCCCGTCGTCCAACAACATGCGCGCGAAGGCGACGAACGGACCCGGCGTGGTGACCGTCGAGAGGACAGAAAAGGTCGCGTCGGCGTCAGCTATGCCGTGCCATTTCACCAATGCGGAGGAACCACCAAAATCGGGCCGGAATCATGATCGGGGTGTATAAGCAGCCGCGCGGCGGCGCACAACGGCGGTCACGGCGCGGGGACGATCCTGCCGCGGCTCATCACCAGCCGCACCGCGCGCGCGGCGGCGATATCGCGCGTCGGATCGCCTTCGACGGCGACGAGATCGGCGGCTAGGCCCGGCTTGATCGCGCCGAGGCGGTCGGCGAGATGAAACGCGCGCGCGTTGGTCGAGGTGACCGCGATCATCGCGGCCGCGGGCGACATGCCGCCCGCGACCATCAGCTCAAGCTCGCGCGCATTGTCGCCGTGCGGGAAAACGCCGACATCGCCTCCGGCACAAATCGCGACTCCAGCCGCGCGGGCGAGCGCGAAGCCGTGGCGGCTCGCCATCACCCCCGCCGGCGCAGGCTCGGCTCCATTCCACCCGGCATATCGTGCGACCGCGTCGGCGGCGGCGAGGGTCGGGCACAGAGTCATGCCGTGCTTGCGCATGTCGGCGAAAATCTCTGCGGTCCCGCCATAGCCGTGTTCGATCGTGTCCGCCCCCGCCGCGATGGCGCGGCGCATCCCCGCGGCGGTCGAGGTGTGAACCGCGACGATCCGCCCGGCATCGTGCGCCGCCTCGACCGCCGCGCGCATCTCGGCGAGCGAGAAGGTCGGGCGGCTCTCCTCGCCCGGCCGCCAGCGATAATCTCCGTACAGCTTCACGACATCGGCGCCGCCCGCGATCTGATCGCGCACCGCGCGGACGATCTCGTCGATGCCGCTCGCTTCCTCCGCCCCCTGCGGTACCGCGACGCCCGGCTCGAACCCTTTCGGCCCGTAAGCACCGCGCGCGACGATCGCGCGGGTCGCAACAATCAATCGCGGCCCCGGCACGATCCCCTGCTCGATCGCCTGTTTCAACCCGACATCGGCAAAGCCTGCGCCTTCAGTGCCAAGATCGCGTTCGGTGGTGAACCCCGCCATCAGCGTCGCGCGAGCCGCCATCACCGCCCGCGCGGTGCGCAGCGCCAGCGGCTCGTGGAGCACCTGATCGTCCCACTTCGCTTCGTTATACGGGTGAAGGAAGAGGTGACCGTGCCCCTCGATCATGCCGGGGATCAGCGTCTCGCCCGGCAAATCGATCGTCCGCGTCTCCGCCGGTACCGCCAGCGCCGCGCCGACCGCGACGATCCGGTCGCCCTCGACCAAAACCTCCCATCCGGGATGCGGCACCGGATCGACCCCGTCGAACACCCGCGCCGGACGCAGAAGGATCGGCGCGGACTCGTCGGCGGGCGGCGCCGCGCTGGCGGACGCGGCGATCGCGAGCAGCAAGGCGAGGATTCGTTTCATGCTCAACTCCTTGTCGCCCGCGCCGTCCGCCGATAGCTTTACCGCATGGATAAACACCCGCGGTCGCTCCGCAACCCGCTCCTCGCCCTCGCGCTGCTCGTCAGCCCCGCCCTAGCCACCGCCGCCCCTTCCGAAGACGCACGGCTTCGGGCGGAGGCGGCGCGCGTGACGATCACCCGCGACGATTGGGGCATCGCGCACGTTCACGGCCGCAGCGACGCCGACGCGGTATTCGGCGCGATCTACGCGCAGGCCGAGGACGATTTCTCGCGCGTCGAGACGAATTACCTGACCGCGCTCGGCCGCACCGCCGAGGCGGAGGGCGAGAAGGCGATCTGGCAGGATTTGCGCCAGCGGCTCTACGTCGATCCCGCCGACCTCAAGGCGCGCTATCGCACCAGCCCGGCGTGGCTGCGGCGCTTGATGGACGCCTGGGCCGACGGACTGAACTATTATCTCGCGACGCATCCGGCGGTGAAGCCGAAGGTGCTGACACGATTCGAACCGTGGATGGCGCTGTCGTTCACCGAAGGCAGCATCGGCGGCGACATCGAGCGAATCTCGCTCTCCGAACTGGCGAGCTTCTACGGCGACACCAAGGTCGCGATGAACGCCGAGGAGACTGGCGCGACCCCACGCGAACCGCGCGGATCGAACGGCATCGCCATCGCGCCCGCCAAGACCCGCGACGGCCATGCGCTGCTGCTGATCAACCCGCACACCAGCTTTTACTTCCGCGCCGAATTGCAGATGACGAGCGACGCGGGACTCGACGCGTACGGCGCATCGACCTGGGGCCAGTTCTTCATCTACCAGGGCTTCAACCGCAACGCCGGCTGGATGCACACATCGTCGGGCGTCGATAACGTCGATGAATTTGCCGAGACCGTCGTCACGCAAGGCGGCAAGCGCTTCTACCGCTACGGCACGGCGCTCAGGCCGCTCATCGCCACGCCTGTCACGATCCGCTTCCGTAACGCCGATGGGACGCTCGGCACGCGGAGCTTCACGACCTGGCACGCACACCACGGCCCGATCGTCGCATCGCGCGACGGCAAGTGGATAGCCGAGGCGCTGATGTGGAAGCCAGTGCCGGCGCTCGAGCAGAGCTGGCTCAGAACCAAGGCGACCGACCTCGCCTCCTATCTCCAGAGCGCCGAGCGCAAGGCGAATTCGTCGAACGACACGATCTTCGCCGATTCGAAGGGCGAGATCGCCTATCTCCACCCGCAATTCGTGCCGATCCGCGACGCGCGCTTCGACTATACCCGTGCGGTCGATGGCAGCGACCCCGCGACCGACTGGCGAGGGCTGCACCCGCTCGCGAGCCTGCCGAGTGTGCTGCGCCCGCGTATTGGCTGGGTGATGAACACCAACAACTGGCCGTGGACCGCAGCGGGGCCGGATAGCCCAAAGGCGAAGGACTTCCGGCGCTACATGGATACCGCGGGCGAGAATGCACGCGGCATCCACGCCAATCTGCTGCTCAAGGATGCGACAGCGGTAACCCCCGACAGCCTGACTGCGATGGCGTTCGACAGTTATCTCCCCGCCTTCGCGACGCTGATCCCGCAACTCGTCTCGGCGTACGACGCACTACCGCAAGGCAACGCGCGGCGCCGCGACCTCGCCGGGCCGGTCGATCTGTTGCGCGAATGGGATTATCGCTGGTCGAGATCGTCCGAAGCGACCTCGCTGGCGGTCTTCTGGGGTGACACCTTGTGGCGCGACGTCGGGTCGTTCGCGCGCGCCGAGCAGGTCAACGTCTCCGATTATATCGCGACGCGGGTGAAACCCGAGACGAAGCTGGCGGCGCTGTCCGCCGCGGCAGAGCGCCTGTCGCGCGATTTCGGCGGCTGGCGCGTGCCTTGGGGGCGGATCAACCGTTTCCAGCGGCTCGACGATGCGATCGATCCGCATTTCGACGATGCGAAACCCAGCTTTCCCGTGCCGTTCACCTCTGCGCAATGGGGATCGCTCGCCTCGTTCGGCGCACGCCCGTATTCCAACACGAAGCGTTACTACGGCACCAGCGGCAACAGCTTCGTTGCGGTCGTGGAATTCGGCGAGACGCCGCGCGCCCGCGCGGTGATGGCGGGCGGAGAGAGCGGCGACCGCGCCTCGCCCCATTTCGCAGACCAGATCGAACGCTACGCGGCGGGCAAACTCCGGCCGGTCTATTTCGCGCCCGCCGATCTCGCGGCGCACACCGTCCGGCGGTATTCGCCGGGGCAATAAGCGTTCCCACTCCGTTCTCCATCGGCTAAACAGCGCGCCATGGATCGGGATGCGCCGCGCAAGATCATCCATGTCGATATGG
Organism: Sphingomonadales bacterium; assembly: GCA_038236185.1. Classification (GTDB taxonomy): domain Bacteria; phylum Pseudomonadota; class Alphaproteobacteria; order Sphingomonadales; family Sphingomonadaceae; genus Sphingomonas. The sequence continues at coordinate 2,366 of JBBSTE010000002.1, read as the reverse complement.
ACGCGTTCTTCGCATCGGTGGAGCAGCGCGACGACCCGGTGTTGCGCGGTCGACCCGTCGCGGTCGGCTATCCCGCCGCGCGCGGGGTCGTCGCCGCCGCCAGCTACGAGGCGCGGCAGTTCGGCGTCCGGTCCGCACTCCCATCTGTCACCGCGATGCGGCGTTGCCCCGACCTCGTCTTCGTCAAACCGCGGTTCGACGTCTATCGCGCCGTCTCGAAACAAATCCACGCGATCTTCGCCGACTATACCACGCTGATCCAGCCGCTCTCGCTCGACGAGGCGTATCTCGACGTCACCGAGAACCGCCGCGGCATCCCGACCGCCTGGGCCACCGCGAAGGAAATCCGCGCGCGCATCCTCGCCGAAACCGGGCTGACCGCGTCGGCGGGCATCTCGTACAACAAGTTCCTCGCCAAGCTCGCCTCGGATCATCGCAAGCCCGACGGTCAGTTCGCGGTGACCCCCAATATGGGCGCGGCTTGGGTCGAGACGCTGTCGGTGGCACGCTTCCACGGCGTCGGCCCGGTGACCGCGGCCAAGATGAAGCGGCTGGGGATCGAGACCGGCGCCGATCTCCGCGCGAAATCTTTGGCGTTCCTGCAGGGACATTTCGGCAGTTCGGCGAGCTGGTATCACGGCATCGCGCGCGGCGAGGATCATCGCCCCGTCGATCCCGACCGGACGCGCAAATCATCGGGCTCGGAAACCACCTTCGACCGCGACCTGACCGAGGCTGCCGAGATCGAGGCCGGAGTCTTGCGGATGGCCGAGGACGTCTGGCGTTGGTGCGAAAAAGCCGCGATGTTCGGGCGGACGGTGACGGTGAAAGTGAAATTCGCCGACTTCCGGCAGATCACGCGCAGCCGCAGTGACCCCGCCCCCGTCTCGCGGCACGACCGCTTGCGCGACGCGAGCCTCGCCCTCATCCGCTCCGTCCTGCCGACCGACACCGGGATTCGCCTGGTCGGCGTGACGGTCTCCAATTTCGACGATCCCGCCGAAACGGACGCAAGCCTACCGCTGTTCGGGCCGGACGCAACGGCCTAAGCGGGCTTTTTGCGTTGCAATCCGGAGCGTTTGCATGACGCGACCGGCTCGTCACGCTGGTTATAGGCGCGGTGGGCGAAAGTGACGATCCCGGCGTTCGGCCGCGATTTCGACTCACGCAGATCGACGACCTCGGTCTCGATCCGCAGCGTGTCGCCGATGAACACCGGCGCAGGGAACCGCACTTCGTCCCAGCCGAGGTTCGCGATCGCGGTGCCGAGCGTCGTATCGCCGACCGACACCCCGACCATCAAGCCCAGGGTGAAGGTCGAATTGACCAGCACCCGCCCGTAATCGGTACCCTTCATATATTCGGCATCGAGATGGAGCTGCGCCGGATTGTGCGTCAGCGTCGAGAACAGCAGATTGTCAGTCTCGGTCACCGTTCGCCGGATCGCGTGGGCGAAGACCTGCCCGACTTCGAGCTCGTCGAACCATAATCCCGCCATCGGCATATCCTTCGTTCGTTTTCTCACACTTCCACAAACCGGGCCACCAGCCAATCGCGCAATCGGGACTGAAACGCGAAAAGCCCCACCGCTTTCGCGGCAGGGCTTTCGTTCGGTTGGTTGCGGGAGCTGGATTTGAACCAGCGACCTTCAGGTTATGAGCCTGACGAGCTACCGGGCTGCTCCATCCCGCGCCAGCATTCCCGCGAACGGGAAAGCAAAAGGGATGACTTGTGAATGGGTTCGGCAAGAACGTTCCAACTGACCGCCGGCTACAATGCCTGGCGACGACCTACTCTTCCATCGCTTGAGCGATAGTACCATCGGCGCAGTCGGGTTTCACGGCCGAGTTCGGGATGGGATCGGGTGGGACACCGACGCTATGGCCACCAGGCAATGAAGCCGGCGGACGGTCAGTTCGTTCTTAAAATCGATGCACCTTATGCATTTTCGTACAATATTCTGGCGTCGAGCTGATCATCCACACATCAGGTGCAACGCTGGTATTACCCAGAGCTGTCATTGATGGCGGGACTCTCAAGCGCGAATAGGACAATTAGTATCGGTTAGCTCCATGCGTTACCGCACTTCCACATCCGATCTATCAAGGTCGTGGTCTCCGACCGTCCTAAGAAATCTTATCTCGAGGGAGGCTTCCCGCTTAGATGCTTTCAGCGGTTATCCCGTCCGTACATAGCTACCCTGCTGCGCGGCTGGCGCCACGACAGGTACACCAGAGGTACGTTCAACCCGGTCCTCTCGTACTAGGGTCAACTCCTCTCAAATTTCGACGCCCACGGCAGATAGGGACCAAACTGTCTCGCGACGTTCTGAACCCAGCTCACGTACCACTTTAATTGGCGAACAG
>JBBSTE010000001.1:0-158891 GCA_038236185.1 Sphingomonadales bacterium | reverse complement strand
GGGCGGCGACGACGATGTGCGCGGCGGCGGCGGCAACGACCATTTCTATTTCCGCGGCACCTATACCAGCGCCGACCATATCGATGGCGGCGAAGGGAAGGATCGTATCATCCTCGAAGGCAATTATTCCGATCTGACTTTTGGCCCCGACGATCTGAAAAGTATCGAGTCTGTCCAGATACGGAGCGGAACCTACGGCATCACGCTGGAAGACGGGATTTCCGACCTGCGGCTTTTTAGCCCTGGAGGCACCGCAGACGTCACGCTGGATGGATCGGCGGTGACGACGGGTGGGCTCAGAATCAGCGGTGGATCTGGGCACGATGTTTTGGCCGGCGGCGGCCAGGACGACGTTATAAGAGGCGGCGGCGGGACCGACACGCTAACCGGAGGTCTCGGCTCAGATACATTCATCTATAGATCGACCACAGATAGCCGTGAGACATTTGGCGGCACGCCTGACACGATAACCGACTTGTCCGCAGACGATCGGATAAAGTTACCAGAACAATACGCAGAAAGCTTCCATATCGGCCCTACGGCCGAGCACAAGGGCGATGTGATCGTCTCATATGACCAGGATTTTGATCGAACGAAATTAGATATATTTACTGATGCAGACGATATAGCCGACATGTCAATATTTCTTAGCGGAATACATACAGACTTATCGGTGATACACAATTACACGATAGTTGGTGCTTAATTTGTAACATATTTGAGAAGGAAAGGTAGTTATACTTGACGGGCATTTATTAAACCATGACTTTTGAAGGTGTCGGATTGAAGCAGGACACGGATCTTAGTCATAATGCGATAGAGAACTTGGCCAGTTTAAATATTGCACTGCGAGATTATGCCGGGATAGCCACTCTCTACGGTTTGTCTGGAACCTATTCCATTGCTCAGGACGTAGACGCATTCATTAATGTTCGGTCGAACTCCCGCGTAATTTGCCTTCTAGGCTGCACGATCAAGCGGATGTTCGTTAGCGGTAATGCTGGAGTTTTGAACGTAGCTAACGGCGTCACCAACGCGAGTTGGACGGGTGGCACGTTCCTGACGCCTGCCACCTCATCCGGCGTATATCCGACGGGTCAGGTGATCCACATCGAGGGCAGCGACATCCTGATCGAGGATGTGACGATCGACGGCTATCAGGGGATCGCGATGCTGGTGGCGGGGGACCGGGTGACGATCCGCAACCCGACGATCCTCAATCCCAGCGACGACAAGAGCGCGGGCATCCGTGTCGCGGGTGGCACGCGGTTTCGCTGCTACGATGGCAACGTCGCCTGCGGCAACGACGCAGCGCTCCAGTTCTCGGTCGATGCCGATTATAACATGGCGATCACCGACGGCCTGTTTCACGGCACCACCTGCACCTCAGCCAATGGCCGGCTGATGCTGGTAGGCAGTAAATCCAAGGCGATCGAGAATGTGCGGTTCATCGGGATTACCGGAAACTCGACCGGGGACGGCGAATGTATCCGAGTGCGCTATCCGTTCGCCAGCCAATTGCCGTGGAAGCCCGGCGGGACGCGGTGCGGGATGCGGACGGTCGCGACCGGCGCGCCGGTGAAATCGCGCGCGTCGAGGATGACGAGATCGGTCGTTTCGTGCGGCAGATCGACGACGAGGCCGATCAGCCAGCCTTCGTCCTCCGCCGAGTCCGCGGCGGCGGGGACGAAGACGAACTCGCCGGGATAGCGGCCGACGCCGAATTCGTGCGTCTCGCGCGCGCCTGCCTTCAGATCATGCTTGTAGAGCCGGGTCGCGCCGACGAACTGGTCGTGGCGCGTTTCGGGTAGCGCGATCGTATAGGCGTAGCGGTAGCGCTGGCCGAAGCGGCGTTCGTCGGGGCGCGGGAATTCCTGCGGCGAGGCATCGATCACGCGACGATCGACGGTTCGCGCGTCGGGGTCGATCGTCCAGCGCTCGAACGCCGAGCTCTTCGAATCGGGCCCGGTCATGCTATCCGCGAACATCGTGTCGTGAACGACGACGTCGAGGATCACCTTGCCGTCGGTGTCGTCATACGCATTGGCGACGTGGAAGACGTAGCAAGGATCGACATCGCACCAGATCGTGTCGGAGTCGCCGCCGTCGCGCGGCAGCAGGCCGACGCGCGCCTTGTGTGCCGGGTTCCAAGTGTAGGGGAACGGATGCCCGCCGATCAGCGACTTCATCGAAAAGGTGACGGGCAGATCGAGGATAATCGCGAAGCGAGCGGTGATCGCGCAATCGTGGATCGACGGGCCGTGCTCGACCGCGATCGGCTCCTCGCGGACAACCTGGCCTGCGGGCGAGATGACGACGTGGCGGACGGTGTTCGTGTCGGTTGCCTCGTAGCAGATCGCGTGATGCTCGCCGGTCAGCGGATCGCGGTGCGGGTGCGCGGTGAACGATCCTTCGAGCGTGCCGTCGAAGGGGTTGTAGGTCTGCTCGCCGAGCGTCTCGTCGAGTTCGACCGGGTCGCTGCCCGCCTCGACCAGCGCCCAGGTGCGGCCCGCGATCTCGACGACGTTGGTGTTGACGGTGTCGAAGCCGCCGCGGCGCTCGCCCGGCGCGGCGCGCTCGCCGATCGCTTCGGCGACCGCCTTGGAGCGAATCCAGCGGTTGCGGTACCACAAAGCCTTGCCGTCCTTGACCGCGATGCCGTGGACCATGCCGTCGCCGGTGAACCAGTGGTACGCCGTCGGGTTCGCCGCGATCGGGTTCGGGCCGATCCGCAGGTAGCGGCCGTCGAGCCCGGGCGGGATCGTGCCGGTGACGGGGAGATCGACCAGCGTCATCTCGCCAGTCATCGGCTTGTGGATGCCCGACAGGAAGGGGTGCGGCGCGGCGGGGATTGGGAGGCGCTTGCGGTTGAAGTCGGCGAGCATCCCGATGCCTTTGCCGACGGCGGAGCGGATGGCGGTCTCGACGGTCACTTGAATTTCTCCCGAACGATGTTTACGGCATCAACATAGCGGAGAAGTTATCAGTGTCAACATGAGTCAAAAAAATTATCATCACGGCGATCTCCACGCGGCGCTGATCGCGGCGGGGATGGCGTTGCTGGCGGAAGGCGAGGGCGACGATCTGTCGTTGCGCGAGCTTGCCCGCCGCGTCGGGGTGAGCGCGACCGCGGTCTATCGGCATTTCCCTGACAAGGGCGCGTTGATGGCGGCGCTCGCCAGTGAAGGTCTGGCGATGCTCGCGGCGGATCAGCGCGTCGCGTCGGACAGAGCGGGCGGGGGACTTGCCGGGTTCGGAGCGACCGGGGCGGCTTACGTGCGGTTCGCATTGGCGCATCCGGCGCTGTTCCGGCTGATCTTCGCGCATCCGGCGCCCGCGGGGCTGTCGAAGGGCGCGCTCGACTATACCGAGGATGCGATGACGATGCTGCGCGCCAATGCGGCGATGGCGGCGCCGCCGGGCAGCGATCCTCAGGTGTTCGCGCTACGCGCCTGGTCGGTGGCACATGGTCTTGCAATGCTGATCCTCGACGGGCAGATCAAGGCGGACGACGCCATGATCGATGGCGTGGTCGATCCCAAGGCGCTCGGGGCAAAGGGGTGAGGCGCCGCTCGGCTCAGTAACCCGCGTCGAGATCGGCGACATTCTCCATCGGCTTGCCCGCGCGGAAGGCGTCGAGGTTCTTCAGGAACAAGGCGGCGGCGCGCTGGAACATTTTGGTCTGGCTGCGGCCCGAGAGATGCGCGGTGACGATCGCGCGCGGCGCCGACCATAGCGGATGATCGGCGGGCAGAGGCTCGGGATCGGTCGGATCGAGGAACGCGCCGCCGAGTTTGTTCGCCTCCAGCGCCGCGATCAGCGCATCGTCGTCGATCATGTCGCCGCGCGCGATGTTGATCAGCCATGCCGTCGCCTTCATCGCCGCGAGTTCGTCCGCGCCGATCATCGCCTTGGTTGCGTCGGTCGAGGGCGCGGCGAGGATCACCCAATCGAATTCGCCGAGCTTTGCGCGCCAGGTATCGGGCGTGATCGTGCCGTCGCGGCCCGATCGCGTGACGCCCATCACGTCCACGCCGAACGCCGCGAGCCGCTCGCCGATCAGCTTGCCGATCGCGCCGTAACCGACGACGAGCGCCTTGGTCTCATAGAGTTCGATCTTCCCGGGCGCATCGCGGAGCCATTCGTGGCGATCGTGCGCGCGCAGCACTTCATCGAAGCGCTTGGCGCCGACGAGCACCCCCATCACCGCATATTCGGCGACGGCGTAGGCGTTGATCCCCGCGCCGTTGGTGACGGTGACCTTGCGCTGGCGGAGCAGGTCGAGTGGGAAGGCGTCGAGGCCTGCGAAGATCGTCGAAACCCATTTCAGGTTGTGGCCGGAGTGCCGGATCGCCTCGGCGACGCGCGGAGTCGGCTGCATATCGACCCAGGCGATGTCGGCGTCGGCGATCCCGGCGTTCGCTTCCTCGGGGGTGGCGAACCAGGCGACGTCGAGATCGGCGGGGAGGTGGGGTTCGAGGAGCGGGCGGGCGAGCGCGGGGAATACGGCTTTCATGCTACCTTTGTATCGTCGCTTCGGTGCTCCCATCAAAATATATCTGCGGTGTCGGTTCCATTTTCTTCGTCATCCCCGCGAAAGCGGGGACCCATCTCGTGTCGAAGTCACAATCGCACCGGTTGCTTTTGGTACGTGCGCCGGGAGAGGGGTCCCCGATTTCGCGGGGATGACGGCCTTGAGTTAGAGCTTCCAGTCCCAGCCGAGCGGATCGCCGTCCATCACCTCGACCCCGGCGGCGGCGAGTTCGTCGCGGATCGCGTCGGAGCGTGCGAAATCCTTCGCGGCGCGCGCCTCGCGGCGTTCGGCGAGGCGGGCCTCGATCTCTGCATCGGTGAGCGTGGCGGTACCCGGGCGGATACGGAGGTCTGCACGGGTGAGCAACGTGATATTCATTCCAAACACTTTGTCCATTTTGGCCAGTGCCAAAAATCGCCGGCGAGCCAGAGCTCTTACGATCTCGACCTGCCCGGGATAGTTGACAGGTAACGCACCAACACCGTTGAGTGCCAATCCTTCAAAGCCTATAAGAGCTTGAGAAGTGTTTAGGTCGTCGAGAATCGCATCCTCAAAACTGATAACAACTTTGTTGAGGTAGGTATCGTCATCGATGGGGGTGTCAAATCCATCGTCCGAATCTACAACGTACTCTTTTAGCTTCTGAACGCCGAAGATCATTCGCTTCAGCCTCGTAAGCGCTGCCGTCAAGCTTTCCCACGAAAACTCCAGTTCGCTGCGGTAATGCGCCTGCAGGCACATCATCCGGTACGCCAGCGGGTGGAAGCCGCGATCGACGAGCGCCTGCAGCGTCAGGAACTCGCCGCTCGATTTGCTCATCTTCCCGGCGCGTTCGACGAGGAAGTTGTTGTGCATCCAGATGTTCGCGCCGGTATCCGCACGCTCGCAATGCGCCTGGTTCTGCGCGATTTCGTTTGGGTGGTGGATTTCGCGATGGTCGATGCCGCCGGTGTGGATGTCGAACTTTTCCCCGAGATAGAATTTGCTCATCACCGAGCATTCGAGGTGCCAGCCCGGCGCGCCGCGGCCCCAGGGCGAATCCCATTCCATCTGGCGGTTCTCGCCCGGCGCGGATTTGCGCCAGATCGCGAAATCTTGGCGGTTGCGCTTGCCCTCGACCGCGGCGATGCGGCTCTCGCGCTCGTCGGGCGCCGCACCCGCCAGCCGCCCGTAATCGGGGACGGTCGAGACGTCGAAATAGAGACCGTCCGACAGTTCGTAGCAATGCTTGGGCGCGATCCGTTCGGCGAAGGCGATCATCTCGGCGATATGATCGGTCGCCACCGACCATCGTGCGGGCGGCACGATGTTGAGCCGCGCGACGTCGGCCTTGAATGCCTCGGTATAATGCGCCGCGATCTCCCAGATCGATTTGCCCGCGGTCGCCGCCGCGCGCTCCATCTTGTCGTCGCCCGCGTCGGCGTCGCTGGTCAGATGGCCGACGTCGGTGATGTTGATGATGTGGGTGGTCGGCCAGCCCTTCCACCTGAGCACTCGCCCGAGCGTGTCCGCGAACAGGAACGCGCGCATGTTGCCGATATGCTGGTAATTGTAGACTGTCGGCCCGCAGGTGTAGACGCGGACGTTCGCGGGATCGATCGGCTCGAATCGTTCGAGGCTGCGGGTCAGGCTGTTATAGAGCATCAGGTCGGACATCGTCGGCGCGTTTACGTGGCGCGGCGGTGGCGCGCCAGCCCGATCGCGCCTTGCCTTCGCGCGGACACGCTGCTAGGCGCGCCCATCTTACGGCACGAACCCGGTTCGTGGCCGCTATACGCATTTGGATTCGGAGTTCGTCGGTTTTATGCAGATCATCGTTCGCGACAATAACGTCGACCAGGCCCTTCGCGCGCTCAAAAAGAAGCTGCAGCGCGAGGGCGTGTATCGCGAAATGAAGCTGCGCCGTCATTACGAGAAGCCCAGCGAGAAGCGCGCGCGCGAGCGTGCCGCCGCCATCCGCCGTGCGCGCAAGCTCGAGCGCAAGCGCGCCGAACGCGACGGCGCCCGGTAAGATCGCTATCGGCCGGGCAACCGGCCGACGCCTTCCAGTTTACAGCCTAGCGGCCGTGCCCGCGCGGCCCTTATAAGGGTCCGCCATGTCCAACGTCACCGCCGTTCCGATCCAGCCCGTCAAGCGCAGCTACATCGTGTGGCTGATCGTCGGCATCGTCCTCGCGCTCGTCGCGGCAGCGGCGCTGGCGTTTCAGGGCGACGATTTCCTGACCGCCAACGCACGCGCCAAGGGCGTCGTCACCACCACTTCGGGGCTGCAATATAAGGTGCTGGAGCCGGGCAAGGGTGCCAAGCCGACCGACACCGACGTGACGCTGATCAATTACGAGGGCAAATTGCTCGACGGCACCACCTTCGACAAGTCGCAGCAGCCGACCCCGCTTCCCGTTGCGGGGGTGGTGCCGGGCTTCTCCGAAGGGCTGAAGCTGATGTCGAAAGGTGCGAAATACCGGTTCTGGATCAAACCGGAGCTTGGCTATGGCGAGGAGACGAAGGGGCCGATTCCGGGAAATTCGACGCTGGTGTTCGATGTAGAACTGATCGACTTCCTGCCCGAGGCGGTGATCCGCCAGCTTCAGATGCAGCAGCAACAGCAGATGGGCGGGGCGGGCACAGCTCCTCCACCGCCAGCTGCGCCGAGCGGAAAATAGAGCGACCGTCACTCACACCTCTCCCGCGTGCGGGAGAGGGAGGGGCTCACGAAGTGGGAGGGTGAGGGTCTTCTTCTTTTTCTTGTGGGTAGAAAAAGAAGAAGACCCTCACCCAACCCTCTCCCGCGAAGAGCGGGAGCGGGCTTTTTTCGCCAGCGCTTGCAGGTAGGTTCGCACTTAGCATAACAACACTTACGGTAAGCGGGGAGCGGGGCATGCTGAAGACGCGGTTCACCGAGGCGTTCGGGGTCGACTATCCGATCGCGCAGGGCGGGATGCAGTGGGTCGGCCGCGCGCCGCTCGTCGCCGCGGTCGCCAATGCCGGCGCGCTCGGCTTCATCACCGCGCTGAACCAGCCGAGCCCGCAGGCGCTCGCGGACGAAATCGCGCGGTGTCGCGACATGACCGACAAACCGTTCGGGGTGAACCTCACCGTCTTTCCGACGATCCACCCGACCGACTACAATGGCTATGCGCAGGTCATCATCGACGGCGGCATAAAGATCGTCGAGACGGCCGGCACCCCCGCGGTCGCCGAGCAATGGGCGATGTTCAAGGCGGCGGGCCTGAAGATCATCCACAAATGCACCAGCGTCCGGCACGCGCTGTCGGCCGAGCGCAAGGGCGTCGATGCGATCTCGATCGACGGCTTCGAATGCGCGGGGCATCCGGGCGAGGACGATATTCCGGGGCTGATCCTGATCCCGGCGGCGGCGAACAAGCTGAAGATTCCGATGCTCGCGAGCGGCGGATTCGGCGACGGGCGCGGCCTCGTCGCGGCGCTCGCGCTCGGCGCGGACGGGATCAACATGGGGACGCGCTTCTGCGTGACGCAGGAAGCGCAGATCCCCGACAGCTTCAAGCAGCAGATGGTCGCGAACGACGAGCGCGCGACCAGCCTGATCTTCCGCACGATGCGCAACACCGCGCGGGTGATGAAGAATGCGGTCAGCGAGCAGGTCGTCGCGATCGAGAAGCGCGGCGATGCGACCTTTGCGGATGTGCAGGATCTGGTCGCGGGCAAGCGCGGCGTCGCGGCGATGGAGGCGGGCGATACCGACGGCGGCATCTGGTCGGCGGGGATGGTCCAGGGGCTGATCGACGACGTGCCGAGCGTGAAGCAACTGATCGACCGCATCGTCGCCGAGGCGGAGGAGATCATCGAGACGCGGTTGGCGGACATGGTGACGCGCTATGCCGAGGCGGCGGAATAGGACGTAAGGAACTGCTCCTGCGAAGGCAGGAGCCTCGGGTGCGCGCGTGTCGCTCATACCGCCAGCGCTCCTGCCTTCGCAGGAGCACAATTCATGCTCTTGGCTCCGGCTCGAGAGGACGAGCACCGGGTAAGACTGGGCATCGCCGGATCGGCTGCCTAGAGCGGCGGCGATGGACCACCGCTGGCATTTCTGGATTGATCGCGGCGGCACGTTTACCGATGTCGTCGCGCGGCGCCCCAACGGCGCGTTCGTCACCGCCAAGCTGCTGTCCGAAGACCCGGCGCGCTATGACGACGCCGCGGTCGAGGCGATCCGGCGGTTGACCGGCGCGGCGGACGCATTGCCGCCGATGGAGGTCCGCCTCGGCACGACCGTCGCGACCAATGCGCTGCTCGAACGCCGAGGCGAGCCGGTGCTGCTCGCGATCACGCGCGGCTTCGGCGACGCGCTGAGGATCGGCTATCAGGAGCGGCCCGATATCTTCGCGCGGCATATCATCCGCGCCGACCCGGTTTACGCGCGTGTCGTCGAGATTGACGAGCGCATCGCGGCGGACGGTCGCGTGCTGACGCCGCTCGACGCCGACGCGGCCCGCGCGGCGTTTCAGGCGGCGTTCGACGGCGGGCTTCGCGCGATCGCGATCGTCCTGATGCACGGCTATCGTTATACGGAGCATGAGGCGACGTTGGCCGAGATCGCTCGAAAAATCGGCTTCACTCAAATCTCGGTCAGCCACCGCCTCGGCCCGCTGATCAAGCTGATCGGACGCGGCGATACGACCGTCGTGGATGCCTATCTGTCGCCGGTCCTCGCGGGCTACATCGACTCACTGTCCGGCGCGCTGGGCAGCGACGCCCGCGTCCTCTTCATGCAATCGAACGGCGGTCTCGTCGCGGGTGACGCCTTCCACGGCAAGGATGCGATCCTGTCCGGCCCCGCGGGCGGCATCGTCGGCATGGCGGCGACCGCGCGCGAGGCGGGGTTCGACCGCGTCATCGGCTTCGACATGGGCGGCACTTCGACCGACGTGTCGCGCTACGACGGCATTTTCGAGCGCGACAGCGAGACGATCGTCGCGGGCGCCCGTATCCGCGCGCCGATGCTCAAGATCCATACCGTCGCAGCGGGAGGCGGATCGATCTGCCGGTTCGACGGCGCGCGGTTCCTGGTCGGGCCGGAATCGGCGGGCGCGGTGCCAGGGCCGGCGTGCTACCGGCACGGCGGACCGCTGACCGTTACCGATTGCAACGTCATGCTCGGCAAGGTCCAGCCGGAATTCTTTCCCGCCGTATTCGGCGAGAACGGCGATGCGCCGCTCGACGCCGAAGCGGCGGCACGCGCGCTCGACGAAGCTATCGCGGGCACCGGCATGATGCGCGAGGCAGCGGCGGAGGGGTTCGTCGCGGTGGCGGTCGCCAATATGGCGAAGGCGATTCGAACGATCTCGGTCGCGCGCGGGCACGACGTGACGCGCTACGCGCTCGCCTGTTTCGGCGGGGCGGGCGGGCAGCACGCCTGCCTCGTCGCCGACGCGCTGGCGATCGAGCAAGTGGTGATCCATCCGCTCGCGGGGGTGCTGTCGGCGTACGGGATGGGCCTCGCCGACCGGCGCGTGCTGCGCGAGGCGACGGTGATGCTGCCCCTCGATGGCGATCTCGACGCGGCGATCGCCCCGCTCGCGGAGGCGGCGCGCGCCGATCTGGTGGCGCAGGGCATCGGTGATGCGGCTATTCGCATCGAGACGCGCGTCCACCTCCGTTATGCGGAAACCGACAGCCTATTCGAGATTCGAATCGCTTCCCCGTCACCGTTCGCTTCGAGCGAAGTCGAGAAGCGTATTCAGGACGCTGCGCAGCGTTTTTCGACTTCGCTCGAAACGAACGGGTCAGGGCATGGCGGGCGAATTGATCGTCGCGATCTGCGCGATCGATTCACGGCAGGGCACACCGCTCGGTTCGGTTTTGCGGGAACCGGCGACATCGTCGTCGATCGCATTTCGGTCGAGGCGATTGCCGAGACACCGCCGATCGATGCGGTAATAGCGACCCTACCCAAGGAGACCGCGCCGCCTGTGGCATCGGTCGAGACCTATATGGCGGGCGGGCGTCACGACACTCCGGTTCACGACCGGGCAGGGCTTGCGGCGGGTGCGACCGTCGATGGCCCGGCGCTGTTGATTGATCCGGTCTCGACGACGGCGGTCGAACCGGGCTGGCGCGCGCGCGTCGATGCGATCGGCAATCTGATCCTCGACCGCGTTGCCGAGCGCGCGCGCATCGACGACGAAAGCGGCGCGGCCGATCCGGTGCGGCTCGAAATCTTCCACGGCCTGTTCATGGGGCTCGCCGAGGAGATGGGCGCGGCGCTGCAAAATTCCGCCGCGTCGGTGAACATCCGTGAACGCCTCGATTTCTCCTGCGCGTTGTTCGATCGCGAGGGGAACCTCGTTGCCAATGCGCCGCATATTCCGGTCCATCTCGGCTCGATGGGCGACAGCATCCGGACGATCCTGCGCAAGCGGACATCGGACGAGCGCGGCATCCGGCGCGGCGACGCCTATGCGCTCAACGCGCCGTATGACGGGGGTACGCATCTGCCCGATATCACCGTCGTCATGCCGGTATTCGCCGATGGCCCAAATTCTTCCGATCAGGACGCGCCCGAATGGTTCGTCGCGGCGCGCGGGCATCACGCCGATGTCGGCGGCATCACGCCGGGATCGATGCCGCCGGGAAGTACCAGCGTCGAGCAGGAAGGCGTATTGTTCGACAATGTCCTTGTTGTCGATCAAGGTCGTTTCCTCGAGGATGAGCTTCGCGCCCTTCTCGCCAGCGGGCGCTGGCCCGCGCGCAACATCGACCAGAATATCGCCGATCTGACCGCGCAGCTCGCAGCTTGCGCGCGTGGCGCGGCGGGTCTGACGCGAATGGCCGGCGATTACGGCGCGCGGACCGTCAGCCGGTATATGGAACACGTCCAGACCAACGCCGAAGTCGCGGTGCGTGCGTTGATCGGGCGCTTGTCGGACGGCGCGTTCGCATACGAGATGGACAACGGCGCGGTCGTTCGCGTGGCGGTGCGGGTGGATCGCGATGCGGGCGCGATGACGGTCGATTTCACCGGCGCCAGCGCGCAACTGCCGAGCAATTTCAACGCGCCCAGCGCGATCGTCCGCGCCGCGGTGCTTTACGTCGTCCGTACTTTGATTGATCAGCCGGTCCCGATGAACGATGGCTGCCTGCGTCCGGTGACGATCGTCATCCCCGAAGGATCGATGCTCGCGCCGCGCTATCCCGCCGCGGTCGTCGCGGGGAATGTCGAGACGAGCCAGGTCGTGACCGATGCGCTGTTCGGTGCGCTCGGGGCGATGGCGGCGAGCCAGGGGACGATGAATAATTTCACCTTCGGTAACGATCGTCACCAATATTACGAGACGATCGCGGGCGGTTCGGGCGCGGGGCCGGGCTTCGACGGAACGAGCGTCGTCCAGACCCACATGACCAACAGCCGGCTGACCGATCCCGAAGTTTTGGAGACGCGCTTCCCCGTGCTGCTGGAGGAATTCTCGATCCGGCGCGGATCGGGCGGGGCGGGGGTGTCGCGCGGCGGCGACGGCGCGGTGCGGCGGGTTCGGTTTCTGGAAGCGATGACGGGGAGCATCCTGTCGAACCGGCGTGCGGTGCCGCCGTTCGGTGTCGCGGGTGGCGAATCGGGCGCACTCGGCCTGAACCAAGTCCAGCGCGGCGATGGCTCCATCGAGCGGCTCGCGGCGACTGCTACGGTCGAGATGGCCGCGGGCGACGTCTTCGTAATCGAGACGCCGGGGGGTGGCGGATATGGCTTCCCCGGCGCAGGCCGGGGTCCAGCATCGGAACCTGTGCAGCTGGACCCCGGCTTGCGCCGGGGAAGCGAGAAGTAATGGAAGGGATGAAATATCATTGATCTGACCCGCCCTCTCGCCGAACGGTTCGCTACATCCACCCTTGCACACATCGGTCGCGAATGGCCCAACAAGCTCGACCACGCGATGACCGGGCCGGAGGGTGTCGCGGGGCCGCGAGCGCTGCACCCGATCTTCTACGGAAGCTATGACTGGCACTCCTGCGTTCACGGCTGGTGGCAGGTGATGCGGATCGCGCGGCGCTTTCCCGATCTGCCGATCGCTGGCGATATTCGCGCTCGCGCCGATGCGATGCTGGTGTCGGACAAAGTCGCGGGGGAGCTCGCCTATCTGACACGGGCCGCATCGGGTTCGTTTGAGCGGCCCTATGGCTGGGCGTGGCTGCTTGCGCTCCATGCCGAACTCTCGTTGCATGACGACCGGCGATGGGCCGCGGCGGTCGAGCCGTTGGCGCGCGCCTTCGCGGATCGTTTCCGGACGTATCTGCCCAAGCTCAGCCACCCGGTGCGGCACGGCAATCACGCCAACACCGCCTTCGCGCTGATCCTCGCGCAGCATTGGGCGGAGGCGCATGACCCCGATCTCGCGCTGCTGATCGGCGGGCGCGCCTCGGATTGGTTCGCGGGTGACCGCGCGTGTCAGGTCTGGGAACCCGGCGGCGAGGACTTCCTGTCGCCGGCGCTGTGCGAGGCGGCGCTGATGGCGCGCATCATGCCGGCCGAGACGTTCGGCCTGTGGCTCGCCGAATTCCTGCCCGATCCGCGGCCGCTCCTCGACCCCGCCATCGTCACCGATCGCAGCGACGGACGGATCGCCCATCTTGATGGCCTCAACCTCAGTCGCGCCTGGTGTTGGCGAGTCCTTGCAGCGCATCCCGCGACCCGCGCCGCACTTGCAGAGACCGCGCATACCGCCGCCGACGCGCATCTCGCCGCCAGCCTACCGCATCTGTTCGACGATTACATGGGCGAGCATTGGCTGACGACCTTCGCGCTGCTCGCGCTCGACGGGGTTTGACAGCGCAGCGGCACGGCCTAAGGCGGCGGTCGGGCGGGGTTTGACCTCGCCCGAGATCGCGCCGGTGCTCGTGAGAGCATAATAGGGAATGCGGTGCGGCGGGGTCTCCCCGCCAAATCCGCGGCTGTCCCTGCAACTGTAAGCGGTGAGCGCGATGCACCGGCCCCGTGATGGGGGTGGCCACTGGCGGACTTGTCCGTTCGGGAAGGCTTGCATCGCGTGACGACCCGCGAGCCAGGAGACCTGCCGGCGCTCTGGTCGCTCCAGCTTCGATCCAGGTGAGATCGCGGCTCGGTCCTCCGTTGCGAGCGACGAACCTTGCGGGGGCAGGGGGACGTCGCGACCGCAGCATCCGGTCCAGATGTTTCTCCGGCCGACGGGGCTTCTCCGCATGTCGCTCGTGATGCCGGAGAAGACCGATGACCAAACCCTATGTGAATTTTCAGAACTACCGATCTCCGTTCGGGGTGAGCTTGTCGAAGCCCTGTCCTCCTCTCTCCAACGGCGGAGAAGAAGGGCAGCACTTCGACAGGCTCAGTGCGAACGGATTTGGCTGGGCGCTGTGCGCTTTTGCGACTCTGGCGCTCGCCGCGCCAGCTTACGCACAAATCGAAAAGGCCGATGATGATATCGTCGTCACCGCCTCGCGCTCGGGTGACGCCGACAAGGCCGCCGACGTTCCCGCCTCGCTGACCGTGATCGACGCCGCCGCGATCGAGCAGCGCCAGACCCGGATCGTGTCCGACGTCCTGCGCGACGTGCCCGGTCTCGCGGTCAGCCGCGTCGGTGGGGTCGGCGCGCAGACGCAGGTGCGGATCCGCGGGTCGGAGGCGAATCATGTCCTCGTCCTGATCGACGGGATCGAGGCGGCGGACCCGTATCAGGGCGAGTTCGATTTCGGCACCTTGCTCGCCGACGAAGGCGCGCGGATCGAGGTTTTGCGCGGGCAGCAATCCTCGCTCTACGGCTCCGACGCGATCGGCGGGGTTATCCAATATTTGACGCTCAGCGGGGCGGAAGCGCCGGGGATCCGCCTGCGTGCGGAGGGCGGGTCGTTCGGCACCTACGTCGGCAGCGCGCGTGCCGCCGGCGTCGCGGGAGCGCTCGACTATGCGGTGTCGGGCAGCGTGTACGGGACGAACGGCTTCCCGACCGCGCGAGGCGGCAGCCGGGACATCGGATCGACCAGCGCGGCAGGGTCGGCGAAGGTTACATGGGTGCCGTCTGACATATTCAAGCTGACAGTTGTCGGTCGTTATTCGCTCGTCGCGGCGAAGAACAATGTCAGCGATTTCGACACGACCAGCCCGACCTTCGGGTTGATCGTCGACAGTCCCGGCAACCGCTTCCGCGCGCGCGGCGCCTACGGTCTCGTTAGGGCCGAACTGTCGCTGCTCGACGACCGCTGGACCAACGCATTGACCGGGCAGATCACCGACAGCGACCGCCGCAACTACACCGGATTCGGGCTCGATTTCGGCGACGAGGGCCGACGCTATAAGAGCTCGTTCGAAAGCGCGCTGCGGTTCGGCGACGGCGCGGTGCGGCACCGAATCACCGGCGCGATCGATGTCGAGCGCGAGGAATTTCGTACGATCTCCGCGACACCATCGCCGTTCGTGTTCACCGGCGAACGGCACATCGACAATGTCGGGATCGTCGGCGTGTACGATCTCAACATCGGCAAGGCGCTCGCGCTCGGCGCATCGGTGCGGCAGGATCTGAATACGCGGTTTGCCGACGCGACGACGTTCCGGGCGCAAGCCGGGTATCGTTTCAGCACCGGCACGCGCGTGCGTGGCGCCTATGGCACGGGCATCAAGAACCCGGGGTATTTCGAACTCTACGGCTTTTCGGACGGCCAATATATCGGCAATCCCGGACTGAAGCCGGAGAAGTCGAAGGGCTGGGAGGCGGGAATCGACCAGGCGTTCGGCGATCGCGCGACCATCGGCGCGACGTATTTCGACAGCCGTCTCGACGACGAGATCAGTACGATCACGCTGCCCGATTTCAGCAGCAGTCCGGTGAACGAGACGTCGCGATCGTACCAGCACGGCGTAGAGGCATTCGTCTCGGCGACCCCGGTCGATCAGCTCCGCATCGATCTCGCCTACACCTATCTGCGCGCGCGCGACGGCGATGGAGTCGAGATTCGACGGCCGAAGCATATCGGCAGCGTCAATGTCACCACGTTCACCGCCGACAAACGGCTGTCGGGCACGCTGACCGTGCGGTACAACGGACGGCAGGACGATCTCGCCTTCACCGATCCGAGCTTCGTGCCGGTGCGCGTGTCGTTGCAGGAATATGCGCTGGTGAATTTCAGCGCGGATTACCGCCTCACTGAAAGCATCTCGCTGTTCGGGCGCGTCGAGAATGCGCTCGACGAGGAGTATGAGGAGGTGTTCAGCTACGCGACCGTCGGCCGTGCCGCCTATGCCGGCGTGAGAGCGCGCTTCTGATGTTACGGGCGCTCGGCTTGTTGCTCGCAAGCCTGTCGGTCGCGGTGTCGGCCGAGCGCCCGCTTCGCGTCATGTCGATCAACCAATGCACCGATCAATATCTGCTGATGTTGCTCCCGCCCGATCGGATCACGTCGGTATCGTGGCTGGCGCGCGATCCTTCGGGATCGCTCGTCGCGGAACAAGCGAAGCGCGTTGCGATCAATCGCGGCACCGCCGAAGAAGTCGCGCGCCAGCATCCCGATCTGATCCTCGCTGGAACCTACACTACCCCGGCGACGCGCGCGCTCCTGAAGCGGCTCGGCTATCCGCTCCTCGAAATCGACGACGCGACCGATTTTGCGAGCATCCGCGCATCGACTCGGCGCATCGCGGCGGCGGTCGGCGCGCGGGCGCGGGGCGAGGTGCTGATCGCGCAGATGGATCGCAAACTCGCATTCCTCTCCCGCAAGATGCCGACGCACGTTACCGTCGCGGCATGGGATGCCGCAGGGTTCGGCGCGCGACCGGGATCGCTCTACGATTTGTTGCTGACGGAGGCGGGCGCGGACAATGTCGCGCACCACCCGCCTGCGTCGCTCTATGCTGCGCCGAATGCGGAGGTGCTGCTCGCCGCCGCGCCGCGGGTGCTCGTCCGCAGCACGACGTGGCGCGCAGCGAACGATCTCAACGGCGATGCTGCGCAGCATCCGGCGGTGCGGCGGACGTGGCAGGGCCGGACCGTGACGCTGTCGAGCGCTTATTATGCGTGCGGCACGCCCTATTCCGTCGATGTCGCGATGAAACTGCGCGTGGCATTATCGGAGGTGGCGCGGTGACGCGCTGGCTTGTCCCGACACTGGCGGTTCTGTTGGTGATCGCATCGGTCGCGTCGCTGCTCGCGGGAACCGTGTCGCTGCGCCTGAGCGAGGTCTTGGCCGCCTTCCACGGCGGCTCGACGTTGACCTCGCTGATCGTGACCGAGATCAGGGCGCCGCGGATCGTTCTGGCGATTCTGACCGGCGGAATCCTGGGATTGTCGGGCGCCGTGCTGCAAGGATTGCTGCGCAACCCGCTCGCCGAGCCGGGGCTGCTCGGTGTGTCCTCGGGGGCGTCGCTCGGCGCGGTGATCGCGATCTATTACGGCTTTTCGGCGGTATCGCTGATCGCGACGCCGCTCTTCGCGCTGACCGGCGCGCTGATCACCGCGAGCATCGCGCTCGGCCTCGCGCGCGGCGGCGGGACGCTCGCGCTGATCCTCGCGGGCGCGGCGGTGTCGAGCATCGCGATCGCGGGGGTGAGCCTCGCGCTCAACCTCTCCCCTAGCCCCTATGCCGCGTACGAGATCATGTCCTGGCTGATGGGGTCGCTCGCCGACCGTAGCTGGGATCATGTCCGGCTCGCGGCACCTTTCATCGTCGTCGGGGCCGCGCTGCTGTTCGCGACCCGCCGCTCGCTCGATGCGCTGGCGCTCGGCGAGGCGCAGGCCGAGAGCCTCGGCGTCGCGGTGTCGCGCGTCCGCCTCCTCGCGCTTCTCGGCACCGCGCTCGGGGTCGGCGCGGCGACCGCGGTGGCGGGGGCGATCGGCTTCGTCGGGCTGATCGCGCCGCACATCGTCCGCCCGCTCGCCGGCCACAGTCCGGCGAAGATTCTTTTGCCCGCCGCCCTCGCGGGCGCGCTGATCGTTGTCGTTGCGGATACGATCACCCGACTGGTGCATCTGACCGGTCCCGAATTGCGGCTCGGCGTCCTGATCGGCGCGGTCGGCGCGCCGTTCTTCCTGTGGCTCGTGCTCCACGTCCGGAAGACCGCGCCGTGAGCGATCTCGTCATAGACTCCGTCAGGTTGGCGCGGAGCGGGCGCGATGTGCTCGCCGATGCGAGCGTAAGATTTGCTGCGGGCCGGTTGACCGTGGTCATCGGCCCGAACGGCGCGGGCAAAAGTACCTTGCTCGAAGTCGCCGCCGGGCTGCGTCGCGTCGATAGCGGCACCGTCCGCTGGGGCGAGGAGTCGGTCGCCACGATCCCGCGCCGTACGCTCGCGCGCCGCCGCGCCTATCTGCCACAATCGCCGCGGGTCGATTGGCCGATCTCGGTCGAGCGCGTCGTGGCACTCGGCTTGCTGCCGACCTTGCCCGCGTTCGGCGATCCGCCGCGTGGTGCCAAGGATCGCGTACGCCAGGCGCTTGCGGAATACGATCTGGCCGCGCTCGCCGATCGCCCCGCGACGCGGCTGTCGGGCGGCGAACTCGCGCGCGTCATGCTCGCGCGAGCGACGGTCGGCGATCCCGAATTGCTGATCGTCGATGAGCCGACCGCCGGGCTCGACCCGCGACACGCGATCGACGCGGGGCGACGCCTCCGCGCGCTAGCCGACGCCGGCCGTACCGTGATCGTCGCGCTCCACGACCTCGATCTCGCGATCGCGCTCGCCGACGACGCGGTCGCGCTCAGCGAGGGCAGGGTGGTCGCCAGCGGCCCCGCCGACGTGATCTTCCGCGAGGAAATGCTCGACGTTCTCTACGCCACGCGTACCCGCATCGTTCGCGACGCTGATGGCGCGTCGGTGCGATTCCTGGGCGGTTGAATCCGTCATCCCGGCGAAGGCCGGGATCGCTGGCAATCGGCGCGCTCGCTCACGAAGCGGCCCCGGCCTGCGCCGGGGCGACGAGAGCTTTACCCGTTCCGCCGCGCGCTGATCAGCTTGATCGCCGGCTCGAGCATCTGGCCCTTCATCACCCCTTCGCCCTCGGTCGGGGAAGTCGGCGCGGCGAGGATGCGGCGGACTACGTCCATTCCCTCGACGACGTGCCCGAACACCGCGAAGCCGGGATCGGTCGCGCTCGCATCGAGCGTATGTAGATCGCCGACGACGATAAACACGTCGCCCGCCGCGGTGCCCGGCGCGTAGCGCGCCATCGCGAGCGCGCCGTCGGTGTTGCTGAGGCCCGTCTGCGAAGTCGGTTCGTGGGCGATCGGCGGGAGCGTCCGTTTCGGATCGGCGCGTGTCCCGAACTGGACGAGGCCCGCGTTCTCGCCGAGTTTCATCGCGCGGTAGAACGCGGTGCCGTCGAGCCGCTTGTCGTCGGCGTAGCGCAGGAAATTGGCGACGGTGATCGGCGCCTTGCCCTTGTCGAGCGTGACGACGACGGGGCCCTCGCTCGTCGTCAGCGTCACGCTAACGGTTTCGGAAGGCGTTGCGGCGGGAGGCGGCTTCAGCGGAACTTGAGCGGCAGCCGGCGCGACGAGGAGTGCCAGCGCCGCTGCGATCGCCCTCACCCGAGCTTCGCCACCAGCAGCGCGATACTGTCGCTCTCGTTCCCCGACAGCTGGATCGCGTAATTGCCAGGTGCCAGTGTGAAATTGACCGTCTTGCGGATGTCGCTGCATTTCGGCCCGTGCGCGTGCGTGCTCGATGCGACCGCCTTGCCGTCGTGGATGAGGTCGATCCACGCGCCGCCGCTAAGCGCGACGCGATACTTTCCGGCGTTCGTCACCGCGAGCGCCAGCGTGCCGCCATTGCCTTCCGCTGCGGCGCCCTTCCCCGGCGCGGGCTGGAGCGTCAGATGCTTGGCGGGGTGAAGCGAGACCAGCGCGGCTTTGCCGATCTCGATCGTCGCGCCTTCGCCGATCTTCGTGCCCGCGCTCACCGGCGTCGGATTGCCCCAGCCCGCGAGTTCGGGCGGGATCGCGACGCGGACATTGGCGCAGGCGGGATCGGTTGCCGAGTGTTGCGCAGGCGCGGCCGCGGCGAACAGCGTGAGCAGAGGGAGAAGCGCGAGGCAAAAGGGTGATCTCATGCCGCCCGATTACGCTTGCCGTCCGGTTCGGGAAAGGGGAATCGGCCCGCTTCGGACCCGCCCCGGCGCAGGTACGCCCGCGCCCTTCCGCGACGGCAACTTGCATGGGTGCGAACGCTGTGGTGGATTGCGCGGCGCAGGCACAGGAGAGCGACCGATGGCGACGCGCGCGACGATCCCGTCGCCAAAGGGGTTGCCCGTCGTCGGCCACCTCCACCAGATCGCGCGCGCCGGGCTGATCGGGCATTTGCTCGCCACGTCGCGCGACTTTCCCGAAGGCATCTTCAAGCTGAAATTCGGCAGCCGCATCGGCGTGTTCGTGACCGATCCCGATCTCGTCGCCGAGCTTTCCGATGAAACGCGATTCCGCAAGATGCCGGGGCCGGGCCTGCGCGTCGTGCGCAAATTCGCGGGCGACGGGCTATTCACCGCGTTCAGCGACGAGCCGAACTGGGGAAAGGCGCACCGCATTCTGCTGCCCGCGTTCAGCCAGCGCGCGATGCGCGGTTATTTCGACATGATCGTCGAGGTTTGCGATCAGCTGGTCGCGAAATGGACGCGAGCCGCGGGGACCGACGTGCTGGTCGCCGACGACATGACGCGGCTGACGCTCGATTCGATCGCGATCGCGGGGTTCGGGCACCGTTTCAATTCGTTCGAGCGCGAGGAGCTCGACAGTTTTCTTCAGGCGCTCGGGCGCGCGCTCAGCGCGGCGATGACTTCGATCACGCGGCTGCCGATCCAGAACCGTTTCGCGAAGAAGGCTGCGGCGCGGTACGAGGCCGACATCGCCGAGATGAACGCGCTGGTCGACGGCATCATCGCCGATCGCCGCGTGAATGCGACAGACGGGAAAGACCTGCTTAACCTGATGCTCACCGCGGTCGATCCCGAAACCGGCGAGGGACTCGACGACCTCAACCTTCGCTATCAGGTGCTGACCTTCCTGATCGCGGGGCACGAGACGACATCGGGGATGCTGACCTTCGCGTTCAGTTATCTGCTCCGCAATCCCGCGATCCTCGCGCAGGCCTATGGCGAGGTCGATCGCGTTCTGCCGGGCGACGTACGGCCCGATTACGCACAGGTCGCGAAACTCGAGGTGATCGAGCGCATCCTGAAGGAAGCGCTGCGCCTCTGGCCGACCGCGCCGTCGTTCAGTCTCGCGCCGTTCGAGGACACAATGATCGGGGGCAAATGGCTGCTCCGAAAGGATCGCCCGGTCAACGTCTTCGGCCCCGGGCTGCACCGGTCAGCAAAGGCGTGGGACGATCCGGAGGAGTTCGACATCGACCGCTGGCTGCCAGCGGCGGAAGCGGCGCGGCATCGCCATGCCTACAAACCCTTCGGCAACGGCGAGCGCGCGTGCATCGGGCGGCAATTCGCGATGGTCGAGGCGAAGATCGCGCTGGCGATGCTGCTCCGCGCCTTTTCGATCAGCGATCCGCATTCGTACAAGCTGCGGATCAAGGAAACGCTGTCGATCAAGCCCGACGATTTCTGGATGCGCATCCGCCTGCGTCAGCCGCACGAGCGGTTGCAACTCGGTCAGGTCGAACCCGCCAAAGCAGAAGATGTCGCGTCGGTCGCGGGCACCGGGCAGAAATTCGCGGTCCTCTACGGCTCGTCGCTCGGCACCGCGCGCGACATCGCCGAGGAGATCGCCGAACGCGCGCGGCTCGACGGGTTCGACGTCGTCGTGCGCAGCATGGACGAAAGCTTCAAGGGTGGCGCCAAGCCCGAGGACAAGGTCATCGTCATCGTCACCGCGACCTACAATGGTCGCGCCCCCGATACCGCGATCGAGATCGAGCGCGCGCTCGAGGCCGGGGCGTTCGAGGGCGCGGATTGGCGGGGTGCGAGGTTCGCGGTGCTCGGCGTCGGCAACTCGCAATGGCCGAATTATCAAATCTTTCCCAAGCGCATCGATGCCGCGATCGAGGCGACCGGAGCGGCCCGCCTTGTTCCGCGCGCCGAGGCAGACGGGCAGGGCGATTTCGACGGCGCGGTCGCGGAGTTCGTCCGCGATCTGTGGAAGGCGCTGGGCAGCGATGCCGCGCCGAGCGAGGCGTCGTCGCTGTCGCTGACGATCGTCGATACCGCCGAGGCGCGCGCGCAGGCGCTGCCCGAGCATGCGCAACGGCTGGAGATCGTCGCCAACGACGAAATCGTGAAGCCCGCCAACGGTTTGTGGGATTTCGCGATCGAACCGCCACGCCCCTCTACTCGCCTGATCCGCGTCCGGCTGCCCGAAGGGCAGGTCTACCACACCGGCGATCACATCGCGGTCTATGCGCGCAACCGGCCCGATCTGGTCGAACGCGCGATCGCTAGGCTCGGGCTCGATGGCGCTGCGCAGGTACGGCTGGCGGGGCAGGGCGGGCGCTTCCGGCACCTGCCGCTCGGCCAGACCGTGACGGTGCGGCAATTGCTCGCGGATTTCGTCGAACTCAGCGACCCGCTGCCAAAGCGCGCGCTGGCGGTGATCGCAGCGGCGACGCGCTGCCTCTATACGAAGTGTAAGCTCGCCGCGCTGGAGGCGGACTACGATAGCGAAGTCGCGGCGAAAAGACTAACGCTGCTCGACCTGCTCGACGCGCATCCCGCCGCCGAACTTTCGTTCGAGGCGCTGGTCGAGCTATCTGCGGCGATCGCGCCGCGCTTCTATTCGATCGCCTCGTCGCCGTCGGTCGATCCGCACGTCGCCGACCTGATCGTCGGCACGATGGCCGCGCCCGCCTGGTCGGGCCTCGGCGAGCATCGCGGTTTCGCGTCGGGCTATATGGCGAACGTCGCGTCGGGCGATTCCGTCTTCGGCTACGTCCGCCGCCCCAATCCGCCCTTCGCCCCGCCCGAAGACCCGGGCGTTCCGATGATCCTGATCGGCCCCGGGACCGGCTTCGCGCCATTGCGCGGCTTCCTCCAGGAACGCGCGGCGCAAGCGGGCGCGGCGAAGAGCCTCCTGTTTTTCGGCTGCCGCCACCCCGACCACGACTGGTTCTGCCGCGACGAAATGGAACGCTGGCAGGCGGACGGTGCCGCCGATCTCTACCTCGCTTATTCCGCGGTCCCGTCGCACCCGTGGAAGTTCGTCCAGGACGCGCTCTGGGCCGAGCAGGAGAAGATCTGGGCCGCGATCGAGGCAGGCGCGTCGATCTACCTCTGCGGCGACGGCAAGCACATGGCCCCCGCCGTCCGCGACACGCTGATCCGCATCGCGATGAGCCAAGTCGGGGGGGAGCACGCGCAGGGATCGGAATGGCTGGAGCGCATGATCGAGGACGGGCGATTTCATCAGGATGTGTTCGGGTTTGGCAAATAAGCATCGCCGCGACGGCAGGGATATGCTACCGCATATGCCAAGGAGTTGCGCATGGGTTACGAACGTCACGTCAAGCTGTTCAAGAACGGCCGCAGCCAGGCGGTGCGCATTCCGCGCGAGTTCGAGCTGCCGGGCAGCGATGCGGTAATGCGCAAGGAAGGCGAGCGGATCATCATCGAACCCGTAGAACGGCAATCGCTGGTTGAATGGCTCAGGGCGCAACCGCCGCTTGATGAGGAGATCGGTCCGATCGAGGATCTGCCTGCCGAGCCGGTGGATTTTTGAGCTTGTATCTGCTGGATACGAACGCCCTCTCGGACATCATCAATTTCCCATACGGAAAAGTCGCTTCCAAAGCTGTGGCAGTCGAGCCCGAGCCGCTGCTGACCAGCGTCGTCGTGGCTTGCGAGTTACGTTTCGGGGTCGAGCGACGTGGTTCTGCAGCTCTTCGCGCTCTGGTGGATGGCGCGCTCGAACGCTTTACGGTTTTGCCGCTCGATAGCGATTTCGTTTCGTATTACGCGCATCTCCGTACCGACCTTGAGCGCCGAGGCTTGCCGATCGGCGCCAACGATATGCTGATCGCAGCGCATGCGTTGTCGCTGCGCGCGATTTCTCGTCACGGATAACGTGCGCGAGTTTGCGCGCGTGGACGGCCTCGCGGTCGAGAACTGGCTGCGCGCCGACTGACCACACCTTGCCGAAACGGCCGCTTCGGTCCAGCACATGCGTTGTGCGCACAACGAGCGCCACCGGAGAAGCCCATGCAGCAATTGTCCGCGCAGGATGCGTCGTTCGTCTATCTCGAAACGCCGCATACGCCGATGCATATCGGGTCGGTCGCGATCTACGATCCGTCGACCGCGCCGGGCGGGTTCGTGCGGTTCAAGGACATATTGAGTTTCATCCAGGCGCGGTTGCAGGGTGCGCGGAGTTTTCGCCAGCGGCTGGTGCGGGTGCCGTTCGATCTCGATCATCCCTATTGGATCGAGGATCCCGAGTTCGACATCGAATTCCACGTCCGCCACATCGCGCTGCCCAAGCCGGGCGACTGGCGGCAACTCTGCATCCAGGCGGCACGGCTTCATTCGCGGCCGATGGACCTGACCAAACCCTTGTGGGAATTCACGATCATCGAGGGGCTCGACGGGATCGAGGGTTTGCCGCCGGGCAGCTTCGCGCTGGTCAGCAAGGTCCATCACGCCGCGATCGACGGGATGAGCGGGGTCGAGATGTCGGCGGCGGTGCATTCGGTGACCGCCGACGTCGCCGATCCCGATACGATCGACACCTGGAAGCCCGAGAATATGCCGCAGGTCGCGGACCTGCTGATGCGGAGCTATTTCAACAACCTCGTCCAGCCGATGCGCGTGATGGAGACGATCGGCCGCTCGCTTCCCGGCATGGCGAAACTCAGCAACGAGGTCCGCAAGGGCGACGTCAGCCTGAAGAACACGCGCGCCGCGCCGAAGACGCGATTCAACGGCAAGGTCGGCGCGCACCGCGTCTGGGATGCGGTGCCGTTTCCATTGAAGGACATCCGCGCGATCAAGGAGGCGGTCGAGGGCGCGACGGTCAACGACGCGATTTTGACGATCGTCGGGGGTGCGTTGCGGACCTATCTGAAGGACAAGGGTGAGCTTCCCAAGGAGACGATGACCGCGATGGCGCCGATCTCCGTACGGCAGGAGGGCGAGAAGGCGGCGCTCGGCAACCTCGTCTCGGCGATGGTGGTCGGGCTCGGCACGCAGATCGAGGATCCGCTCGAACGGCTGCGCTTCGTCCATGACGAAGCGATGAATTCCAAGGCGATGACGCATGCGGTCGGCGCGAAGAACCTCGCCGATTATTCGCAACTGATGCCGAGCGCGCTCGCCGGGCTGGCGGCGCGGCTCTACACCCGCGTCGGTGCGGCGAATGCGCATGCGCCCGCGTTCAACTGCGTCGTGACCAACGTGCCGGGGAGTCGCGTGCCGCTCTATTTCTGCGGCGCGAAGATGGTCGGGATGTTCGGCACCGGGCCGGTGTTCGACGGCATGGGGCTGATCAATCCGGTCTACAGCTACGGCGATACGATCGCGGTCAGTTTCACCTCGGACCGCGATGTGATGCCCGATCCGGAAAATTATGCTGCGGCGCTGCGCGCAGCATTCGACGCGCTTAAGGCGGCGGCGATGAAACCAAGCGCCGCACCACCGGTTGAAGGAAACGACAACAAGCTGGCGCCGAAACGCAAACCGGCACCCCGCAAAACGAGCAAAGGAACCAAATGATGGCAGATGCTAAAGACAAGGCTACCGCCGGCGCCAAGGCCGCGGCGGACAAGATGCGCGAAGGCGCGGCCAAGGCGCGCGATACCGCCGCACGCGCGGGTGAGGCGATGAAGGCATCGGGCGAAAAGGTCGTTCAGGGCAACAAGACGATCGCCGTCAAGATGATCGACCAGGCCGAACAGAATGCGCGCGAGGCGTTCGCCGCGATGCGCGATGCAGCCAAGGCGAAGGACGTGTCCGAAGTGATGAAGATCCAGGGAGATTATCTGCGCGAACAGGGCAATCGTTCGATGGCGCAGGCGCGCGAGATCGGGGAACTGATCATGCAGTTCGGCCGCGATGCTGTCGCGCCGCTACGGGGTGGGGATAAAAGCTAATTCTACCTAAGCCCCTCCCCTTCAGGGGAGGGGTTGGGGGTGGGGCAGTGCCGCAAACGCTGCGATGCTGGATAGGCCCCACCCCAACCCCTCCCCTGAAGGAGAGGGGCTAACAAGGCTCACGCATGCCCCGCCGAGGGATAGAATAACGCTCGCAACCCGCGCCGGTCGAAGGGCGTCCATTCGTCTTCGGGCAACGCCAACCTGTCCGCCACCGCATAGAGTACGGCAGGGTTCACCCCGAGCCCGCAATGGCTGCCATGGACTTCGATGTTGTCGCTGTTCGTGCTGAACGGCTCGACGCAATTCTGCCAGGCGACGATGCCGTCCTCGCGGCTCCAGATCGCGGTCGAGGGGACCGGCGGGGGCGTCGCGCTTTCGGTGAGTTGCTGGCGCGTATGCGAATCGTTCAGGCGCTGCCCGGTCAGCAATTCGTACGCGCGCCAGACATTGGTCGCACGCGGGGTGCCGGTGAAGGGCGAGCCGAGCGAGATCACCTGCCGCACCGCGTCGGGTTGCTTGCGGCTGACCATACGCGCCATCACCCCACCGAGGCTCCAGCCGACGAGGCTCACCTTTTTGCCGGTCAGCTCGTGGACCGCGTTGAGCCGGTCGACCAGCTTCTCGCCTTCGCGCCCGATTGCCTTGGGACCGAGGTTGCGGCCCAAGTCCCAGCTATGCGCGTCATACCCCATCCGCGTCAGGTAGCGGCGCAGAATCGTCGTCGATTTGTCCGATGTCGTGAAGCCCGGGAGCACCAGCACGGGATGCCCGTCGCCGCGCGGCGCGGTCGCGAGCAGGGGCGCGGCCCAGGGGAGCGAGCCGAACTCGGCTATCGCGCGCGGCAATTCGGTCAGCGCGAGCAGCGCCGAAGGCGGCGAAATATTATTCTGTGAAGGCGCGGCGGTAGCCAAGTCGTATCTCCTGAAGTCGCGGTCTCTACGCGCCGCTGTATCCGAAGGTTCATCGTGTCATGATTGATGCTCATCAATGTCGAAACCGAAAGCGCGGTGTTGTGCGGCGGCGCGCGTCAGGTCGAGACAGAGGATCGCGAGATCGTGTGGTTTGCCGGAGCGATCGCGGACCTGGTCTTTTAGCAAGGCCTCGCCGCGAAAGCCGAGACTTTCGAACAGCGCGACCGAGCCGCCCTGATCGGGGGTCATCGCGGCGGTCAGCTTGGCGAGCTTGCGCTCGACCGCCACCGCGAAGATCGCCTGCAACAGGTCGCGACCAAGCCCGGCGCCGCGCCGCTCCGACGACACCAGCAGCCGCACTTCGCCGACGTGCGCGCTCCAGCCGAGCGGATCGCGAACCAGCGCGACGGTGCCGACGACCGCGCCGTCGTTCTCGGCGATCATGCTGTCGATCCAGCCGTCGTCGATCGCCGCCAGCCAAGCCTCGACGACGCGGCGGTGCTTCAGGTCGCGGCCGAGGAACAGCAGGTCGTGTTCGGGCAGGCCTTGCGCGAAGGCCAGCATCGCGTCTCGGTCGCTGGCGCGGAAGCGGCGGATGCGGTGGGTCATGTAGATCGCTCCCCGAGCCAGGTGGCAAGCGTCGGCCACATCCGCTTCACCGCATTGCCGCCCGCGACGAGGCTAACGTGGCCGCCTTTCAGCACGACCTGTGACTTGTCCGATGAACCCACCATGTCGATCAGCGGCGCGGAGGCCTTGGTCGGGACGATATGGTCGTGCTCGGCGGTGACGTGGAGGAACGGCGCGGTGATTGCGGCAAGATCGATCGCGCGGCCACCGACGCTCATCGTGCCTTCGAGCAGGCGGTTCTCCCAGAGCAGAAGCTTCACCGTCTGGCGGAAATATTCGCCCGCCAGCGGCAGCGTGTCGGTATTCCAGCGTTCGAACATGCGAAACGACTTCACGAATTCATCGTCCCACAACCGGTCGTACAGTCGCGCGCGCTCGGCCGGAACCGCGGCCGGGCGGAGCATGGCGAAGGCGGAATAGAGCATGTCGCCCGGCACGTTGCCCAACGTATCGACTACGCGATCGACATCGTAAAATCGGGGGTCGGCCCAGGCGCTGAACATTTCCATCCTGGTGAAATCGACCGGCGTTGTGAAGGTCACCAGATTGGCGAGACCTTTGGGATGTAGCGCCGCCCACAGCAACGACAGCACGCCGCCGAAGCAATAGCCGACGACGCTGATGTCCTCTTCCTCGGTTTCCTTGCGCACCCGCGCGACGGCGCTCGGCAGGAAATCGAGGACGTAGCTTTCGAGCGTCAGCGTTTTCTCGTGCGGGCGCGGCGCGTCCCAATCGAGCATGAACACATCGAAGCCGCGGTCGAGCAGGAATTCGACGAGACTCTGCCCCGGCACCAGATCGAAGATGAAACCGCGATTGGTGGTCGCCATCACCAGCAGGATGGGGACGCGGTACACGTCCTCGACGCGCGGATGGTAATGATAGAGCCGCATCGTGCCGCGCTCGATCAGCACGTCCTTGGGCGTCGCCCCGACGACGGGGGCGGGCGAGGTGAAATATTCCAGACCCTTGATGTTGCGCGTCAGCAGCCGTTCGAACTCGGCCTGCGCCGCGGTGAGCGGATTGAGTGTTTCGGCGTCGGCCAAGCGTTATTTCGCAGGCGTGGGGGGCTTGCGCCCGCGCGTCGGCTTCGGCTTGTCGCGCGTCGGCCCGCTGCCGAGCTTGTCCTCGATCCGGGCGAGCGCGGCTTCCACTTTTGCCATCCGCGCGGAGAGATCGTCGGAATCCTTGCGCGTCGGCAGATTGGCGGCGGCGAACGCCTTTTCCATGCCCTGCTGGAACGCCGCCTGCATCGCCATCGTCGCAGTGTTCGCGCTTCCCATCGTCCGCGCGAAGCCTTCGGATTTCAGCGCATCGCCGCCGAACTGGTTCGCCATCTTCTCCCATTGACCGAGCATGTCGCGGAAGAAAGCTGAGGGGTCGGCGGCCATAAATGCGAATCTTTCACGCAGACTCCTCGCGGTCAAGCGAACTATTGCTGCGGCGGTTGTCGTGCGGCGTCCACGGGGGCGGGGTTTTGTCCGCTCGCGGGCACGTCGAGCGAGGCGTCGCCGCCGAGCGTGCGGTAGAGCGTGACGAGATTGGTCCCGCGGAGCAACTGCGTCTGGACTAGAACCTGCCGCGCCGAATACAGCTGCCGTTGCGCGTCGAGGCTGTTGAGGAACGTATCGATGCCGCCCTTGTACCGTGCTTCGACAAGCTGGAAGGTATCCTCCGCCGCCGCGCCGAAACGCTGGTTCGCAGCGAGCTGATCGGTAATCGTGCCGCGCCGCGCCAACGCGTCGGAAACTTCCCGGAACGCGGTCTGGATCGCCTTCTCATAGGTCGCGAGCGCGGCGTCGCGCTGTGCCTGGGTATAGCGGACGTTGGCCTTGCCCGCGCCCGCGTTGAAGATCGAATAGCTCACGCTCGGCGCGATCGAGTAACTGAACGCGCCGCCGGTGAACAGCGAGGTGAGCGCGGTGCTGGCGAAGCCGACGAAACTGGTCAGCGAGATGCGCGGAAACAGTTGCGCGCGTGCCGCGCCGATCTCGGCATTGGTCGCGCGCAGTTCGTATTCGGCCTGCACGACGTCGGGGCGGCGCAGCAGAATGCCCGAGTCGAGCCCGGCGGGAAGCTCGGCGACGGTCTTGCCCGCTTGCTCGATCGACGCAGGGAGCAGCGTGGCATCCACCGGCGCGCCGACGAGCAATTGCAGCGCGTTGACGTCCTGCGCCAGCGCGGTCTTCTGGCTGGCGAGATCGGCTTCGGCGGTGGCGAGAATCTGTTCGGCTTGGCGGAGGTCGGTGCGCGGGGCGATGCCTCCCTTGAGCCGGAGGTCGGTCAGCCGGACGCTTTGCCGCGCGCTGGCGGCGGTGTCCTCGGCAACCTTGAGCAGGCTCCGGTCGGAGGCATAGGTCAGCCACGCGGTGGCGATATCGCCGACCAAGGTGAGCCGCGTCGCACGCGCCGCCGCCTCTTGTTCGAAATAGCGGTTCAGCGCGGCGCTGCTCAGCGAACGGACCCGCCCGAACAGATCGATCTCGAAATCGGTGACGCCGACGTTGACCGAATAGGAACTGTTCGAGGAGGAGAAGACGTTCGTCCCGGTCCCTGTGCCGCCGGTTCCAGTCCCGGTCCCTGTGCTCGTTCCGCCCGTCGTTCCCGTTCCGGTTCCGAAACTCGTGCCGTTGCCGCTCTTACGGTAACTGTAGTTCGCGTTCGCACCGACCTGTGGAAACAGTTCCGAGCGTTCGATCCTATATTGCGCGCGCGCCGCTTCGATATGTGCGACCGCGACGCGCAGGTCGCGGTTGTTGACGAGCGCCTGATCGATGATCGACTGCAAGCGCGGATCGTGGAAGATGTCGCGATAGGTGACGCTCGGCAGTGCCGCCTCGCTGGTGCGGAGATACGCATCGCCGGTCGGCCACGACGGCGGCACCGGAAGCTCGGTCCGCGCATATTCCGGCGCGAAGCTGCACCCCGAGACCGACGCGAGCGCGAGGAGTGCGAAGGCGCGATGCATCATGCCGGCTCCGGCTCGGCGGGCGGTGGCGTCTCGTCGCGATGGCCGAATCGGTCGTGAAGCTTCTTCATCCCGTCGCGGAAACCCCGGCGGACGAGGACGAAGAACAATGGGATGTAGAACACCGCCAGCACCGTCGCGGTCAGCATCCCGCCGATCACCGCGGTGCCGATCGCGATCCGGCTGTTCGCGCCCGCGCCCGTCGAGATTGCCAGCGGCAGCACGCCAAAGATGAAGGCGAGGCTGGTCATCAGGATCGGGCGCAACCGGATCTTGGCGGCGTTGAGCGCGGCGTCGATCACGCGGGCGCCCTTCTTTTCGGCCTGTTCGGCGAATTCGATCATCAGGATAGCGTTTTTCGCGGCAAGCCCCATCGTCGTCAGTAGCCCGATCTGGAGGTAGACGTCGTTGGTCAGCCCGCGCAGCGTCACGAACAGGATTGCGCCGACGAGCCCGAGCGGAATGACCAGCAGCACCGCGAGCGGGATCGACCAGCTTTCGTAGAGGGCGGCGAGGCACAGGAACACGACGAGGATCGACAGGCAGTAGAGGATCGGCGCCTGCCCCGAGGACAGGCGCTCCTGATACGAAAGCCCCGACCATGCGACGCTCACGCCGGGAATCTGCCCGGCGAGTTCGGCGATCCGTGCGATCGCGTCGCCCGAGCTCTTGCCCGGTGCCGCCGACCCCTGGATTTCGTAGGACTGAATGCCATTGAAGCGCGACAGGAAGGTCGGCGCGACCGACCAGCTCGTCCGCGAGAAGGACGAGAAGGGCGCCATCTGCCCATCGCTGCCGCGAACGAACCATTGGTCGAGATCGGCGGGCTTCGACCGGAACGGCGCGTCGCCCTGGACAAAGACGCGTTTCACGCGTCCGCGATCGACGAAATCGTTGACGTACTGTCCGCCCCACGCCGCCGACAGCGTCGAATTGACCGCGGTCTGGCTGAGCCCGAGCGCGGCCAGTTTCTGCTGATCGATATCGACCTTGACCGTCGGCTGATCGAGCAATTCGGTGAGGCGCACGCCAACGAAGGTCGGATCGGCCATCGCCATGCCGAGCAATTTGTCGCGCGCCGCCTGGAATTCCCGCAGGCTCATCCCGCTGCTGTTCTGCAATTCCATCGTGAAGCCGTTCGACTGGCCGAGCCCGCGCACCGCCGGCGGGACGAGCGCGAAGACCTGCGCGTCGCGGATGTTGGAGAGCGCCGCCGAGGCGCGTCCGGTGATCGCGTCGGCGCTATTTTCCTTGCCCTTGCGATCCGCCCAGTCCTTCAAGGCGACGAAGCCGATACCGGTATTCTGTCCGCCCGGCGATCCACCGCCGCCTCGCCCGCTGACGGTGAACACGGTCGCGATGTTCTTGCCTTCCTGGCTCAGGAAATAATTCTCGATTTGCTTTTGCACGACGAGCGCGCGATTCTGCGTCGCGCCCGGCGGCAACTGGAACTGGACGATGCCGATGCCCTGGTCCTCGGTCGGCAGGAACCCCGTCGGGAGACGCAGGAACATCACCACGAGGAGCGCGACGACGATCGCGTAGATCGGCAGGAACAGCCATTTGCGATCGACCACCGCGCGAACGCTGTTCTGATATTTCTCCAGACCTTTGTCGAAGGTGTCGTTGAACCGGTCGCGTCCCGCCGACACATAATGCGCGGCGCGGGGGAAACGCGAGACGAGCCAATTCGGTCGTTCTTCGCCATTCTCATCGCGCTTCTTCTGCTTCAGCAAATGCGCGGTCAGCGCGGGCGACAGGATCAGTGCGACGAGCACCGACAGGACCATCGCCGAAATGACGGTCAGCGAGAATTGACGGTAGATCACCCCGGTCGATCCGCCGAAGAACGCCATCGGCAGGAACACCGCCGACAGCACGAGCGCGATCGCGATCAGCGCGACGGTGATCTCGTTCATCGATTCGATCGTCGCGTCGCGCGGCGTCATGTCGGGATTTTCTTGCATCAGCCGCTCGACATTCTCGACGACGACGATCGCGTCATCGACGAGCAACCCGATGGCGAGGACGAGTCCGAACAGCGTCAGCGTGTTGATCGAGAAGCCGGCGAGATAGAAGATCGCGAAGGTGCCCAGCAGAACCACCGGCACCGCGATCGTCGGAATGAGCGTCGCGCGCCAGCTTTGCAGGAACACGAACATGACGATGACGACGAGGACGACCGCCTCGATCAACGTCTTCACCACCTCCTCGATCGACAGTTTGATGAATTCCGTCGAATCGTTGACGAACCCGTATTCGTATCCGGTGGGGAAGCTCTTCGCCGCCTGCGTCACTTCGTTCTTCACAAGCTCCGCGGTCTTCAGCGCATCCGCCCCCGGGGCGAGCAGCACCGCGATGCCCGCGCCGGGATGCCGGTTGAGCCGGCTGAGCGCATCGTAACTTTCCGCGCCGAGTTCGACGCGCGCGACATCCTTCAGATGGACCGTCGCGCCGTTCTGCTGCGTCTTCATGATGATGTTGGCGAACTGCTCAGGCGTCTGCAGTCGCGATTGCGCGGTGACGGTGGCGTTCAGGTATTGCGTGTCGGCCGAGGGCTGACCACCGATCTGGCCCGCCGCCACTTCGGTATTCTGGTTCTGGATCGCGGTGATGACGTCGCTCGGCATCAGCTGATAGCTGGCGAGGCTGTCGGGATTGAGCCAGATCCGCATCGCATATTGCGACCCGAACACGTTGGTGTCGCCGACGCCGGGTATCCGCCCGAGCGGGTCCTGCAGATTGGACGCCATATAGTCCGACACGTCCTGCGCGGTCGATTTGTCGGTGGTGTCGTAGACGCCGACCACCAGCAGGAAATCGGGGTTCGACTTGCGGACGATCAGGCCTTGTTGCTGCACCTGCTGCGGCAGACGAGGCAGCGCTTGCTGGACCTGGTTCTGGACCTGCACCTGCGCGATATCGGCGTCGGTGCCCTTGCTGAAAGTCACGTTGATCGTGACCGAACCACGCGAGGTGGACGAGGACTGGAAATACAGCAGACCGTCGATCCCGGTCAGCGATTGTTCCACGACCTGCGTCACGCTGCTCTCGAGCGTCTGAGCGTTCGCGCCGGGGTACGTCGCGCGGATCGAGACCTGCGGCGGCGCGACATCGGGATATTGCGCGATCGGCAGGCCCAGGATCGCGCCGACCCCCGCCATCATCACGATGATCGCGAGCACCCACGCGAAGATGGGTCGGTCGATGAAAATACGGCTGATCATGGGATCGTCAGCCGCCCTTGGCCGGAGCGGCGCTCGGACCGCCTTTGCCTTGCGGCGCCTGGATCACTTCTTTGGTATTGGCCGGCACCGCTTTGATATCGCCGCCCGGCATCACCTTCGCCAGCCCCTGCGTGATGACCTTGTCGCCGGCCTTCAACCCGTCGGTGACGACCCAGAAGACGCCTTGTGCGCGCTCCGCGGTGACCGATCGCTGCACCGCTTTGTTGTTCGGTCCGACGATCATCACGGTCGCGCCGCCCTTGGGATCGCGATTGACCGCCTGCTGCGGCACGAGGAACGCCGACGTGTCGATCGATTGCGCGAAGCTGGCGCGCACGAACATGCCGGGGAGCAGCAACCCATCCGGATTGGGAAAGCGCGCGCGCAGCGTTACCGTGCCGGTCGACGGATCGACGACGACCTCGGAAAATTCGACGCGACCGGTCAGCCCGTAATCGCTGCCGTCCTCGATCATCAGCTTGACGTCGGCACTGGCCGGCGCGGTGCCGCCCGCGGCGAGTGACCGCCGCAGCGCGAGCAGCGCGCCGCTCGATTGCTGGATATCGACGTAGATCGGGTCGAGCTGCTGGATCGTCGCGAGTGGATCGGCCTGGCTGGTGGCGACGAGCGCGCCGACGGTGAACAGCGAGCGTCCGATCCGCCCCGTGATCGGCGCCGGGACGGTGGTGAAACGCAGGCTGATCCGGGCGCTGTCGAGCGTCGCGCGATTCTGTGCGATCGACGCCTGCGCCTGGCGCTGCGCCGCGAGCGCGTCGGTGTAATCCTGCTTGCTGATCGCCTCCATCTCGGCGAGCGGGCGATAGCGATCGGCCTTGATCTTCGCTGCCGCCGCGGTCGCCTGCGCGCCGGCGAGGTTGGCGCTCGCCTCGTTCGCGGTGGCGCGGTAGAGGCGCGGGTCGATCTGGTAGAGCGGCTGGCCCTTCTTGACGAGCGAACCCTCGGTGAAGAAGCGGCGCTGGATGACGCCCGACACCTGCGGGCGAACCTCGGAACTCTGATAGGCGACGGTGCGGCCGGCGAGTTCGGTGGTCAAAGGAACACTCGTCGGCTGGACGACGACATAGCCGACGACTGCCGGCCCGTGCGCGCCCTTGCCGCCCGCGCCGCCCTTCGTCGCGGCATCCTGCCCGCCGCATGCCGCGAGCGCGAGCGGAATTGCGGCTACGATCCAGCCCGCTCGCCAGCGACGTGTCGCCATCATCATCACCAATTCGTCAACCCGCCCGGACTCGAAAGAGGTCCCCTGAAGGACCGTCAAACCCCAAAGTAAACGATTGTTTCCAAAATTGCCGAGATTTTCTTGCAGG
Organism: Sphingomonadales bacterium; assembly: GCA_038236185.1. GTDB lineage: Bacteria > Pseudomonadota > Alphaproteobacteria > Sphingomonadales > Sphingomonadaceae > Sphingomonas. The sequence goes on along the minus strand of JBBSTE010000001.1, from coordinate 124,277 downwards.
TGCGAAGAGAATGCTCAGGCGCCGATGAAATTCCCCGGTCGCCGCTCGGCGACCGCGCGGATTCCTTCGCGGAAATCGGCGGTCGCCATCAGCCGGTCCTGTTCGGCGCGCTCGTGGTCGGTCTGCGCTTCGACCGCTTTCGCCAGATCGCCGCGCAGCGTCGCGCGGGTCGCCCGGACCCCGAGCGGCGCGTTCGCGGCGATCTCTTCGGCGAGTCTCGTCGCGGCGGCGCGCAGATCGTCGAGCGGCGCGATCTCATCGACCAGACCATAACGCAGTGCGTCCTCCGCCTTCACCCGACGCCCGGTCAGCATCATCAGCGATGCCTTTTGCTGCCCGATAAGACGCGGCAATGTGCGGCTGATCCCGAAGCCCGCGTGGAAACCCAGCGTCACGAAATTGGCGGAGAACCGCGCTTCCGGCGCGGCGACGCGGAAATCCGCGACGAGCGCGAGGCCCAGTCCCGCGCCGACCGCCGCGCCCTGGACTGCGGCGACGATCGGTGTCTTCGCCGCGAACAGGCGAACCGCGTTGCGGTAGAGGATTGGCGTCTCGCGCTCGCCGGTGTCGGTGACGAGCGGCTTGTCCCCCGACAGATCGGCGCCGCCGCAGAACACTTTCCCGGCGGTTGCGAGAACGATGGCGCGGCAATCGCGGTCCTCGTCGAGTTCTTCCAGCACGTCGGCGAGCGCGCCGATCAGCGCGGCGTTGACGTGATTGTGCGGCGGGCGGTCGATCACGAGCGTCGCGACATGCCCTGCCGTCGTAACCTCGATATGTTCTCTCATGCGCGTGTTCCTAGGAGGTTGCGGGCGACGACCCAATTGTGGATCTCGGTTGGGCCGTCATAGATCCGCATTACGCGCAGCCGCGACGCCATCATCTGGAGCGGCATCTCGCGCGTCATCCCCATCGCGCCGAAACATTGCATCGCGTGATCGACGACCTCCCACGCCATTTCCATCGCGTAGGATTTGATCATCGAAATCTCGCTGCGGACGTCGCGGCCCTCGTCGATCTTCCACGCGCAGTCATAGGTCATCAGCCGCGCCGCATGGATGCGGATCGCGGCGTCGGCGATCCAGTTCTGGACGGTCTGGCGCTCGCTGAGCGGCTTGCCGAACGTGCTGCGTTGCGGCGCGAACTCGATCATCATCTCCATCGCGCGCTGCGCCATGCCGATCGCGTTCGCCGCCATTTCCGCGCGGCGCGTGGCGAGGCGAAGCTGCATCGGCGCGAAGCCCTGGCCTTCGGTGCCGAGCAGCTTCCACCCCTCGACGCGGCAATCGTCGAGCGCGATCTCGAAGGTGGTGTGCCCGCCGATCATCGGGATCGGGCGGACGACGTTGAAGCCCTGCGTATCGCGATCGACGAGAAACGCCGACATCCCGCCGCGCGCGCCCTTCTCGCGATCGGTGACCGCCATGACGATCGTGAAATCGGCATGATCCGCCTTGGTGATCCAGATTTTCCGGCCGGTGAGCACCCAATCGTCGCCGTCGCGGACTGCCCGCGTCGTCATCCCCGACGGGTCCGATCCCGCGCCCGGTTCCGAAATCCCGATCGCCGACACGGTCTCGCCCCGCACGTACGGCGCGAGATAAGCCTCGCGTTGGCGCTCGGTCACGGTCGCGGCGAGCATCCGCAGGTTGGGCGAATCGGGCGGCAGGGTGAAGGGCACGATCGTCTGCCCGAGCGCCTCGTTGACCCCGACCATCGCCACTGCGGGCAGATCGTGCCCGCCGACGTCCTCGGGCGCGTCGAGCCCCCACAGCCCGAGATCGCGCGACACCTTATCAACCCGTTCGCTCTCGGCCGAGGTCAGATGCGGGCCTTCGCCCCCCGCGATGTCGCGCGCGAGCACCGCGCCTTCCAATGGCATCAGTTCGTCGTCCACGAACCGGCGCACCAAATCCGCGATCATCCGGTGATCGTCGTCGAGATCGAAATTCACGTGAGGGCGTTCCTGTGGCTTTTCCGGCATTGTAGACGATCATCCGCCTCGCGCCACCGTCGTTCGCCCGGCTTCTGCAACCCGTAAGCGATTTGCGGCGTTGCAGCGGGGCACCATCACCCTCTAAGGGGGCGGTTCGCGAAAAAAGGGGTTGGCGTGCGGACGGTTACGAGCGGACATCGGTGGTTGGCGGTCGCATTGGTCGCCGCGACGCCCGCCATGATTTCCGCGCAGATGGGTCAGCCCGGCACCGCCCCCGCGACGGGTCCTGACGCGCCCAAACCCGAACTCTCGCCGACTCCGGAATCCCCAATCGACCCCAGCGGCGGCAAGCCGATCGTTCCCGAAAGCGAATTCGAGGCCGCACTGCCGTCGCTGAGTGGGGACATCAACGCGCCGCTCGAGCCTATGCCCGCCGATACCGCCGCGCCGCTGCCGATCGCGGCGCCCGTCACCGGCGACACGCTGGCCGCGCCCGCGATCGAGGACCCGCAACTCGCCCAGCCGCTCCGTCCGCTGAGCGCGTTCGATACGGTCCCGCTCGAAACCGCCGCCGACGTCAAGGACAAGGACGCCCCCGAAATCCGCTACGAACTCGCGGTCCGCGGGCTCGACGACGTCAATCTGACCGACGAATTCAAGAGCCTCTCCGCGCTCAAGAATGGCGGGGGCAAGGCGACCAACGCGACCCAGATTTCGGCACGCGGCACGGAGGACGAGGCGCTCGCGGTCCGCCTGATGAAATCGCTCGGCTATTATGACGGCACCGCGATCTCGACGATCGAGACGATTCCGGAGGACCCGGGCAAGCTCCGCGCGATCGTCAGCGCGACGCCGGGCAAGCTCTACACACTTGGCGAGATCGTGGTGAAGGCCGACCTGACCGTTCCCGACGGCCTTGTTCGCAAGGAACTGCCGGTGCGCACCGGCGATCCGATCGAGGCGGCGCGGATCCAGGGCGCCGAAGCGAACGTCAGCCTGACGCTGCCGCAACAGGGCTATCCCTTCGTCAAGGTCGGCGACCGCGACATCCTGCTCGACGGCGAGACGCTGAAGGGCGATTACACGCTGCCGGTCGATACCGGCCCGCGCTCGTCGTTCGGCGTCCTGCGCACCGAGGGCGATCCGGTGTTCAAGCTCGATCATCTGAACGTCTTCCCGCGCTTCGACCGCGGCGAGCTCTACGACAATCGCAAGGCCGACGATCTGCGTCAGGCGCTCGTCGCGACCGGGTTATTCTCCGGCATCGGAGTCGAGCCGGTCCGGACCGGCGTCATCGCCGCCGACGGCACCGAACAGGTCGATCTGCTGGTGAAGCAAACCAAGGGACCGCAGCGCTCGCTCGCCGCGACCGCAGGCTATGGCACCGGCGAAGGGTTCAAGATCGAGGGAACGTGGACGCACCGCAACTTCTTTCCTCCCGAAGGCGCGCTGATCGTCGGCGCGGTCGCGGGCACGCAGGAACAGGGCGTGTCGGGCACCTTCCGCCGCGCGAACGCGGGCAAGCGCGACAGGACGGTCTCGCTCATCGCCAGCGTCAATCATTCGAACTACGACGCGTTCGACGCGCGAACGATCAGGCTCGCCGGGCGCGTCAGCTATGATTCGACGCCGATCTGGCAGAAGACGTTCACTTACAATTACGGGTTCGAACTGGTCGGCACGAACGAAAGCGTCTATGATTTCGCGGCGGGCGAGCGCGTTCGCGGCACCTATTTCATCGCCGCGCTGCCGGCGCAGGCGCTGTTCGATAGATCGGACGATTTGCTCAACCCGACCAAGGGCTATCGTATCAAGCTCAACGTCAGCCCCGAAGCGTCGATCCGCGACGGCACGCGGCCCTATGTCCGCGCGATGGTCGAGGTGACGGGCTATTACCCGTTGAATGACAGCTTCGTCATCGCGGGCCGCGCCCGCGCGGGGTCGATCGCCGGGATCGCCCGCGACGATCTCGCGCCGTCGCGGCGCTATTACGGCGGCGGCGGCGGATCGGTGCGCGGCTACGGCTTCCAGCGGCTCGGGCCGTTCGATCCCAACGGCGATCCCGTTGGCGGACGTTCGCTGAACGAATTCGCGGTCGAGGCGCGCTATCGCTTCGGGAACTATGGAATCGTCCCGTTCTTCGACGCGGGCAACGCCTATGAAAGCGTCCTGCCGAAAGGCGGCGACCTGCGCTACGGCGCGGGCATCGGCGGGCGCTTCTACACCAACTTCGGTCCGCTTCGTGTCGATGTCGCGACGCCGCTCAATCCGCGCCCGGGCGACGGCAAGGTCGCACTTTACATCTCGATCGGTCAGGCCTTCTGATGGCCGACGAAGCCGTTTCCGAGACTGAGACGATCATCGTCGAACGCCCGCTGTGGCAGCGCATCCTGAAGTGGATCGGTGTCGCGATCGCCTGTCTGGCATTGCTGATCCTCGCGATCGTCTTCGGGATCAACACCGATCCGGGGCGGCGCTTCATCGCCGACCAGCTTGGCGGCTATAAGACCGCGAGCGGATTGAACATCAAGGTCGGGCGGATCGACGGGTCGATCTACGGCAAGATGACGCTGAGCGACGTCCGCGTCAGCGATCCCAAGGGCGTGTTCCTGACGTCGCCGCGGCTCGACGTCGATTGGCGACCGTTCGCGTTCGTCAACAACCATGTCGATGTGCGGAACCTGGAAAGCGCGCTCGTCACGATGCAGCGTAATCCGGAGCTGATCCCGCAGCCGGTGCAACCCAACGCGCCGTTCCTTCCCGACATCGATATCGACATCAATCACCTGAAGGTCGATCGTTTTGTCACCGAGGCGCCCGTCGCGGGATCGCGGCACATCGGCCGCATCGAGGGCGCGGTGCATATCGCGGATCGCCGCGCGCAGCTTACGGTCGATGCCGTTGCGCTGCGCGGGCCGGGCGTGTCGGGAGGCGATACGCTCAAACTGGAAATCGACGCGGTTCCCGACGACGACAAGCTCGACATCGACGCGAAACTGTTCGCGCCGGTCGGCGGCGTCGTCTCCGAGCTTGGGTCGCTGAAGGCGCCGCTGACCGCGACGATCGGCGGGCAGGGGAGCTGGAAATCGTGGCGCGGCAAGGCGCTCGCCACGCTCGGCGGCGGGCAACTCGCCGATCTCAATTTGTCGGCGCGCGACGGACATATCGAGGTGCGTGGCTATGCCAAGCCGGGCCTCTATCTCGAAGGACCGGTCGAACGGCTGACCGCGCCGCAATTGCAGGTCGCGATCGACACCACGCTCGCCGATCGCAAAGCCGATACGCGCGTCAAGCTGCGTTCCGACGCGCTGTCGGTCGATGCGGGCGGGCTGCTCGATTTCGCGGCCAGCAAGTTCGGCAATTTCGCGGTCGACGCGAAGTTGCTGACCCCCGGTGCGATCGCGCCGAACCTGCGCGGACGCGACGTGCTCGCGCGCCTCGTGCTCGACGGCGCGTTCGCGACGCCGACGGTCGATTACAAGATCCGCGCCGCCGCCATCGGCTTCGGCGACATGGGGGTCGAGGCGCTCTATGCCGAAGGGCTCGCACGGGTGAATGCGGATCGTATTCTCGTGCCGGTCCACGCACGAGCAAAGCGCGTCGTCGGGCTGAACGCCGCGGTCGGCGGACTCGTCACCAATGTGAAGATCGACGGCGATTTCGCGATCTCGATGCCCAACATCCTGTCGGACAATCTCCGGATCCGTTCTGACAAGATCGACGCGACCGCGATCGTCGTCGCCAACGTCTCGACCGGACGATACACCGGCGCGCTCAAGGGCCGCGTCAACAATTACCGCGTCGATGGCATCGGCATCCTGAACCTGACGACCGACGCGCATCTCGTCTCGACGCCGACCGGCTTCGGGATCACCGGGCGCGTCGTCGCGCAGACGACCAGGCTGTTCAACGACGGCGCGCGCAACTTCCTCGGCGGCAACGCGATCGTCCGCGCCGACGTCGGTTACTCGCCCGAGGGGATCGTCACTTTCCGAAACTTGCGGATGAACGCCCCGCAATTCCGGATCACGCGCGGCGAGGGCCGGTTCGATCCGGCGACCGGCGCGGTTCTCGTCAGCGCCGACGCCTATTCGGCGCAATATGGGCCTTTGTCGGTGAGGGTCACCGGATCGCAGACCAACCCCGTCGTCGTGCTACGCGCGGTGCGGCCTGGCGTCGGCATCGGTCTCGTGAATCTCAGTGCGCGTATCGTGGGAAGGAATGGCGCCTATGCGGTGCAGGCGACGGGCGACACGAATTACGGGCCGTTCAATGCCGACGTGCTGGTCACGCCGGGCAAGCAACTCGCGATCGACCTGAGGCGCGTGATCTTCGCCGGCATCAATTTTACCGGTCGTATCGTGCAGACCGCGACGGGACCGTTTGCGGGCCGCGTCAACTTCGCCGGATCGGGCCTGTCGGGCAACGCACTGCTTGCCCCGCAGAGCGGCTATCAGCGCGCCGACGTGAACGCGCGCGCCTATAACGCGACGATCCCCGGCGCGGTCGATTTCACCATCGGTCGCGCGATCGTCACCGCCAGCATCGTCATGTTCCCGAACGCGCCCCAGGTCATCGCCGACGTGCAGGTTGCCGACATGCGCTACGGCCCGACGGTCATCGAGGCGGCGCGCGCCAAGGTGAACTACACCGGCGGGCGCGGCACCGCGCAGGCGCTGCTGACGGGATCGAACGGCGTGCCGTTCCGGCTTGCGGTCAACGCGCAACTCGTGCCGAACAATTATGTGATCGCGGCGAAAGGCAAAGCGAACGGCGTCAACTTCCGCACCGGCAACCCTGCGCGAGTGACCGCGAAAGACGGCACCTACACGCTCGCGCCGACCCGATTCGTGTTCGACAAGGGTTCCGCGCGCATTGCCGGGCGCTACGGCAATGGTCTCGCCGCGCAGCTACGGCTCGACCGGCTTGACCTGTCGATCCTCAACGCGTTGATCCCCAATCTCAGCATCAGCGGCAGCGCGACGGGTAGCCTGGATTTCGCGCAGACGAGTTCGACCGCATTCCCGACCGTCGATGCGCGGATGGAGATCGGCAATTTCACGCGATCGAGCATCGCCGCGGTGTCCGAGCCGGTCGATGTCTCTTTCGTCGGCAAGCTTGTCGCCAACGGCGGCGAAGCGCGCGCGCTGGTCAAGCGCGGTCCGACCACTGTCGGCCGGATGGTCGCGACGCTCAGGCCGTTGCCGCCGGGCGCGGGATCTTGGACGACACGTATCCTGAGCGCGCCGCTCTCGGGTGGCATCCGCTACAACGGCCCCTCGGGCGTCCTGTTCAGCCTCGCCGCCTTGCCCAACCAGCAATTGACCGGCCCGATCGCGGTCGCCGCCGACTTCGGCGGGACGGCGAACGCGCCACGTCTCCACGGGCTGATCCGCGCGGACAACCTCACCTACGACAACGAGACCTACGGCACACGGCTGTCACAGATGCGGATCGCGGCGCGGTTCAACAACGATCGGCTGGAGCTGACGAGTCTCAACGCGAGAGCCGGCGACGGCACTGTCCAGGCGCAGGGTACGATTGGGCTGGCGGCGGACAGCGGCTATCCGATCAGCCTGACCGCGAAGCTCGACAATGCCCGGCTTGCCAAATCCGATTCTCTGGGCGCGACCGCGACGGGTACGATCGCACTGACCAACGGCCGCGACGGTGGCTTGATCAAGGGCGATCTGATCATCCCCGAGGCGCGGTACGCGATCATCCGTCAGGGCTCGGCCGAGGTTCCCGAACTGACCGGCGTCCGCCGCAAGAGCGACATCCGCCTCGCGCGCCCGACCGACCGGCCTAATCCGCCGCCGCCGCCGGGGCTGTTCAGGCTCGACCTTCGCGTCCGTGCCGACAACAAGCTGTTCGTGTCGGGCATGGGGCTCGAATCCGAATGGTCGATGGACATGCGGATCGGCGGCACGTCGAAGGCGCCGACGATCAGCGGCGGGCTCGATATCGTGCGCGGCACCTATTCATTCGCGGGCACGCGGTTCGAGGTGACGCGTGGGCGGGTCCGGTTCCGCGGCGGCGCGCTGACCGATCCCGATATCGACATCCAGGCGACGACCTCGAAGAACGGCACGACCTTTGTCATCAACGTCACCGGCACCGGTGAGCGTCCGCAGATCGCGTTCACCTCGTCGCCCGCGCTGCCGCAGGACGAGGTGCTGAGCCGGTTGCTGTTCGGGACCAATCCCACGAACCTGTCCGCCACCGAGGCGATCCAGCTCGCCGCCGCGCTCAATTCGTTGCGCGGGTCGGGCGGGGGGCTCAATCCACTTGGCAAGCTGCGCTCGGCAACCGGTTTCGACCGACTGCGTATCCTCGGCGCGGACGAAGCGAGCGGGCGCGGGACCGCGCTTGCGGCGGGCAAGTATCTGACCGACGACATCTATATCGAGATCGTCACCGACGCGCGCGGGTTCACTGCGACTCAACTCACGGTCGCGCTCACCAAGGCGTTGAGCGTCCTGTCGCAGACCGGCTCGTTCGGCGGATCGAACGTACAGTTCAAATATTCCAAGGATTATTGATCGCATCGATCCGCTTTGCCTCGACCTCATTTTCGAGTATCGGGTATGGCGAGAGGGATGCGAACATGGCCATCGACCATCATGACGTGATCATCGTCGGCGCCGGGCTTTCGGGGATCGGCGCGGCGCATCATCTCCAGACGCGCTGCCCGAATCGAAGCTACGTTATCCTCGAAAGCCGCGACGCGATCGGCGGGACGTGGGATCTGTTCCGTTACCCCGGCATCCGCAGCGATTCGGACATGCATACGCTGGGCTACAATTTCCGGCCCTGGACGCAGGCGAAGGCGATCGCCGACGGACCGTCGATCCGCGACTATATCGTCGATACCGCGCAGGACGGCGGGATCGACCGCAACATCCGGTATGGCCACCACGTCAGGGCGGCGTCCTGGTCCACGCCCGATGCGTGCTGGACCGTCGAGGCGACGACCGCCGACGGCGAGTCGGTCGCGCTCACGTGCAACTTCCTGATGATGTGCTCGGGCTATTACAATTATGCTCGTGGACACACCCCGGATTTCCCCGGCGCGGAGGATTTCACCGGGCGGATCGTTCATCCGCAATTCTGGCCGGAGGACATGGATTATGCGGGCAAGCGCGTCGTCGTGATCGGCAGCGGCGCGACCGCGGTCACGCTCGTTCCGGAATTGGCGAAGCAGGCGGCGAAGGTCACGATGCTCCAGCGTTCGCCGACCTATGTCGTGTCGCGCCCCGGCGAGGACCGCATCGCCAACTGGCTTCGCTCGAAGCTGCCCGGCAAGGCGGCCTATGGACTGACCCGCTGGAAGAACGTCCTGATGGGCATGTTCTTCTATCGCATGACCCGCAAGAAACCCGCGAAGGTGAAGACGAAGCTGCTCGACATGGTCCGTGAGCACCTCGGCCCCGACTACGACATCGCGACGCATTTCACGCCGCGTTACAATCCGTGGGACCAGCGCCTGTGCCTCGTCCCCGACGCGGACCTGTTCGCCTCGATCAAACAGGGGAGCGCGGAGATCGTCACCGATACGATCGATCGATTCACCGCGACCGGCATCCGTCTCGCCTCCGGCCGCGAACTGCCCGCCGACATCATCGTCACCGCGACCGGGCTCGAGGTGCAAATGCTGAGCGGAGCGGCTTTGTCGGTCGACGGCGAACCCGTCCGCGTAGCGGACAAGCTGCAATATAAGGGGATGATGTTCTCGGACGTCCCGAACATGACCTTCACGTTCGGCTACACCAACGCCTCCTGGACGCTGAAGGCGGATTTGGTGGCGATGTACGGCTGCCGGCTGATCAATACGCTGCGCAAACGCGGACTCCGCCAGGCGACGCCGCGGATCGGGGCGGAGGAGATCGAGGCCGAGCCCTTCGTCGATTTCAGCTCAGGCTATATCCAGCGCGCGATCGATCAACTGCCCAAGCAGGGCGTGAAGAAACCGTGGCGGCTGAACCAGAATTACGCGCTTGATATCATGGCGCTGAAATTCGGTTCGGTCGATGACAGCATGGAGTTTTCAAACCCCGCGACGCGAGAGAAGGTCGCAGCCTGACATTCCGGCGTGATGCGCAATTCGCGCACACGTTGCCGAAATGTCACGAGATTTGCGCAGGACTGTGCCGAATCGGGAACGCCGGAGTGCGGGCGGATACGCGGGCGCACCAATCGGCGCGGGGTGGGGACGATGCGGGATCGCGATCGAAATATCGGCTCGGCCCATCTCCCAAACTGCCGAATTTCGGCGATTTATGAAGATGTTCCGAGCCGAACGCACTCTTACCAGGGCTTAATGCTGTCCCCGTAGATGAGCGCAATCAAGAACGCGAGCATTGCTTTCTCCCTTGTTGACATCCCGGGGGATGCTGAAAAGTTTTAACCGAAAATTCACCATTTCTCAATCGTGTTAACGTCTGTGGCGGTGAGGCCCACATTTCCGACCACGAGACGGTTAAGGGTATTTTGGGGAATGCGGCGTAGCGCCGAGGAATGACCGACGGCGAACCTTGCGATTTCTCGTCAGAAGGGATCGGCCGCGAACGAGGCGCCGGCCCGCCGCTTCCATATCCCGAAATCGCGTGGCGGTTTCAGGTTCTGGCCCAAATCATCAATTTCGCCGCGTTGCGTCGTCATCTCGGCCGCGCGCGCGCCGCCCGGCTTTGGGAAGACGTCGCCGCGCGCCTCGCCGATGCCGCGCCCGCAGTGCGGGTGTCCCCCGTCGGTAGTGGCGTGATAGAGTTGGATTTCGAGGGCGAGGAACAGTGCGAACTCGACGCGCGCCTGTCGATCATCCGCGCGGCCTGCGACGCGCCGTTCGACCTCGACGGCGAGGAATATCGGCTGGAATTCGTCTTTGGAGCGGCGGTGGCGCCGACGGACCGCGCCGACGACGTTCGGATGGTAGAAGAAGCCGAAGCCGCACTCGCCGAGGCGCGCTCGGCGGATCACGCGGTGACGCACGATTTGTCGATCGCGAATCCGCGCGAGGCGCGGCGTCTCGCGAACGAACTCGATCGCGCGATCGCGAATGGCGAGTTGCTGATCCAGTATCAGCCGAAAATCCACGTTCGCCGTCAGGAGATCAACAGCGCAGAAGCCCTGATCCGCTGGCGACATCCCGATCGCGGTCTCGTCCTTCCCGGAGATTTCATCCCGGCGGCCGAGCAATATCACGTGATCGACCGACTGACGATCTGGACGATCCGACAGGCGATCGAGGATCAGCGGACGCTGCTCGCCAAGGGTCACGACCTGCGGCTGTTCATCAATATCTCGGGCATCCTGCTCGGCGACGCCGCCTTTGTGCGAGAGGCGTGCGCGATGGTCGCGGCGAGCGACGCGAAGCTCGGGTTCGAGATCACCGAGACCTCGGTCATCCGCGATCCGGAAAGCGCGATCGCGAACCTTCAGGTCTTTGCGGACATCGGCATCGTCGTCGCGATCGACGATTATGGCGCGGGGCTCTCCTCGCTGGCCTATTTGAAGCAGCTTCCGGCGCGCGAATTGAAGATCGACAAGCTGTTCGTCACGCACCTCACCAGTTCCAACCGCGATCCGCTGATCGTGCGTTCGACCATCGACCTCGCGCATGCGATGGAGATGGAGGTTGTGGCGGAGGGCGTTGAAACGCATGCCGCGCTCGCCCTGCTGACGGTCATGGGCTGCGACATGGTTCAAGGGTTCCTCATCAGCCGGCCGATCGCGCTGGACGCCCTGGTCGTATTCCTCGACGAGGATCGCAACCATTCGACCCCGCAGGATAGCCGCGCCTCGTTCACGCGCCTGGCGAGCGCCTGGAAACGGGCTTGATGTGATGTTCGTCGGGCGCCGAGCGTTGGCGACGTTGGCGGCATTCCTCGTGATCGCGACCGCGGGAACCGCCGCTGCGCAATCGGCGGTCGTCGTGAAAGATGCGCATTTCGATTCATTGGTCGCCGATGTGAAGGCGGCGATGCTCGTCGATCCCAAGAAGGCGATCGGCCAGGCTATTACCGCCCGCGATTACGCCGAGAAAGCGCGCGATCCGCGCCAGCGAGCATTGATGGTCGCGACTGCGTCATGGCTTCTCGGGGAGGCATATACTCGAATTCAAGACAATGTTCGCGCGCGACCGTTGATCGAATCCGCGCTGTCTCAGGCCCGAAGAATTGCTCCCGGTGGTCGCCTGGAAGCCGACGCCTTGTTGTCACGAGGAAGCATTCGCGCGGCGACCGGCGATGTCGGCGGAGCGATGTCCGATCTTCACGCGGCGCACGATCTGTTCCAAAAATTGGGCGACGCGCGAAGCCGCGCGCGCGCCTTCACCTTGATCGCGACTCTCTATTTCGACGCGAACGACCGGGTGAACGCGCTGCGATATTTCGGCCAGGCACTCGACGTCTATCGCGCCGATCCAGGACTTGCCGTGGCGATCCACAACGGTCGCGGCATCACGTTCACCGATATGAAGCGTCTCGACGAGGCGTCGGCGGAATTCGACCAGGCGTTGAAGATCGCGCGGGGCATGAACAGTCCGATGCTGACCGCGACGGTGCTCAACAACGCTGCGCGCGTTTGGCTCGTCAAGGGTGACCTCCGCGTCGCGGATCGCGCGATCGCGGAGAGCGAGGCGCTTTCGCGCAGTGTCGGCTCGTCCGCGCTTCACTCGCGCCAACTCGCGCTGTCCGCTCAATCCGCTTACCAACGCGGCGATTACAAGCGTGCCGCAGGGCTGACCGAACAGGCTTTCGCGGGCAAGGATCTGACCAAGACCACCCTCACCGATCGCGAGGCGCACAAAACCGCTTTTGACACCTATCGGGCGCTGGGACGCGATGATCTCGCTCTCGCGCATCTGACCGCGCTAAAGCGCCTCGACGACGAAGCGACCGAACTCGCGCGCTCGAACGGCGCGGCGCTGATGGCGGCGCGGTTCGACTTCGCCAATCAGGAAGTCCGCATCGCCAATTTGAAGGCGGATGATCTCCAGAAGAGTGTGGCGTTCGAGCGCGCGCGGGCGCGGACCCAGCGTATCGCGCTCCTGAGCGGCGTCGGCGTCACGCTGCTTATCATCGCGATGCTGGCGTTCGGCGTCGTCTCGCTTCGGCGTAGCCGCAACAAGGTGCGCGCCGCCAACACCGATCTGGCGGAGACCAACGCGGCGCTCAGCAAGGCGCTGGCCGCCAAGACCGAATTCCTCGCCACGACCAGTCACGAAATCCGCACGCCGTTGAACGGGATTCTCGGCATGACGCAGGTCATGCTGGCCGACGGCAAGCTCGACGCCGCGACCCGCGATCGCGTCGGCGTGGTGCACGGCGCCGGGGTGACGATGCGCGCGCTGGTCGACGACATCCTCGACGTCGCGAAGATGGAGACCGGCAATCTCACGATCGACGCAATGCCGTTCGATTTCTTCCGCACGATCGGTGACGCGACACGGATGTGGCAGGATCAGGCCAGCGCGAAGGGCGTGCGCTTCGTCGTCGATCTGGACGACGCGCCGGGACGGATCGTCGGGGATCCATCCCGATTGCGGCAGATCGTATTCAACCTGCTTTCCAACGCGCTGAAGTTCACCGCAGAAGGAACCATCACGCTTACCGCCGCAAGACACGGCGCTGAGCGCTACCGCATCGCCGTCGCGGACACCGGCATCGGCATCGCGCCCGACAAGCAGGAAGAGATATTCGAATCGTTCAAGCAGGCCGACGCCGGAACGACTCGGCAATTCGGTGGGACCGGACTCGGCCTGTCGATCTGCCGCAACCTGTCGCGCGCGATGGGCGGCGATGTGACCGTAACAAGCGAGGCGGGCAAGGGCTCGGTCTTCACGCTCGATCTGCCGCTGGTTGTCGCGGAGGTGGACACGCCCAAGAACCCAGCGGAAGGGATGGTGCCGGGTACGCTGATCGTGGACCGCAATCCGATCACCCGGGCCATGTTCAAGGCTTTGCTGGAACCTCGGGCCGGGCCGGTCACGGTTGCTGCCGGTTTCGCCGAAGCTATCGAGATCGTTGGGCATTCTCCCGTTGCGCGGGTTCTGGTCGATGACGTCACGGCATGCGCCGGCGGCGACCATCTGGCGGCGCTCGCCGATCTTTCCGCGGCTTGCGGCGATACGACGATCGCGCTCCTGTGGCGACAGGCCGACGCCGAGGAACACGCCGAATTGCGCGCCAACGGTGTGGATATCATCCTGACGCGACCGATCTCGAAGGACGCGCTCGTCGCGGCGATTTGCGACGAACCGACGACCGAACATTCACGGATTGTTGTAACGCAGGCGGCATGAAGTGATATGGCGTACGTGATGCAAAATTCCGTGTCTTGCTCCGCCGGAAACAGGCGGCGATGAACGTCCTGTTCATCGAGGACGACCGGATGAATCGCCGGGTGGTTCGCGACATGCTCGACGTCGCCGGCGCGACGATGACCGAAGCGGAAAGCGCCGAGGAAGGGCTGGCGCTGATCGATGCGCAGGACTTCGATATTCTTCTGGTTGATCTTCGCATGCCCGGCATGGACGGGTTGACCGCGATCGAGCACATCCGTGCGCGCGACGACGCCAAGGCGGCGCTGCCGATCATCGTCGTGACCGCCGATACCGCGGTCGATCTGCGCGAGCGCTGCCTCGCCGCGGGTGCCGACGAGGTGATCTTCAAACCGGTCGCGATGGACGCATTGTTCGACGCGATGGGGCGTCTGCTCGCCGAGCGGGACGACGGGATGATCGGCTGATTAGCTCCGCGATTTGAGGATGTCGGCGAGCGAGGCGGTGGCGCTGCCGCGTCGCGCCGGTTGGAGTTGATCGGGGGAGGGTGACCAACCGGTCAGCGTGACGATCTCAAAATATTCGGTGACGCGGCCGCCCGCATCGGCGCGCGCCGCGAAGGCGTCGGCGGCGCGGGCCAATGTAGTGCGCGTCAAAAGCGGCGGATCGGCGAGCAGGCTCGCCGCCGCCATGCCGCGCAGATCGTCGAACAGGCGCGCCATCGTCGCATAACGGACCTTCAGCGTTTCGGTATCGGCGACCGGCAAGGCGAAGCCCGCCCGGACGAGCAGGTCGCCCGCCGATCGCACGTCGATTTGCGGATGGAAGCGCGCCGCGGGTTGCTCGGCTTCTGCCTCGCGAAAGATCGCGCGCAGCGTCGCCAGCGTGCCCGCGCCGAGGAAAGCGCCGATGAACAGGCCGTCGGGCCGGAGCGTGCGGCGGATAAGCGTCAATGCGCCGGGCAGATCGTTGACGGTATCGAGGGTGCCGGCCGCGATGACGAAATCGAACGCGGAATCCGCGAAAGGCAGGCGATCCTCGTCCGCCTGTACGCCCTTGGCGCGCGCCGCGAAGCGATACCCGGGATCGGTGCGCGCGATCCTCGCGCCGTACGGCGGCGTGTAGGTCAGATCGGCGCTGCCGATTTCCAGGATGTCGGAGAATTCGCGCTTCACGCTAGACAGACGCTCAGCGATCGCGTCGAACATCGCCGCCCGGACGAAATCGTGGTCGGCGAACGTCGCCGCCGCCCGATCGCGCCGCGCTCGCCGCTTCGCGCGATCGAAGATGTCGGGAATGCCCACCACCGGCTTGTGCCGCGCAAGCGCGCGCGCGACAAGACGGCGATGACGTGGCGCGAGACGGTAAATGCGACGATGCGCCTGGTGTTGCCGCCGCGCTGCCCCGGCTGCGGCGCGGTGACGAGCGCGGATCATCGCTTTTGCGCGGTCTGCTGGGCGTCGCTGCGCTTCCTGGCGCCGCCGTGGTGCGCGGGATGCGGGACTCCCTTCGCGCACGATCGCGGCGCGGATGCGCGGTGCGCGGACTGTCTGGCGCGGCCTCCCCGGCACGCGGGCATCCGCGCCGCGGTGGTGTACGGCCCGGTCGCCAGAACCGTGGCGCTGCGGCTCAAATACGGCGGACGGACCGCGTTCGCGGAGACCGCTGCCGCGCAAATGATCCGGCTCTTACCGGAATCGGGGGACCTGATCGTGCCGGTCCCGCTCCACCGCTGGCGATCGTGGTCGCGCGGATTCAATCAGGCTGGGCTGATCGCGGCGGAGGTCGCGAAGCGGCGCGGCGTGGCGGTCGATCACTTCGCGCTGGTCAGGCGCCGCGCGACCCCTTCGATGCGCGGGCTGGGCAGGCGCGGCCGTCGCAAGGCGGTGGCGGCGGCCTTCGCGGTCGATCCATCGCGACGCGCGACGGTGCGCGACCGCGCGGTCGTTCTCGTCGATGACGTCTACACCAGCGGCGCGACGACCGACGCCTGTGTCGCGACGCTGCGGCGCGCGGGCGCGCGGAGCGTCGCGATCCTGGGTTGGGCGCGGGTGATCGACGGCGATGCGGACGCCGATTGACAAGACCGGACACAGGCCACACTTCGACAAGGCGATGGCGAAGATCGAAATCTATACCAAGGCCTTCTGTCCTTATTGTTCGCGCGCGATGCGTCTGCTGGCGGAAAAGGGCGTGGACGTCGAGGAACATGACATCACCTTCGGCGGCGCCGGGCGGCAGGAGATGCTCGCGCGATCGGGCGGACGGACGAGCGTGCCGCAAATCTTCATCGACGACAGGCATATCGGAGGATCGGACGATCTCGCGGCGCTCGATGGTCGCGGCGGGCTCGATTCCCTGATCGGACGATGATCGCTGCGATCCTGCAGATGACGAGCGGGATCGACCCGGCGACGAACGCGCGCGAATTGGTCGAGGCGATGGAGACCGCGGCGGGGCAGGGCGCGACGATGCTGTTCACGCCCGAAATGTCGGGATTGGTCGACCGCGATCGCGCGCGCGCCGCTGCCTCGATCGTCGATGAAAGCGAGGATCGGGTGCTGCACGCGGTTCGCGACCGCGCCGCCAAGCTTGGCCTGTGGGTCCATCTCGGATCGATCGCGGTCAAGCGCGCCGATGGTCGGTTCGCCAATCGCGGATTCGTGATCGATGGCGACGGCGAAATTCACGCGCGCTACGACAAGCTCCATCTTTTCGACATCGATCTGCCGAGCGGCGAGAGTTGGCGTGAATCGGCGGCATATGCGCCGGGCGAGACGGCGCATGTCGTCGTGACGCCGATCGGACCGCTCGGGCTGTCGATCTGTTACGATCTGCGCTTCCCCGATCTCTATCGCGCACTGAGCGACGCGGGTGCGGAAATACTCGTCGTCCCCGCCGCTTTCACCCGGCCGACCGGGCGCGCGCATTGGGAGACGCTGCTTCGCGCGCGCGCGATCGAGAACGCCGCGTTCGTGATCGCCGCCGCCCAGACGGGCGTGCATGAAGACGGGCGCGCGACGCATGGCCATTCGCTTGCGATCGATCCCTGGGGAATTGTGCTGCGGGACATGGGCGCCGGGGCGGGATTGAGCCTTGTCGAGATCGACCTGAAACAGGTCGCCGAGGTTCGCGGCCGCATCCCCGTGATCGCGCATCGCCGGGCGATTCCGCCGGTGGTGACCACGCAATGATCGTTTTCGATCTGCGGTGCGGCGCGGGCCATGTCTTCGAGGCGTGGTTCGCATCGACCGCGAGCTTCGAGGGCCAGCGCGATCGCGATCTCGTGTCTTGCCCGATGTGCGGCAACCACGCCGTCGAGAAGGCGGTGATGGCGCCGCGGGTTTCGGCGAAAGGCAATCGCGCCGCGCAAGCCACCCCGCAGCAGGCGAAGGCGATGTTGTCGGCGCTGGCGAACGCGCAATCGAAGGCGCTGGAGAAGTCGCGTTGGGTCGGCCGGGAGTTCGCCAGCGAAGCGCGGGCGATGCATGATGGCGAGAAATCGCACGAGATCATTCACGGTCAGGCGACATCCGCCGAGGCCAAAGCGCTTATCGACGATGGGGTGCCCGTGGCGCCGCTACCAATGCCTGTCGTTCCGCCGGAACAGGCGAACTGAGGCGATGTCGGGTTTGTGTCGGGTCTGTTGACCGTCCGCGGGGCGGGCGGTACGGCCCGCCATAACGCCCCCGTAGCTCAGCCGGATAGAGCGACGGTTTCCTAAACCGCAGGTCGGAGGTTCGAGTCCTCTCGGGGGCGCCAATAGGTTCGGCGGCCCCGAGAGCGACCGGGATCAGGCCTTGACGTGCTGCGAGATGTACTTGTTCATTTCGAACATTGTGCATTTGTCGCGGCCGAAAACCTTCTGGAGCTTGTCGTCGGCGAGAATCTCGCGCTTGTTCTCGGGATTCTGCAGATTGTTCTTCTTGATATAGTCCCAGACCTTGCTGATCACTTGGCTGCGCGGGAGCCTGTCGTTCCCGACGATCGCGCCGAGTTCGGGCGAGGGCTGTACCGGTGCATGGATGCCGCCGGTCTTGGGAGCGCCGGTCTTGGTAGTGGTAGCCATTACATTCCTTCCTGTTGCGCCGGCTTTCCGGCCTGAAATCGGAATCACGCCTGCTTGAGCGCGTGACGCTTGTGCGCCGCCTCGCCGCCGTTGTCACGCCTTACGATGAGCGACGTCCATCGGCAAATTCGCGACAGGTCGGCGCGGTGCGGATCGCGCGATAGGCGCGGCGACGATTGAATCGCGAAGCCGGGACCACTGGCTTCGCTTCTTTGACCGTCTGCGATGAGACCTGATCTCTCTTGCGAAAGACCAGGTCTCATTCGCCCTAGAATTTGAAGCCCGCAGCGATGCCGTAGCGGCGCGGTTCGATCGTGAAGATGTTGGTGAACAGGCCCGACGACTGATCGGTCACGTACAGGCCTGTCGTCGAATTGTTGTCGGTGAGGTTCTGAACGAAGCCCCGGACGTAGAAGCGATCGTCGGGCGCGTTGACCTGGATCTGCGCGTTGATGACTTCATATCCGCGGATGCGATCGATCGGGTTCTTGTTGAAGATGGTACCCCAGGTGTCGCCGGTGTAATTGAGGTCGCCGCGCGGAACCATGGTCCAACCGCTCGACCCGATCGGGATCGTATACTGGATGCCCGCCGAAGCCTTGTATTTGGGGGCGTTGGGCAGTTCGTTGCCGCGGACGTTCACCTCGACACCCGAACCGAGCACCTGGACCCCGCCGAACAACGTTCCGACCGTCGCCGCCGACGCCGTCAGCGCATTGCAGATGCTGTATGCGCCGGTGGTGTTGGTGCCCGGAACCGGGATCGGCGCCCGCAGCCCGACCGCGCCGTTGATCGCGGCTACGTAGCCGTTGACCCCGGCGACATTGCCCGGCGTCGTCGCGACGACCGCGCAGTTGGACCCGTTGGTCAGATCCTTGATGATGACCGCGTCCGAACGCCCGCCGGAAACGTCACGGGGGTTGCCGAGGAACTTGTCGTTCGACACCTTTGAATTAAGATAGCTGAAATTCATGTTGATCACGAGCGGCGGGATCGGACTGACGATGCCTTCGGCTTCGACGCCGTAGATGTTGACGTCGACATTGTCGTTGACCGAGGTGCGGGCGACGATGCGGCTCAGCTGCAAGCTCTTGTACTTGTAATAGAAGCCGGTGAGGTTGAGGCGAAATGCGCCACCCCCGAACGTGTTCTTCGATCCGATTTCAAACGCATCGACCTTTTCCGGCGCGAACGTCGTCGGAACGGTGAAGATCGGCGACAGCGGCGGATTGATGCCGCCCGATTTATAACCACGCGAGTAAGAGGCGTAGATCAGATTGTCGGGAGTGATCTTGTAATCGATCACGGCGCGCCCTGTCAGGCGCGAGAAGCTGACCTGATTTTCGGAGAAAGCCTGGTTGCCCGGCTTGGTCGCATCGAAATCGTAGCTGCCGCTGCTGAAGATCGGGTTCGCATCGGGGGTTCCGAACGGGACGAGCACGAAGTTGCTCGCGCTGTCGGTGAGCAGGGACGTTCTCGCGCGAACGAACTTATTGTCGTGATTGTATCGCAGCCCGAGCGTGATCTTCAGCTTGTCGTTGACGTCGAAATACGTCTCGCCGAAAATTCCGTACGACTTGAGGCGGAACAGCGGCGAATTGTTGCGGTAGAAGGGCGAGCCCGCGTACGCGGTCCCGCCGCTCAGGACGCTGCCGATCAATCCCGTCGCATAATCGAGGCCGAAGCTGTCGACGTAATAATCGACGTCGGTGGCCTTGGAGTCAAAATAGATACCACCGAGCAAGAAGTTGAACGGGCCGTCGAAGTGGCTGTCGAAATGGACTTCGCCGCTATATTGGCGGACCTTGCCGACGGAGCGATCGAAATCCAGGCTCTGGGGGAAGCAGCCGGCGCTGTTTCCACCGTAGATACCGGTATTCGTAGGCTCCGGAGCCGATTGGCAGAGGCCGCCATTGGCGCCGTTCGGGATTAGCGCCTGTCGCACGTTGTTGAGGAAAGCGAGCGGCCCGCCCGGACGGCCCGCCGCGTCGAGCGTCAGCAGGCCCGTATTGTTCAAATACGGATTTTCTACCGCGAGGTTGTAGTCGGACGTCGAATCGACCGTGTTGCGCATGTAACCGGCGGTGATGTTCATCGATACCTTGCCGAAATCATGGAAGACTTTAGCGGTATATTGCTGTTCCTCGGCGTAATAGGTTGGCTTCGTATCGATACGAACGGTGCGGACATCGTTCGGGTTGAGCACGCTGGAGAATTGATCGGTTCCGTAGATGCTGCTGAGGCCCAGTCCGGCGAGCGCCGGGCTGAGCGCGACGCCTATGAATTCGCGCGAGGTGAGGAGCGTCGCCAGCGTCGAATTCGCGTTCGTCGTCTCGAACCCCAGTCTGTCGGGTGAGCATCCCAGAATCCCGGTCGGGTCGCGGTGGCAGAGTTGCTTCTGGATGCGGCTGCGATTGTCGCGCTCGTGAAAATAATAGCCGATCAGATCGACGCGGGTATCGGAATCGGGTTCCCACGAAATCGTGCCGCGAAGCGAATAGAGGTCGCGGTCGTCGATCCGGGTGTTGTCATACAGGTTGCGGGTGTAGCCGTCACGGTTGAGATAAATGCCGGCAACCCGGATCCCGAGCGTGTCGGTAAGCGGCAGGTTGAACATGCCCTTCACTTTGATCGAATTGTAATTGCCATACTCGCCTTCGCCCGCGGCGTGGATGCCCGAAAGGTCGGGCTTGGCGGTGATGAAGTTGACCACGCCCGAGGTCGCGTTGCGGCCGAACAGCGTGCCCTGCGGTCCGCGCAGGACCTCGATCCGCTCGAGATCGAAGAACTCGCTTTCGAACAGGCGCGTCCCGAGCAAAGGCAGATCGTTGACGGCGATGGCGGTGGCGCTGTCGCACGTCACGCCGACGCACAGATCGCCGATGCCGCGAATCGTGAAGCTCGACGAGGTGAAGTTGGTCTTGGTGAAGGTGATGTTGGGCAGCGTCTGCTGGAGCGCCGACGGATTGACGATCTGCTGCTTTTCGAGATTTTCCGCGGTGAAGGCGCTGATCGCGATCGGCACGTCCTGCAGCCGCTGCGACTGGCGTTGCGCGGTGACGACGATGTCGTTGCCGTACCCGCTCGTATCGGCGCTGGTCGCCTCCTGGCCTGGACCATTCGTCGGTGCGGTATTCTCCGCCGAGGTCGTCGTCCCGGTTTGCGCGGCGACCGGGACGGCGGCGACCAACGCGATCGCGGACGCGGCGAGCAGCTCGAACTTAATCATCGACTTTTCCCCCTCCTGGTACCGCGCCGTTCTTAGACCGGATTCGCGGTGTTCAATGGTACGGTATGGAAAATAGCGTCCGAAAATTTCGCGCGTCAAATGAATTTGTGTAGGAATCGCGCGGCGCAAGCCACTTGTGGCGCAAAAGAAACAGTTGCAAAATAGAACCTACGGACTGGTCGGGCCGATGGATCGGAAGGAAGCGCGTGACGAATAAGGGAAAAGGCGAACCGGCGGACGGCGATCTGGTCGAAGCGGACCGCAAGATCGCGGTGCCCGACGATGTCGCCGACGCGGTACGCACCTTGCTGCGCTGGGCCGGCGACGATCCGTCGCGCGAAGGGCTGATCGATACACCGCGTCGCGTCGCGCGCGCGTGGAAGGAATATTGCGCGGGCTATGGCGACGACCCTGCGGCGCATCTGTCGAAGGTGTTCGAGGAAGTCGGCGGTTATGACGAGATCGTGCTGCTGAAGGACATCCCGTTCCAGTCGCATTGTGAACATCATATGGCGCCGATCATCGGCAAGGCGCACATCGCCTATCTGCCACGCAATCATGTCGTCGGCATTTCGAAACTCGCGCGCGTCCTCAATGCATTCGCGCGCCGGCTTCAGGTTCAGGAACGACTGACCGCCGAGGTCGCGGACTGCATCTGGGAGAATCTGAAACCGCAGGGCGTTGCGGTGGTGATCGAGGCGAGCCACGCCTGCATGACCGCGCGCGGCGTGCGCACCCCCGGCGTGGGGATGGTGACGAGCCGGATGATGGGGGTGTTCCGCGACGACGAGCGCAGCCGCAAGGAAGTGCTCGCGCTGATGGGGTGCCAGTGAACGCCATCGGGACGCGCACCGTGCTGGTGACCGGCGGGACGAAGCGGCTCGGCGCGATCATCGCGCGGCGGCTGGCGGCCGACGGGTGCCGCGTCGTGATCCATTACGGACGGTCGGGTCGCGAGGCGCGCGCGCTGGCGAAGGACATCGGCGCGGCCGGGGTGGTGAAGGGCGACCTCGCCAGGCTGAAGGCGATCGACGATCTGTTCGCGCGCGCGCGCGTCGCGGCGGGCGGACCGATCGACGGACTGGTCAACAACGCGTCGGAATTCTCCTTCGATCGGCCGCCCGCGGTCTCGGCGGACCTGCTCGCGCGGCTTTACGCGGTCGGGCATTGCGCGCCGGTGCTGTTCGCCTCGGCGCTGGCGCAGCAGGACGACATATCCGACGGCGCGGTCGTCAATCTGCTCGACCAGAAGGTCGCGAACCTCAATCCGGACTATTTCTCCTACACTGCGGGTAAGGTCGCGCTTGCGGGCGCGACGATGACGTTGGCGCAGGCGCTTGGCCCGCGGATCAGGGTGAATGCGGTTGCGCCGGGGTTGTCGCTACCGAGCGGCGACCAGAGCGACGCCGAGTTTCGCGCGGTGGCGCGCGAGAATTTGCTGCGCCGTCCCGTCGATCCCGAGGCCGTGGGTGGTGCTGTCTCCTTTCTGATGCGCGCGCGCGGCATCACCGGGCAGACCATCTTCGTCGATTGCGGTCAGCGCTTCGTGAAGCGCGACAGCGACGTGATGTTCGAGCGCGCGCGTGGCTGAATTCACCACGATCCTCGAGTCGCTCGCGGTGATGATCCGCCTCGGCATCCACCCGCACGAGGCCGAGCCGCAGCGGGTGATCGTGTCGGTCGAGATGACGGTCGATTATCCCGAGCCGTTGGGCGAGGACGCGATCGACCGGGTGCTCGACTATGATTTTGTTCGCGACGCCATCCTCGTGCTGGCGGCGGAGCGGCGCTTCGCGCTGCAGGAGATGCTCTGCGAGACGATTGCAGCGCTGTGCCTTGGCGACGACCGGGTCAAGCGGGTGCGGGTGCGGACGATGAAGACCGATGTCTATCCCGATGCGGGAATCGGGTGCGAGGTGGTGCGGGTACCCGCCATTCGATAGGGCGAGAGTCCGGGGCTCAGGGCGTGGTCAGGCCGCCGGGCCATGTTCTTTACGGGCAGCTTGCCAGACCTCGCGGGCAGCGTCGGCGTTCATCGCGGCGATGGCCAAACCGACGATCAAATCGGGCCAGGCGGAAAGCCAAAGCCACGCGGTCGTCAATCCCGCCGCGATGATCGCGATATTGGCGAACGCGTCGTTTCGCGCCGACAGAAACGCGGCGCGGGTAAGGCTGCCGCTGCGGTGACGATGCCGTGACAGGAGGAAGGCGCAGAACAGGTTG
The DNA here is from genome assembly GCA_038236185.1 of Sphingomonadales bacterium. Classification (GTDB taxonomy): domain Bacteria; phylum Pseudomonadota; class Alphaproteobacteria; order Sphingomonadales; family Sphingomonadaceae; genus Sphingomonas. Next base: position 100,540 of record JBBSTE010000001.1, on the reverse strand, counting down.
ATCGCCAACGCGCCCGCTCCGGTCAGCGAAAGCGCGAACGGGGCCGGCGGGGCGGGGGCGTTGAATTTGTCCCATGCGGTCCACAGCGTCGCGGCGCCCGGAAGCAACAGGATCGCGGCGAGCGCCATGCCGACGCGCGCACGGTTCTTCGCGCTCCAGCCGAGCGCGATCAGAATCAGGATATTGACCAGCGTGTCTTCGAGGAAATCGACGCTATCGGCGAACAGCGACACCGAGCCGATGGCGAGCGCCACGGCAAATTCGATTCCGAAATACCCGAGGTTGAGCAACGCGACCCAGAACACCGTGTAGCGAAGGCCATCGGTAGATGAGGGATTGATCATCCCTGGATATCGAAGGGCTTGAGCATCACACCCGATTGGCCGCGCTCAACACCGCCCGCACGCTGGCGGTCGCGATGTCGGTGTCCAGCCCCACGCCGAACACCGTTCGCCCGTCCACCGTCCGGCATTCGACATAGGCTGCGGCCTGTGCGTCGGCGCCGTGGCCGATCGCGTGTTCGTTGTAATCGACCACGTCGAGCGCCGGGCCAGTGCTCGTTTCGAGCGCGGCGATGACGCCCGAGATCAGGCCGTTGCCGCGGCCCGAGATCGATCGTTCCTCGCCGTCGATCGCGACGTGGCCGACGAACAGTCGCTGTCCGGCAGCGCCGCTCTCCTCGTAGTCGCGCAAGACGAAGCGGTCGGCGGGGCGGGGGAGGTAGGTTGCCTCGAAGCGTGACCAGATGTCGGAGGCGTTCAGTTCGCGGCTGGTTTCGTCGGCGAGTTGCTGGACGTGGCGGCTGAAATCGGCCTGGAGACGCTTCGGCAGTTTCAGCCCCTTGTCCTGCTCGATCACCCAGGCGACGCCGCCCTTGCCGCTCTGCGAATTGACGCGGATCACCGCTTCGTAGCTGCGGCCGAGATCGGCGGGGTCGATCGGGAGATAGGGGACTTCCCAGAATTCGTCGTTGCGCGCGTCCTGCGCCGCGAAACCCTTCTTGATCGCGTCCTGGTGGCTTCCCGAGAAAGCGGTGAAGACGAGGTCGCCGGCGTAGGGCGTGCGCGGGTGGATCGGGATGTTGGTGCAGTAATTGACCGTGTTCACGACCGCATCGATGTCAGACAGGTCGAGTTTCGGATCAACGCCTTGGGTGTACATGTTGAGCGCGATCGTCACGAGATCGCAATTGCCGGTGCGTTCGCCGTTGCCGAGCAGGCACCCCTCGACGCGGTCGGCGCCCGCCATGATGCCGAGTTCGGCTGCGGCTACGCCGGTGCCGCGGTCGTTATGGGTGTGGAGTGAGATCACCGCATGGTCACGGTTTGGCAGGTTGCGGCAGAACCATTCGATCTGGTCGGCGTAGACGTTGGGGGTCGCGCATTCGACCGTCGCGGGGAGATTCAGGATGATCGGGCGCTCGCGCGTGGGTGCAATCACCTCCATCACCGCCTCGCAGACTTCGACCGAAAAATCGAGCTCGGCGGTCGAGAAGGTCTCGGGGCTGTATTCGAACTGCCAGTCGGTATCGGACCGTTTCGCCGCTTCGTCGCGTAGCACCTTGGCGCCGTCGATCGCGATCTGCTTCACCTCGGCGCGAGTCATGCCGAAGACGATCTTGCGCCACGCCGGGCTGACCGCGTTGTAGAGGTGGACGATCGCGCGCTTGGCCCCTTGCAGGCTGGCGAAACTCGTCTCGATCAGGTCGCGGCGCGATTGCGTCAGCACTTGAACCCAGACGTCGTCGGGGATGCGGTCCGAGGCGACGAGGCCCGAGATGAAGTCGAATTCGGTCGAGCCCGCAGCGGGGAAGCCGATTTCGATTTCCTTCAGGCCGATCTTCACCAGCAGATCGAAGAACCGCGTCTTTTTTTCCGCGTCCATCGGGTCGATCAGCGCCTGGTTGCCGTCGCGCAGATCGGTCGAGAGCCAGCGGGGCGGGCGGACGATCGTCTGCGACGGCCACTTCCGGTCGGGCAGGTCGATGGTCGGGAAGGGGCGGTATTTGGTCGATGGATCGCGCAGCATGGGTGATGTCCCGTCAAGCTCCGGAAGGTGGGCAAGCGCCTTGGCGGCGCCGTGCGGAATAAGCCCCTGGCGGTGGCCACGCCGGGCCGTTGCCTCAGGGGCGGGTAAATCGACCGAACAGCATGCGCGCGATAGCCATATCGAAGCCATGACGCGGCTGCGCCTGAAAGTCCATCGTCATGCCAAACCCCCTTTCGTCAAATCTTTACCGTCCTGGCGGATAAGAATGCCAACCAAGGCAGGGTCTTGATATGCATCAGCTTTTATACATTAGCACCGCGACACCGAATTCCGTCGTCAGCACCGACCAGATCCTGCGCATCTCGCGTACCAACAACGTGCGTGACGACATCACCGGGCTGCTGTTCTTCAACGGCCAGCGTTTTCTTCAGGCGCTCGAAGGGCCGGAGAATGCGATCGCGCGAACTATTGCCCGCATTCGCGCCGACGCGCGCCATCGCGCGATCGTCGTTTTGTCGGAACGGACAGTCGAAGTCCGCGAATTCGGCAGTTGGTCGATGGCGGATGCCAGCATCACAACTGATTCAAACATTCTAGACCGGATCGCGACCCTGGTCGCACGCGCATCGCCGAATGTGCAGGCGACATTCAACAGTTATGCCCGAGTGCGGCGCGCTGCGTGAAAGCGGGCGCCGCTACTTCTGAAACGCCGCGGCGATATCGAGCTTCACCGCGTCGCCGACCACCGGCACGCCGAAGCCGAGACCGAATTCGCTGCGCATGATCGTCGCTGTCGCATGGAAGCCGACATTGTCCTTGCCGCCCATCTGCGGCGGCGCCTTGCCCGCGCCGTAGAAGGTCGCGTCGAGCGTCACCGGTTTGGTCACGCCGTTGAGTGTCAGATCGCCCATGATCTTCGCGGTCCGGCCTTTCGCAACGACCGAGGTCGAGACGAAATGCGCGTCGGCGGGGTTGGCGCCGAAGAAGTCGGCTTTGTCGCCTTCGGCCGCGGGCTTGAGCAGATGCGCGGTCAGCGCGGCGTTGACCGTGGTGATCTTCGACACCGGTATCGTCACGTCGACCTTGGCGGCGGCGAGGTTCTTCGGATCGAGCGTCAGCGTGCCGGTCACGTCGCCGAAGAGGCCGGTATATTGCGAGAAGCCAAGGTGATCGAGCGTCCAGGTGACGAGCGTGTGGTTCGGATCGACGGTGTAGGTGCCGGCGGTGACAAGCGCGGGATTGTCCGACCCGGGCTTCGCCATCGGCGGCTGCTGGGCGAGCGCGGTGCCGGCGATCAGGGCGAACGCGGCGGCGGCATGGATCAGGCGCATGGGATGTCCTTTGGGCTAGAAGCGGGGCGACGAATGTTGAGAATGTTGAGAGGTGTCATTGCGTCTCCCGTGCCCTCAACTTTCATTCTGAGGAGGGACGCCGGAACGGAGGGCAGAGGAACGACCATGTCGTTATGATGCACATCCATGCGAATGTAGGACAGGCAAAATCGCGAAACCCTTCATTTCACGATTCCCTTCGTGATATCGAAGCGGATGCGAACCCATGCGCCGATCTGGCGCTTGCCGTTGATCCGCGGCGGGATGACGAGAAACTGCCATGCCGCCTGACGCATGCCGCGGCCGATCCCCGAGCCGGGTGATTCTCCGAGGACCTGGCAATTCTCGACGTGGTTGCGCGGGATCGTCTGGCAGGCGATCAGCCCCCAGCCTTCGGTAAGTCCGCCGGGCATGTAGAACGCCATTTCGGCGCGGGTCGGCTCACGGAACCATTCCGCGTTGAACAGGCGCTTTCCACCCGGCCCCTCACCGGGGCCATAAGCGGCGGCGCTGTCGGCGCCTGAGTCGGCCTTGCCGTTGCCGCTGTCGGCTGAAGACGAATGGATCTTGCCGATATCGGTCGCGGCGAAGTCTTCGCTCGACAGATTGAGGATGCCGGGAATCGGCATCTGGACGATCGGCGGGGGGAGCGTTTTGGTCGGGGGTGGCGGCTTGCGTTTTTCGACCGGCTTGGCCTCCGCTGTCTTTTGCGGCTTCACCGATGCGCTGGGCCCATCATTGCCGACGTCGAACGTCGAGAGCGAGCGTTGGACCTCGCGCGAGAACGGCTCGAATGCGCCGAGGCGGAGGAGCGCGAGCAGCAGCAGGAGGACAACCGCGAGCGCGAGCGCGGCGGCGGTGATGCGGCTGCGCGGCGAGCGGTCGGCAGCGTAGGAATATCGGGAATACGCCGCGACCATTTGCCCGCGCGCCTACACCGAAGCGATGCTGCGCCGCAATGCGGATGGGGTGAGGTAGGGCGGGGCTTGCGTCGGAAATATTTTGCCGACCGTCATCCCGGGCTTGACCCGGGATCCAGGATCACAAACGCCATCGTCCGTGGCTCTGGGTGCCGGATCAAGTCCGGCATGACGATGTGGCACGTCGCAGCGCGGTCAGTTCTTGTCCTTGTCCACCAGCTTGTTCGCGCCGATCCACGGCATCATCGCGCGCAGTTCCGAGCCGACCTTTTCGATCGGGTGCGCCGCCGCGGCCTTGCGGGCGGCTTTCAATTCGGGCTGGCCGGCGCGGTTGTCGAGGACGAAGTTCCTGACGAACCGACCGCCCTGGATGTCGGCGAGGACGCGTTTCATCTCGGCCTTGGTTTCCGGCGTGATGATGCGCGGGCCGGTGGTGATATCGCCATATTCGGCGGTGTTGCTGATCGAATAGCGCATGTTGGCGATGCCGCCTTCGTACATCAGGTCGACGATCAGCTTCACCTCGTGGAGGCATTCGAAATACGCCATTTCTGGGGCGTAGCCTGCCTCGGTCAGCGTCTCGAAGCCGGCCTGGATCAGGTGGGTCAGGCCGCCACACAGCACCGCCTGCTCGCCGAACAGATCGGTCTCGCATTCCTCGCGGAAATTGGTCTCGATGATGCCGCTGCGGCCGCCGCCGACGCCGCTCGCATAGGCGAGCGCGATGTCGTGCGCGTTGCCGCTGGCGTCCTTGTCGACCGCGATCAGGCAGGGGACGCCGCCGCCGCGGACATATTCGCTGCGGACGGTGTGGCCGGGGCCTTTGGGGGCGATCATAATGACGTCGAGGTCGGCGCGCGGCTCGATCAGGGCGAAATGGACGTTGAGGCCGTGCGCGAAGGCGAGCGCGGCGCCTTTTTTCATGTTGGCGTGGTAATCGTCGGCGTAGATGCCCGCCTGATGCTCGTCGGGGGCGAGGAACATGACGATGTCGGCCCATTTCGCGGCGTCGGCGTTCGACAGCACCTTGAAGCCCGCGGCTTCGGCTTTTTTGGCGGTGGCGGAGCCTTCGCGGAGGGCGATGGCGACGTCCTTGACGCCGCTGTCGCGCAGGGTCTGCGAGTGGGCGTGGCCTTGGCTGCCGTAGCCGACGATGGCGATTTTCTTGGCGGTGATCAGGTTCAGATCGGCGTCGCGATCGTAATAGACACGCATTGGTTCAGCTCCCTTTCAATCGTCATGCCGGGCTCGACCCGGCATCCAGGGTCACAGGCGACAGCGTTCGTTACTCTGGATCCCGGATCAAGTCCGGGATGACGGCAATATTTGGATCAGGCTGCCTCTTTCCCTCGCGCGATGGCGACGATGCCGGTTCTCGCGACCTCGATCAGCCCGACTTCGCTCATCAGCGAAACGAATGTGTCGATCTTTTCGGTCCCGCCGGTAACCTCGAACACGAAGCTCGACGTCGTCGCATCGACGACGCGGGCGCGGTAGACGTCGGCGAGGCGCAGCGCCTCGATGCGGTGATCGCCGGTGCCCTGCACCTTCACCAGCGCGAGTTCGCGCTCGACATGCGCGCCCTCGGCGGTGAGATCGCGGACGGTGTGGACGGGGACGAGGCGGTCGAGCTGCGCGACGATCTGTTCGAGGACGTGCGGGCTGGCGCTCGTCACGATGGTGATGCGGCTGACCGATTTGTCGGCGGTGATCTCGCTGACCGTCAGGCTCTCGATGTTGTAGCCGCGCGCGGTGAACAGGCCCGCGATCCGCGCGAGGATGCCGGGCTCGTTGTCGACGATGACGGCGAGCGTATGACGCTCGGCGAGGTCTTCGGTGATGTGCATCGTTACTTTCCGCCCCTCCCTTTCAAGGGAGGGGTTGGGGTGGGTGCGCGCGTCTGCGCGCTCAAAAGGCCCTTCGTCGCTTGCGGCATATATGAACTCAGGGGCATCGAGCCCCTTCGCTCATCACCCACCCCTTGCCCCTCCCTTGAAAGGGAGGGGTGAAAAAGATTCCCCATCACACCAGCGCCTTCGCTTCGTCGTCCATCGTGCCGGAGACTTCGTTGGCCTGGAGGATCATGTCGGTATGCGCCGCGCCCGACGGGATCATCGGGAAGCAGTTGGCGAGCTGCGCGACCATGCAATCGACCATCACCGGCCCGTCATGCGCCAGCATCGCGGCGATGCCGCTGTCGAGATCGGCGGGATCCTCGATCCTGATGCCCTTCCAGCCGTAAGCCTCGGCCAGCTTCACAAAATCGGGGAGCGAATCCGAATAGCTCTCGGCGTAGCGGCTCTCATAGGTCAGTTCCTGCCACTGGCGGACCATCCCCATATATTGGTTGTTGAGGATGAAGACCTTCACCGGCAGGCGGTATTGCGTCGCGGTGGCCAGTTCCTGGATGTTCATCTGGATAGAGGCTTCGCCGGCGATGTCGATCACCAGCGCGTTGGGATTGCCGAGCTGCGCGCCGATCGCGGCGGGCAGGCCGTAGCCCATCGTGCCGAGCCCGCCCGAGGTCAGCCATTTGTTGGGCGCCTCGAAGGCGAAATGCTGCGCGGCCCACATCTGGTGCTGGCCGACTTCGGTGGTGATGATCGGGGACTTGGCGTGCGTCGCCTCCCACAGCGCCTTTACCGCGCGTTGCGGCATGATCGACTTGCCGTCCTCGGGGAAATCGAGCGATTTCTTCGCGCGCCATTCCGCGATCCGCGCCCACCATTCGGTCGTGTCGGGTTTCGGATGCTGGCGCGATTTCCAGATGCGGACCATGTCCTCCAGCGCGTGGCCGACATCCGCGACGACCGCGAGATCGATCCGGACGGTCTTGTTGATGCTCGACCGGTCGATATCGACATGGACCTTGCGGCTGTTCGGGCTGAACGCGTCGAGGCGCCCGGTGACGCGATCGTCGAACCGCGCGCCGAGCGCGATAACCAGATCGGCCTGGTTCATCGCGTAATTCGCCTCGTACGTCCCGTGCATCCCGAGCATCCCGAGCCATTGCGGCGAGGAGGCGGGGAAGGCGCCGAGACCCATCAAGGTCGAGGTAACTGGGGCGCCGGTGATGCGGGCGAGTTCGCGCAGCAATTGCGACGCGCCGGGGCCGGAGTTGATGACGCCGCCGCCGGTGTAGAGGATCGGACGTTCGGCGGCGGCGAGCATGTCGACGACCTGCTCGATCTCGCTGCGATCGGCCTTGAGCGCGGGGCGGTAGGTCTTGTGCTGGATCGGGCCGGGCTTCGCGTAGGGCGCAGTGGCGACCTGCACGTCTTTGGGAATGTCCACCACGACCGGGCCGGGGCGGCCGCTGGTGGCGATGTGGAACGCTTCGTGGATCACCGCGCCGAGCAATGCCGGGTCTTTCACGAGGTAATTGTGCTTGGTGCAGTGGCGGGTGATGCCGACCGTGTCGGCCTCCTGGAAGGCATCGGTGCCGATCAGCTTGGTCGCGACCTGCCCGGTGATGACGACCATCGGGATCGAGTCCATCAGCGCGTCGGTGATGCCGGTCACCGCATTGGTCGCGCCGGGGCCGCTGGTGACGAGCACGACGCCGGGCTTGCCGGTCGAGCGGGCATAGCCCTCCGCGGCGTGCGTCGCGGCCTGTTCGTGGCGAACGAGGATGTGCTTGATCCGTTTGGAGCGGAAGAGCGCGTCGTAGATCGGCAGGACCGCGCCGCCGGGATAGCCGAACACGATCTCCACGCCGAGATCGCACAGCGCCTCGATCAGGATATCGGCTCCGCTCTTCTCGGCCACGTCGAAATCTCCAAAAGTAACGAAGGTAACACCAAGGACGGGCGCGCCTACGCGGGCCGCTAGGGTCGCGTCAACCCGAAGATAAGAAAATGTCGTTTAATAATCCCTGCATGTAATTTAATTGCGTGACCCTTGGCCATTGGGCGGGCGGCTGATTGCGGAACCAAGTGTATTGGCGTTTCGCATATTGGCGCGTCGCCAGGCGGGCGGCGTCGAGTGCGGTGGTTCGGGTGATCTGTCCGGCGAGCATCCGGGTGATTTCCGGGACACCGATCGCGCGGCGGATCGGGGCGTCGGTGGGGAGGTCGTCGCGGGCGAGAAGCGCTTCGACTTCTTCGATCGCCCCGCCCTCGAACATCGTCTCGAGCCGGGCGTCGCAGCGCGCGAAGAGCTCGTCGCGGTCGGGCAGCAGGATCAGCGGGGCGAGCGTGACGCGGTCGCCGATCCCGCCGCGGCGATCGTTCTGCCAGTCGGCGAGGGGACGGCCGGTCGCGCGGACGACCTCGAGCGCGCGCGCGACGCGGGTGGTGTCGGTCGCGGCGAGGCGGGCGGCGGCGGCGGGGTCTTCGCGGGACAGCGCGGCGTGGGCTTCGGTGACGGGCAGCGCGCGGACTTGCGCGCGGACGCCCGCGTCGATTTCGGGGACGGGAGCAATGCCGTCGAGGAGGGTGCGGATATAGAGTCCGGTTCCGCCGACGAGGATGGGTAGCCTCGCGCAGCCAGGGCTCCCGCTTTCGCGGGAGCACATTATCTCATTGATCGCCTCTTTCGCCTCCTCGGCCCAACGCGCCGCGTTGTAGTTCTCCGCGCCATCGACATGCCCGAACAACCGATGCGGCACCCGCGCCTCATCCTCGACCGAGGGCCGCGCGGTCAGCACGCGCAGGTCGCGATAGACCTGGCTCGCGTCGGCATTGATCACCACGCCGTTCGCGCGTTCCGCGAGCGCCATCGCCAGCGCGGACTTGCCGCTCGCGGTCGGCCCTGCGATGAGCGCAAGGGTTGGTTTGGCACCGGGCTTGCGCTCTTGGGGCTTTGGGGCGACGATGTTCACGGCGACGCTGATAGCAGCAGGGCGGCTGACGCCAACCATTCTGGCCGAGGCGAACGATCGTCTCGCCGAGGCGGGGTGCGTGCCGACGGCGCGTGGGTGGCTCGACGAGGGCGATGCTGCCGATGTCCACTTCGGACTAGCGCCGGGCGAGGCGCGCAAGGCGCTGGAGGGAGCGTTCGATCGCGTCGATATCGTCGTCCAGCCGATGGCGGGGCGCGAGAAGATGTTGCTCGTCGCGGATATGGATTCGACGATGATCACCGTCGAATGCATCGACGAGCTTGCCGACTACGCCGGGATCAAGCCCGAGATCGCGGCGATCACCGAGGCGGCGATGCGCGGCGAACTCGATTTCGCGGCGGCGCTCGATGCGAGGGTGGTGCTATTGAAGGGACTCGACGCCGGCGCGATCGAGCGGTGCCGCGCGGAGCGGGTGCGGATCATGCCGGGCGCGAAGACGCTGGTGCGGACGATGCGCGCGCGGGGTGCGACGACGGTACTTGTGTCGGGCGGCTTCACCGCCTTCGCTGAGCCGGTCGCGGCGGAGATCGGGTTCGACAGGGTGATCGCCAACCGGCTGGAGATTGTGGGCGGCGCGCTGGCGGGGACGGTGGCGAAGCCGATCGTCGATTCCTCGGCCAAGCTGGCGACGCTGCTGGAGGCGCGCGCTGCGCTGGGCCTTGCCGACGCGGCGACGCTGGCGGTCGGCGACGGCGCCAACGACCTTGCGATGATCGGCGCGGCGGGGCTGGGCGTGGCGTATCATGCGAAGCCGATCGTCGCGGCGGAGGCGGCGGCGCGGATCGATCATGGCGATTTGACCGCGTTGCTCTGGGCGCAGGGTATCGCCCGTTCGGAATGGCAGGCTGGCGAGCGCCAGCCATGATCCCTCACGGTTCAATCGCGAGCTGTCTTGTGTGTCGCAACAAAACGGGCAGGGAGGAGCGATGATTCGCAACGCATTCCGGACGGTGCTGCGGCGGCTTGGGCCGCGGCCGATCGATCGACGCTTCCTTTAGGCGGTGAGGGCCACGCCCTTTAATCTCGACGACTTGCTCGCCTGGCCGCGCGACATCAACGAGGCGATCATCCGCAGCCTGTGCTTCAGCGCGTATCTCGATGACGCGACCGCGCTTTGCCGCGTTCTTGGACGGTACAAGATGCTCGTCGATACCAAGGACATGGGTGTCAGCGTCCATCTTATCGGCGATGGCTTTTGGGAGATGGAGCACACCGAGGCGACGGTCCGCCTCCTCAAACCGGGAATGAAGGCCGTCGATATCGGCGCGAACCTTGGTTATTTTTCGCTGCTGATGGCCGACATCGTGGGGCCGAGCGGTAGCGTCCATGCCTTTGAACCCAACCCCGCGATCGCCGCGCGGCTGCGCCACTCGCTTGAGATGAACGGTTTTGCGGAACGCGCTACGGTCCATGAACTGGCGCTGTTCGACCGGGCCGGCGAGATGCGCCTCGCCATTCCCGATAATCAGCCCAAGAACGGTCATATCGTCATGGGGTCCGCGGGGGGGGGGGGGACGCGTATCGCGACCGAGCGGTTCGACGCCACTCCCGCGCTCGCCGACGCCGATTATATCAAGATCGATGTCGAGGGCGCCGAGGAGGCGGTATGGCGGGGAATGGCGGGTTTCCTTTCCAGAGGCCGGCCACTGACGGTGGTATTGGAATTTACGCCCGTCCGGTACGCCGATCCCGGCGCATTCCTGGACAAAATCTTATCAAGTGGCTTTAGCCTAGCCATTATTGGGCATTCTCACGGGATCACTCCGATATCTCGCGAGGATGTCCTCGCGGCCCCTCCGATGGTTGATCAACTGCTCGTCCTTCGGCGCTAACGGCAGCATTCGCGTTTGGGGAATTATGAGGACTGAGTGGTCTGACCGATCCGGGCCAGGCCGCGAACTCAAAATATAAGTCACACTCTTCACCGTTCGGGCTGAGCTTGGCGAAGCCCTGTTCTTCTTCTCGACCGTACAAATAAAAACAGCCCTTCGACAGGCTCAGGGCGAACGAGCCAAGTTTAGAGCGAGAGGCGTGGAATATGAATCGTCTTTGCGAGCGTAGCGAAGCAATCCATTGTCGCGCGGCTGGATTGCTTCGCTACGCTCGCAAAGAGGACTGTGCAGATTTAAGGCGCGACAATCTGACGTTCGCCGATCTAAGGCGCCACGACCACGCAGCTCACGCCCGCCTTGCCGCAAGCCGCCTGCGCCGCCGCCTTGCTCGCGAAGCCGGTCGCCTGGAGGCGGGTGATGCCGCCCGCCTTGGGGTAAGCGGGCGAGCCGCCGGTGCGCGCGCCGACCTTGGCCCATAGCGCCCGCGCGTTGCCTTCGTCGCGGAAGGCGCCGAGCTGGATGCGCCACGCGCCTCCGGTCGCGCGAGGGGCTTGCGGTGCCGCTGCGACCGCGCGCGGTGCGGGCTGGGCGGGCCTGGGGGCCGGGGTTGCGGCGCGCGTAGGCGCGGGTGTTGGATAGGGCGCAGCCGCAATCTTCGACGGCGGCAGATCTGCGGTTCGGACGCCAATCGGCGGCGCGACCGCGCCGGCGCGTGCCTGCGAGGCGACCTGTGACGCCATCGCGATGCCCTGCTGGCGCTGTTGGGGCGGAATGAACTGGTCCATCTGCGCCAATGTCTGCGAGCCTTGCCCGAGTCCCTGCTGCGACGAGCGCGTCACCAGCGCATAGGCGCGGGTCCAGTCCTTGGTCACGCCGTCGCCGTTGAACAGCATCGTGCCGAGGACCAGCTCGGCGCGCTTTTCATCGCGCGCGGCCGATTTTTCGAGCCAGGGCAGCGCTTCGGCTTTCTTGCCCGATTGAAACAGGACCAGCCCGTAATTGTCCTCGGCCTGCGCATGGCCCTGGAGCGCGGCCTTGCGATACCAGCTTTCCGCCATCGCGAGATCGACGGGCACGCCGCGGCCGAGCTTGTACGCCTGCCCCAGGTTGAACTGCGCGTCGGCGTCGCCCGCCGTGGCGGGGCCGCGCCATTCGGCGACCGCCTTGGCGAAGTCGCCCTTGCTCCAGGCGTCGACCCCTGCCTTCACGTCGGCCAGCGCCGGCGCTGCGATCGTCACCAGCGCGGCGGCGCCAAAGATCAAGCTCTTCATAACGGTTTACCCCACCCAGCCATCGATCCAACGGCGATCATGCCCGAGTTCGCTGCTCCAGCAAAGCCCGCGTTAACCGATCCTTGACGGACGGCATGGCATTTCGGGGGCTGGATTAGGGCGGGAGTTGAACGGGGCACATGCGCGTACTCGCGATGGCATCGCAAAAAGGCGGGTCGGGGAAGACCACGCTTTCCGGGCATCTCGCCGTTCAGGCGCAGATCGCCGGGGCAGGACCGGTCGTGCTGATCGACATCGATCCGCAAGGATCGCTGGCGGATTGGTGGAACGAACGGACCGCGGAATATCCGGCGTTCGCGCAGACCACGGTCGCGCGGCTCGCCGCCGATCTCGAGGTGCTGCGCCAGCAGGGCTTCAAGCTTGCGGTGATCGATACGCCGCCCGCGATCACGATGGCGATTTCGAGCGTCATCCAGGTCGCCGAGTTGATCGTCATCCCGACGCGGCCTTCGCCGCATGACCTTCGCGCGGTCGGCGCCACGGTCGATCTGTGCGAGCGCGCGGGCAAGCCGCTGATCTTCGTCGTCAACGCCGCGACGCCCAAGGCGCGGATCACCAGCGAGGCCGCGGTCGCGCTGTCGCAGCACGGCACTGTCGCGCCGGTTACGATCCACCAGCGCACCGATTTCGCGGCGTCGATGATCGACGGCCGGACGGTGATGGAGGTCGATGCCAGGAGCCGCTCGGCGCAGGAGGTCGTCGCGCTGTGGACCTATATGGCCGACCGGCTCGAGAAGAATTTCCGCCGGACCGTGTTTTCGGTGCCCGGCGCCACCAATGGTCATGCCGGCCTCAGGCCGTCCGCGGGCGGCTTCGGTCGCCGGGTGGTCGTCTGATGTTTTCGCCCGCCAAACCTCTGGCGTCGCTGTCGTCGGGGCTGCTCGCGCGCAAAGGCCATGCGCGGCCGGCGATGCGGCGGCAGATGCCGCTGACGCATGCGGTCGACGATCTCGGCTGGAACGACATGGGCGATCCCGAGGCGGAGATCGCCGAAGCGATCGAAGCCGAGCCAATGCAGTTGCCGCCGGTGCTCGTCGAACGCGAGGCGCTGGTCGAGGAAATCGAGGCGCCGCGTCCTGTTTCGGTCGCGACCGCCGCGCGCATCGGGCGCGAGAGCAACGCGCTTACGAAGCGCAGCAAGGCGGCGTTCACGCTTCGCCTCGATGCCGACCGTCATCTGCGGCTGCGGCTCGCCTCGGCGACGCGCAACACATCCGCGCAACAGCTCGTCACGCAGGCGCTCGACGCCTTTCTTGAATCCTTGCCCGAGGTGGAGACGTTGGTGCGTTCGCTGCCCGTGAGCAAGGCCGGTCGGTTGGGGGATTGATGATGAAGACGCACACTTTGGTCGGCGTGGGGTTGACCGCCTTGCTGCTCGGCGGCTTCGCCGCGGGCGGGGTGACGTTCGCGGGCGATCGCGACGGCGCGGCGATCGAGAAGCAGGCCGACGCGACGTTCGACAAGGCGTCGAAGGCGCTGTCGAAGGGCGACGGCGCGCAGGCGGTTTCGTTCGCGGAGGCCGCGGTCGCGCTGAAGCCGCAGGATGCGACGTATCGCATGCTGCTAGGGCAAAGCTATCTCAAGGCGGGGCGGTTCGTGTCGGCGCATCAGGCGTTTGCCGATGTCCTGACGCTCAATCCGGGCGACGACCGCGCCGCGCTCAACCTGGCGCTGGCCGAAATCGCTGAGGGCCAGTGGGACGCCGCGCGGCAGACGCTCAACGATCATGCCGACGGCATCCCGGCGCGCGATCGCGGGCTCGCCATCGCGCTGGCGGGGGACCCCGCGGGTGGCGTCCAGATCCTGATGACGGCGGCGCGCTCGCCCGACGCCGACGCCAAGACGCGGCAGAATCTCGCGCTCGCGCTCGCGCTCTCGGGTCGGTGGAGCGACGCCAAGACGCTCGTCTCGGTCGATGTCGCGCCGGAAGAGGCGAACAAGCGCATCCTCCAGTGGATCACCTTCGCCAAACCGACGTCGCCGTCGGATCAGGTCGCCGCGCTGCTCGGCGTGGTCGTGGCGAGGGACGATGGTCAGCCGGTCACGCTGGCGCTGAACGCGGCGGTTCCGGTGGCGGTTGCCGAAGCTACGCCGGTCGAGATACCCGCTGTCGCCGAAGCGCCCGTCGAAACCGCGGCGGTTGCCGACGCGCCGCTCGAAGCGGCCGCAATGGTCGCCGCCGATGTACCTCCGCCCACCGCAGTGCACGTGGTGTTCGCCGCGCGGCACGAAGTCGTCCAGGCGCTTCCGCCGCGCGCCGAGCGTCGGACCGCGGTCGCGATGATCAGGGCCAAGGGCGCGTTCAAGTCCAAGGTCGCCGCGGTTGCGCCGCCTGCGCGCCAGCCCGGCAAGGGAAATTGGTACGTCCAGCTCGGCGCGTTCGACAGCGCGGGCGTCGCGCACGACGCCTGGGCGCGGGCGACGCGTCGCTATGCCGCGTTCGAGGAGTTCACGCCCAATGGGATGGCGTTCAAGGCGTCGAATGGCGACTTCTACCGTCTGTCGGTCGGCGGCTTCGGGCGCGCCGACGCCGCGGCGATGTGCCGGGCCTATCGCGCGTCGAAGGGCAATTGCTTCGTCCGCGTCGGCGCGGGTGACCAGATCGCGCAATGGGTGAAGCCGAACCGCACCGAGGTCGCCTCGCGCTGAACTCTACGCGAGTTCGCGACCACCTTTGAACGTACGCAGCACGCGGCCCTGCACCGGCAGCCCGTCGAACGGCGTGTTGCCGGCGCGGCCGGGCAGCATTTCGGACGCGATCTGCCAGGGGGCGTCGCGGTCGATCAGGATCAGGTCGGCGGGCTGGCCCGGAACCAGCGCGCCGGTGTCCACGCCGAGGATTTTCGCGGGATTCCGCGCGAGCAACTCGAACAGGCGCTCCAATGTGACGACCTCGTCGCGCACCAGCCCGAGCGCCAGCGCAAGCAGCGTCTGCGCGCCCGCCGCGCCCGAAGCGGCGTCGGCGAAGGGCAGGCGCTTTTCCTCCGCGCCGCGCGGATCGTGGCCCGAGCATAGCACGTCGATCGTGCCGTCGCCGAGCGCGGCGAGGCACGCCTTGCGGTCGTCTTCGGATCGCAGCGGCGGCGACACATGCGCGAAGGTCCGGAAGTCACTCATCGCATTATCGGACAGGAGCAGATGCGCGGGGGTGATGCCGCAGGTCACCGCGACCCCCCGACGCCTGGCGGCGCGGACGAGATCGAAGCCCGTCGCGGTCGTCACCTGGCGGAGGTGCAGCCGCGCGCCGGTTTCTTCGGCGAGCAGGATGTCGCGCGCGATCGCCAGCGGTTCGGCCAGTGACGGCGCGGAGGACAGACCGAGCCGCGTCGCGGTTTCGCCGTCGGTCGCGACCGCGTCGCCGGCGAGACCGCCGTCCTCGGCGTGCGCGATCACGGTCAGGTCGAGATCGCGCGCGTAAGCGAGCACCCGGCGCATCACGCCTGCATCGGCGATCCAGCGGCGCCCGGTGCCGACCGCGCGCGCGCCCGCCGACTTGCAGATCGCGATCTCGGCGAGTTCGACGCCAGCGAGACCGCGCGTCGCGGCGGCGATCGGGTGGATCCATAGGTCGGGCTTGCCGATCAGCGCGGATCGCTGGACGATGCCGGGTTCGTCGAGCACCGGCGCCTGATCGGGCATCAGCCCGACACGGACGATGCCGCCGAAACGGAACGCGGCGCGGTCTATCGCAGCGACGCCGAGATCGACGATGCCGGGGGCGAGTAGCTTGCCCTGGCAGTCGATCGTGTTGTCGATGCGGGCGTTTTCGACGATCACTCCGTCGCGGGCCGACAGCTCGTTCCCGCCGCCGAGAACGGCCGCGTTGATGAAGCGGGTAGGTGCGGCGAGGCTCATGCCCAGCCTTCGACGCCGCGCGGCCGGCGGGTGAGCACGTCGAGGCACGCCATCCGCACCGCGACGCCCGTCGCGACCTGTTCGGTGATCGCCGACCGCGTGGCGTGATCGGCGACCGCCGAGTCGATCTCGACGCCGCGGTTCATCGGGCCGGGGTGCATGACCAACGCGTCGGGCTTGGCGCGCGCGAGACGTTCCAGCGTCAGGCCGTAGCGCAGGTGGAATTCGCGCGCCGACGGGATGTACGCGCCCGCCATCCGCTCGTTCTGGACGCGCAGCATCATCACGACGTCGGCGCCGTCGAGCGCGGCGTCGAAATCGGTGAAGGGCGTGACGCCCAACCGCTCGATCGCGGGGGGCATCAGCGTCGAGGGCGCGCAGACGCGGACTTCGGCGGCGAGCGACGTCAGCGCGAGGATGTTCGAGCGCGCGACGCGGCTGTGGAGGATATCGCCGCAGATCACGAGGCGCTGGCCCGCGATAGCGCCGCGTCGCCGCCGGATCGTCAGCGCGTCGAGCAGCGCCTGCGTCGGATGTTCGTGGCGGCCATCGCCGGCGTTGAGGACAGGGCAGTCGACCTTGTCGGCGATCAGCGCGACGGCTCCGCTCGCCATGTGGCGGATGACGATCACGTCGGCGCGCATCGCGTTCAGCGTCATCGCGGTGTCGATCAGCGTTTCGCCCTTCTTCACGCTCGATTGCGCGGCGTGCATGTTGACGACATCGGCACCGAGTCGCTTGCCCGCAATTTCGAACGACAGCAGCGTCCGCGTCGAATTTTCGAAAAACGCATTGATCTGCGTCAGCCCGGCGAGGCGATTGTCCGGCGCTGCGTGTTCGGCGTTGGGCGCGATCCAGCCTTCGGCTTCATCGAGCAGGAAACCGATTTCGTGCGGCTGGAGACCCTCGATACCGAGGAGGTGACGGTGCGGAAAAACGGCGCCGCCCTCGATCATCGTGGCGGGGCGGTGGTCCGAGGTTTGCATCAAAAGCCTGCGCTAGCGATCCGCGCGCGCCTGAGCAAGGCAATCGCGCGGCAATCGGCCCGCGCGCATCCTAACCTTCTGATAAGTAACCTATGACAAGTGAGGGGCGTAAAAGGTCCATGCCGGACCGGCGGGAGCGATCATCACTGTGAACCATGAAGTCCTGACGAACGAACACGCCGAACTCGAAGCGCTCGCCGCCCGATTGCTCGCGCAGGTCCGCGCGGACCGCCCCCGTGTCGATGGCTTGTCGGCGTTGCGGTGGCGGCTGAACCATGTTCTGATGGTTCACCTCGCACAGGAGGACAACCTGCTCTACCCCGCGCTTCTCGCGTCGCGCGATCCGGTGGCGCGCCGTACCGCCGAACGCTTCTGCGAGCAGATGGGTGACCTTGGCGCGAGTTACCGCGCGTACAATAGCGAATGGACGTTCGATCGCGTGGCGGCGGATTGGCGCGGCTTCGCGAATGCGACGCGGACGATGATGGCGGCGCTGCGCCGGCGGATCCAGCGCGAGGAAAGCAAACTCTATCCGTTGATCGCGAGGCGCGCGGCGTGAGTCGGTAGCAGGCTCAGCTACCCGGCACTCCAGGCGGCGCGCCGGGAACCGGGGGCGTCAATGGCACCAGTTCGTACAGGTCGAGCGCGGCCCCCGGTCCCGCGCGCGACAGGATCAGGCGCCAGCGGAACGGCGACACGCGCTCGACGATGCCGACGATATCTCGCGCGGGATCGTTGCCATAGCCGGTGCCGGGCTTGTCCCCGGCGGTCCGGAAGGTGCCGAGGAAGACCTGCCGGCGGTCGCCGTCGTCGTAGAGATACCCTTCGGGCAGGTTCGACCCCGTCTGTTTGGTGAAGGCGAGCGCATCGGGAGCGCTCTCGACGTAGCATATGTCAGGTTTGAACGTCGCGAATCCGGCGCGACCGCCGAAGCGGATCAGCCGGCAATAATAAGGGCCGGGCGGGGTTTGCGGCATGGTCTGCGCCGCGGCCGGATCGAGCAGCGCGCCTTCGGCCGCCATCGCGCGCGACCGGCGTTTCGGAACCGCGGCGCGGGCACGGGCGAGCGAAGCGATGAGCGTGTCGATACGTTGGCGATCCGCCGGCGTCGCGGTGCGTTCCCAGGGTCGGTCGGCGGGCGCGGCCTCGACGACCACGCTCGGGCTTGGCGTCGGCGTGCGAACCGTCGCGCAGCCCGCCTGGAACGCGCAGAGCAGAGCTATCGCGATCACGCCGCGTTTCATCACGAAATCTCCCCGGTGCCGGCCCGACCGCAGGGCGCGTCGGACTGTTACCAAAAGGTGCGCGGCCGTGGTTAACGAATCGTTAAATTCGGCGGGTCGGTCTATAGCCCGCTTCCGGGATGCGCCAAAGCGTCGATCGCGGCTTGCAGGATGTGTGCGGCGGCAAGATTGTCGATCCGCTCGGCGCGCTTGGCGCGGCTGACATCCTGTTCGATCAGGATGCGCTCGACCGCGACGGTCGACCAGCGTTCGTCCCACAGGAGGATCGGCAGCGTCAGGTCGGCGAGGTTGCGCGCGAAGGCGCGAGTCGATTGGCTGCGCGGGCTTTCGCTACCGTCGAGGTTGAGGGGAAGGCCGATCACCAGGCCGCGCACCGCCTGCGCCGCGATAAGCTCGGCGAGCGCGACCTTGTCCTTCTGGAATTTGGTGCGGCGGATCAGCGTCGCGGGGCTAGCGAAGGCCCAGCCCGCGTCGCAAAGCGCGGTGCCGATCGTCTTGCTGCCGACATCCAGCCCGAGGAGCCGCCCGCCCGTTGGGAGCGCCTCGCGAAACTCGCTGGCGAGCGTCGCGATCACTTCGCCAGGAACGTCGCGAACCGCCGGGCGACATCGGTGCGGACGTTCGCCCAGAACAGGCTGTAGTCGTAGACGTGGTAGTTGTTGCCGGGGAGCGTGTAATTGCCGACGTCGGGGGGCTCGCCGATCATCAGGAAGCCGCGACCCTCGCACGCGGCGGGAACCTTGCCCCCTTCGATCGTCGCGCTGCCGAGGTCGGCGGCGGGAAACAGCGTGCCGAGGTTGGCGGTCGCGGGGGCGGCGGCGTCGGCGGTGCCGGTGATCGGGTTGGTGCAGACGAGTTGGGTCCCGCGGCGGGGCTGGCCGTCGAAGCCGGTCGTCTGGTCGTAGGCGTCGAGGATCAGCGACGGATCGGCGGGGGCGGCGAAGCTCTCCCAGGAAAGCAGGCAGCCGCTTTGCGCGGACCCGATGCATTGCGGCATGCCGAGCGCGGCGAGATCGGTCGCCTCGGAGACCGGCCAGCCGACGACGTACGCCGCGACGATCCGTCGCGCGAGCGGGGTGCCCGCGACTCGCTCGCGGAGCAGGCGCGTGAGGTGAAGCGCGCCTTGGCTGTGGCCCGCGAGGATGATCGGGCGATCGCGGGCGATGTCCCGCAGGAATGCGTCGAACGCGACGCGGACGTCGCCGTAGGCGAGATCGAGCGCGCGCTGCGAATCGGCAGCGTTGGTCAGGAACGCGCCGAACGCGGCCTGGCGGTAGCGCGGCGCCCAGATTTCGCCGACCGCGTTGAAGGCGCTGGCCTGGCCGCGGACGAACAGTTCCGCGCGCGCGTTGGTGTCGGCATCGTCGAGCGAGGCGTTCCAGTGATCGCGCGGCGTGACGTAAGAGGTCGGGTGGATGAAGAACACCGCCGCGCCGCCGTGCGTTTGGCGTGGCGCGTAACCGGCGGGGGTCCAGCGCGCGGGATTTCGCGCGATGTCCGGACGCGAGACCCACATCCCGGCGCGATCGTAGACGTTCGGCGCGACCGGCGGCTGGGCGTGGAACGCTTCGGTCGGGACCATCGCGAACTTGATCAATTGCGTGCCCCATAGCCGGTAAGCAAACGCGCCGGCGATGACGAGCGCAACGAGGATCGCGATGACGTAGAGGAACTTGCGGGCCAAGCGGGCCTCCCTTCGCGGGCGGCAAGTGCCGCAAGTGCCGCGCCCGCGCAACCGCGGGCATTGCGCGGCGCAGCATCGCGGTGGTAGCGGCGCCGCCATGTCCGTAGACACAGCAACCGTGCGGCGCATCGCCGGGCTCGCCCGCATCGCCATTACCGACGACGAGGCGGCGCGGCTGGTGCCAGAACTCGGCAATATCCTCGGCTGGATCGAGCAATTGGGCGAGGTCGATACATCGGGCGTTGAGCCGATGACCGCGGTGATCCCAAATCATTTGCGCCTGCGCGACGATGTCGTCGATGCCGATCCGCTGACCGGGGGCGGCATCCGTGACGCGGTGCTGGCGAACGCGCCCGAGGCCGAGCATGGGTTTTTCACCGTGCCCAAGGTGATCGAATGAGCTTTTCAAACGTCATTCCCGCGAAAGCGGGAACCCATCACCCGGCTGTCGTGCCGGGTGGAACCGATTGGAGCTGGGTCCCCGCTTTCGGGGTCCCCACAAAGTATTACTTTGTGGGGCGCCCCTTCGCGGGGATGACGGGGGTGGTTTGTGGCTGACCTCACCGATCTCGGCATCCGCGAAATCCGTGACGGCGTGCGCGAGGGCCGGTTTTCGGCGCGCGAGGTGGCGGATGCGTTCGTCGTCGCGGTGAGCAAGGCCAAGCCGCTCAACGCCTTTCTCGTCGAGACCCCCGACCATGTGATCGCCGCCGCCAAGGCCGCCGACGATGCGCGTGCGGCGGGCGAGGTGCTGAAACCGCTCGCCGGCGTGCCGATCGGGATGAAGGATTTGTTCTGCACCAAGGGTGTGGCGACGACCGCGGGGAGCCATATCCTCGACGGCTTCACGCCCGAGTACGAATCGACCGTCTCGCAGAATCTGTGGGACGCGGGCGCGGGGATGCTCGGCAAGCTCAACATGGATCAGTTCGCGATGGGCTCGTCGAACGAGACGAGCGCGTTCGGCAATGTGATCTCGCCGTGGAAGCGCAACGACGGCGGCAATGCGGCGCTCGCACCGGGCGGCTCCTCGGGGGGCAGCGCGGCGGTGGTGGCGGGGCGGATTTGTCCGGGCGCGACGGGGACCGATACCGGCGGCTCGATCCGTCAGCCCGCCGCCTTCGTCGGGATCAGCGGGATTAAGCCGACCTATGGCCGTTGCTCGCGCTGGGGGACGATCGCGTTTGCCTCGTCGCTCGATCAGGCGGGGCCGATGGCGCGCGATGTCCGCGACTGCGCGATCATGCTCGAAGCGATGGCGGGGTTCGACGCGAAGGACGCGACCTCGCTCAAGCTCGACGTGCCGAAATGGGAGGCGGGGTTGAACGCCAGCCTCGCGGGCAAACGCGTCGGCATCCCAAAAGAGTATCGCGTCGACAACATGCCCGAGGAAATCGACGCGCTGTGGCAGCAGGGTATCGAGTGGGCGAAAGACGCAGGGGCCGAAATCGTCGAGGTTTCGCTGCCGCACACCAGATTTGCGCTGCCCGCTTATTACATTATCGCCCCCGCAGAGGCGTCGTCGAACCTCGCGCGGTATGACGGTGTGCGTTACGGCTTGCGCGATTTGCCCGAAGGGGCGGGGCTGCAGGATATGTACGCCGCGACCCGCGCCGAGGGCTTCGGCGACGAGGTGAAGCGACGCATCCTTATCGGCACTTATGTTTTGTCCGCAGGATTTTACGACGCGTATTTCACGCAAGCTTCGAAAGTGCGTGCGCTTATTGCGCGCGATTTCGACGATGTCTGGGCGAAGTGCGATGTGCTGCTGACCCCGACCGCACCGTCGGCGGCGTTCGGACTCGGCGAGAAGGTGGACGATCCGCTCGCGATGTATCTGAACGACGTTTTCACCGTGCCGTCGTCGCTCGCCGGGCTGCCCGCGATGTCGGTGCCGGGTGGGCTCGACAAGCAAGGCTTGCCGCTCGGTCTGCACATCATCGGCAAGGCGCTCGATGAGCAAAGCGTGCTCAATGCGAGCCTTGCGATCGAGGAACGCGCTGGATTCGTCGCGCGACCCGAGGCCTGGTGGTGAGCGATCGCTTAGACGCCGATCGATCGAATGCGGGTCATCCTGTATTCGCACTTTTGACTGATCTGAGGAAAATGTGCGTCGATCTTTGGCGGCCGAAATATGGCCAAACGCAGGACGACGCCGAAAGCGAAGAGAAATGACCGATTATCGTATTCACGGCGCGACCGGCGAATGGGAGGTCGTGATCGGCCTCGAAGTCCATGCGCAGGTGACCTCGAACGCCAAATTGTTTTCGGGCGCGGCGACCGCGTTTGGGGCGGAGCCGAACACGCAGGTGAGCCTCGTCGATGCTGCGATGCCGGGGATGCTGCCGGTGCCCAATCGCGAGTGCATCCGCCAGGCCGTCCGCACCGGCATGGCGATCGATGCGCAGATCAATCCTTGGTCGCGGTTCGACCGGAAGAATTATTTCTACGCCGATCTGCCGCAGGGCTATCAGATTTCGCAGCTTTATCACCCGCTTGTCGGCGAAGGTTCGATCGATATCGAAGATGGCGAGGCGACCAAGACGATCGGCGTCGAGCGCATCCATGTCGAGCAGGATGCGGGCAAGCTGATGCACGATCAGCACCCGACGCGGTCCTACGTCGATCTCAACCGCTGTGGCGTCGCGCTGATGGAGATCGTTAGCAAGCCCGACATGCGATCGCCCGCTGAAGCAGGGGCTTATGTCCGAAAGCTCAGGTCGATCCTGCGCTATGTCGGATCGTGCGACGGCAACATGGAAGAAGGCTCGATGCGCGCCGACGTCAACGTCAGCGTGCGCAGGCCGGGGGACGAATTTGGCACGCGCACCGAGACCAAGAACGTCAATTCGGTTCGCTTCGTCATGGCGACGATCGAGTTCGAGGCGAAGCGCCAGGTCGCGGTGCTCGAAGACGGCGGACGGATCGTCCAGGAAACGCGGCTGTTCGATCCCGACGAGGGCGTGACGCGGTCGATGCGGTCGAAGGAAGACGCGCACGATTACCGATATTTCCCAGATCCCGATCTGTTGCCGCTCGAGCTCGACGAGGCGTTTCTCGACGAATGCCGCGCGAGCCTGCCCGAACTGCCCGATGCGAAGCGGGCGCGGTACGAGGCGTTGGGGATCACCGCGTATCAGGCCGATGTCTTGACCGCGGAAGTGGAGAGCGCGCGCTGGTTCGATGCGTTGCTCGAAACCGGCGCGAAGCCCGCGGCGGCGGCGAATTGGGTGACGAGCGAATTGTTCGGCGCGCTCAATCGGCTCGGCAAGGACATCGCGGAGTCGCCGGTAACGCCGGGGCAGGCGGCGGAGCTGCTCGCGCTGGTCGCGGACGGAACGCTTTCGGGGAGCCTCGCCAAGCAGGTGTTCGAGGTGATGCTCGAAACCGGGGACACGCCAGGCAAGATCGTCGAGGATCGCGGGCTGAAGCAGACCAGCGACACCGGCGCGATCGAAAAGGTGATCGCCGACGTCATGGCGGCGAACCCCAACCAGCTCGCGCAATATCGCGGCGGCAAGGAGGCGCTGTTCGGCTTCTTCGTCGGCCAGACGATGAAGGCGATGGCGGGTAAGGCCAATCCGGCGGTGGTGAACGAGCTGCTCAAGAAGGCGCTGGCGTGACCGCAGGGATTGACACCGCGTAGCCAGAAGCGACGCTGCGGGAATGATGCTTGCGCGGCTATCGAGTCTGGTGTTGATTTTGGCGCTGCTCGTCGCCGCCTCTGACGCGCCACCCAAGTTTACCGTGGCGCAGATCACGACCGTACCGACGGAAGGCACGGTCGTCGGCGCGCGGCGGTCGGGGCTTCTCTGTTCGCCGGCGGGTCGATTGCACTGGCGCGACATCGCGCCCGGCGAGGACCGGATGAAGCGCCATCTCGCGGTGGCCCTGACGGCCGCGGGCATCGATACGAAAATCCCGAGCGACGACGACTTCGATCATGAAGTCAGGACTCCGTACCGGATTACGGTATCGGTTCTGCGGGTGGATGCGGATGTGTGCGTGCCGTGGCGCGCGTTGCGGCTGGGCGGGCAGGCGAGGATCAAGGCGACGGGCAGGCTGGTTACCGTGTGGCGGGTCTTCGATCAGAAGGCGCGGGCGCTGATCCTGAAAGGTCGTATTTGCGTCTCCTTGTCGGATCGCCAGCAAGATCGGAACGGCGTATCGTTTGTCGAAACCGGAATGATGCGCGCCGCTGCCGATTTCGCGTCGCTTTATAGACGCGCTATCCGCGACGCGTCGGACGCCACGCCGGAGCACGCGACCGGATGTAGTGCTGCGGAGGGGCGGTTATCCGCGGAACGGTGACTCTCAGATCGGATTGGCGGGCACCGGATTTCCCGGGGGTGCGCCCGGAGCGGGCACGTCGGTATTGGGGATGGGCGGCGGCATTTCGGTGGGCGGAACATCGGGTTGCGCTGGCTGGATCGGTGTCGGGGTTTCGGGCGGATTGGTGGCCATGATGTGCTCCTTCGCCGACTCCAACGCGCCATATCCCACGCGGTTGCCGCGGCTTGCCCCTTTGCGTCCGGCGGTATAGAGGCGCGCGACCGGCGGTGCCTCATGCGGGCGTGGCGGAACTGGTAGACGCAGCAGGTTTAGGTCCTGCCATCGCAAGATGTGGGGGTTCGAGTCCCTTCGCCCGCACCAGTCCCCGCGTTTGGCGGGGCGGCACCGCGCCACAGAATTCAATCTTTGCAAGGGTTTCCGGATGCAGACTGTCGAGACGTTGAACGAAGGGCTGAAGCGCGCCTACACGCTGACCATCACCGCCAAGGACATCGAGAAGAAGGTCGACGCCGAGATCAGGCGCGTCGCGCCGCAGATCAAGATGCCCGGCTTCCGTCCCGGCAAGGTGCCCGCGAACCTCGTCCGCAAGATGCACGGCCCCGCGCTGATGCAGGATGCGCTGAGCAGCTCGATCCAGGAAGGCGTTCAGACGCTCCTCGCCGAGAAGCAATTGCGTCCCGCGATACAGCCGTCGGTTGAGCTCGCCGAGGGCTATGAGAATGGTAAGGACGCGGAGCTGAAGGTCGCACTCGAAGTCCTGCCGCAGGTGCCCGCGCCCGCGATCGAGGGGCTGAAGCTCGAGCGGCTG
Organism: Sphingomonadales bacterium; assembly: GCA_038236185.1. Classification (GTDB taxonomy): domain Bacteria; phylum Pseudomonadota; class Alphaproteobacteria; order Sphingomonadales; family Sphingomonadaceae; genus Sphingomonas. The sequence goes on along the minus strand of JBBSTE010000001.1, from coordinate 75,463 downwards.
ACGGTTCCGGCGGATGACGCGGCGGTCGAGGAGCAGCTGAAGAAATTCGCCGACCAGCAGAAGAAATGGGACGATGCCAAGCCGGCGTACAAGGCGAAGACGGGCGATCTCGTGACGGTCGATTTCGTCGGCAAGACGATGGACGGCGTCGCTTTCGAGGGCGGCACCGGCAGCGACATGGCGGTCGAGATTGGCGCGGGGCGGCTGATTCCGGGGTTCGAGGATCAGGTCGTCGGCGTGAAGGCGGGCGACGAGAAACAGATCAAGGTGACCTTCCCCGAGGAGTATCAGGCCAAGGAACTCGCGGGCAAGGACGCGACGTTCGATCTCGTCGTCAAGTCGGTGAAGACCGCGGGCGAGAGCGCGATCGACGAGGAGCTGGCGAAGTCGCTCGGGCTGGAAAGCCTGGAGCAGTTGCGCGGGCTGCTGAAGGGGCAGATCGAACAGGAGCATGCCGGCCTGACGCGGACCTACATGAAGCGCAAGCTGCTCGACCAGCTCGCGGCTGGGCATGATTTCGAAGTGCCGCCGTCGATGGTCGATGCCGAATTCGACCAGATCTGGCAGCAGCTCGAGCATGAAGCGAGCCATGAGGACGACCCCAAGGCGGCGATGGAAGAGATGGAGGCCGAGCGCGACGATTATCGCGCGATCGCCGAGCGCCGCGTGCGGCTTGGGCTGCTCCTTTCGGAAATCGGCCAGGCGAACGGCGTCGAGGTGACGCAGCAGGAGATGAATAGGCTCGTCGCGCAGGCGGCGCAGCAATACGGCCCCGAAGAGCGCCAGCGCTTCATGCAATACGTCCAGCAGGAGCCGATGGCGGCGGCGCAGCTTCGCGCACCGCTCTATGAGGACAAGGTCGTCGATTTCCTGTTCGAAAAGGCCGAAGTGACCGATCGCGAGGCGACCCGCGAGGAGATCGAAGCCGCGATCGAGAGCGAGGACGGCTTCGCGACGGGCACGCACACGCACGATCACGACAATCACAAGCCCAAGGCGAAGAAGGCGGCGGCGAAGAAGAAGGCAGAGCCTACGGCGGAGGAAGCCAAGCCTGCCGCGAAGAAGCCGGCTGTCAAGAAGGTGGAGCAGGCTCCGGTCGAGGCGAAGGCTGCGCCGGCCAAGAAGCCGGTGGCGAAGGCCGAGAAGGCAACTGCCGAGGCCAAGGCGGCTCCGGCGAAGAAGGCTGCGGCACCGAAAGCTACCAAGGCCGAGGCTGAAGCCGCTCCTGCCAAGGCGAAGAAGCCGGCAGCTAAGAAAGCCTGAGTTCAATCGTTATGCCGGGCCTTGTTCCGGCATCCACGTTTCCGCAAGAGTATCGCGTTAGGCTCGGAACAGTCGATCGACTTTCCTTCTAGCCCTCTCCCGCTTTCGCGGGAGAGGGTTGGGTGAGGGTCTTCCTCTTTCTCTACCCTCAAGAAAAAGAAGAAGACCCTCACCCTCCCACCGCCTGACGGCGGCGGGCCCCTCCCTCTCCCGCGAGTGCGGGAGAGGGAAAGGATGTCGTCCTGTGTGACGTAATGCTCCCGGGTCACCGGGGTGACGAAGGGGGTTAGAGTTGACCGAACCAACGATCGCCGTCCTTCTCCCGTGCTACAACGAGGATGCCGCGATCGGGCAGACGATCGCGGGGTTTCGCGCGGCATTGCCCGATGCCGCGATCTACGTCTTCGACAATAATTCCACCGATCGCACCGTCGCGGTCGCGCGAGAGGCGGGGGCAATCGTCCGGACCGAGCGGATCCAGGGCAAGGGCGCGGTGGTGCGGCGGATGTTCGCCGATGTCGATGCCGACATCTATGTGATGGCGGATGGCGACGCGACTTATGACGCGGCGTCGGCGCCGGGGCTGGTCGCGCGGCTGATCGACGAGCAACTCGACATGGTCGTCGGTGCCCGTGTCGGCGAGGCGGCGGCGGCGTACCGGCGCGGGCACCGGTTCGGGAATGCGCTGCTGACGGGGATGCTGGCGCGACTGTTCGGGCGCAGTTTCACCGATATCCTATCGGGTTACCGGATATTCTCACGGCGGTTCGTGAAGAGTTTTCCGGTGCTTTCGGTCGGGTTCGAGATCGAGACCGAGATCAGCGTCCATGCGCTCGAACTGAAGATGCCGACCGCCGAGATCGAGACGCCGTATTTCGCGCGGCCCGAAGGGTCCGAATCGAAGCTCAGCACCTATCGCGACGGCTGGCGCATCCTGAACACGATCGTCACGCTCTATCGGATCGAGCGGCCGATGTGGTTCTTCGGCGGGATCGCCGGGCTACTCGCGCTTCTCGCGCTGATCCTCGCGATCCCTTTGATCATGACTTATGCGCAAACCGGCCTGGTGCCACGGTTCCCGACCGCGATCCTCGTCACCGGGTTGATGATCCTTGCCGCGCTCAGCCTGTTCGCGGGCTTGATCCTCGACACCGTCGTACGCGGCCGGCGTGAGGTGCGACGGCTCGCCTATCTGGCGATCCCGATCGATTTTCGCGGGCGGCGGTAGGCGTTCCAGGTCTCCGCGATCAGGCGGACCGCGAGCATCGTCAGGATACCATAAACCAGATAGCCATAGCGCGGCACCGGCTGGACGATCGCATAGGGCAGGCCGACCAGCGCGATGTAGGTCGCGAGATAAATGTAGCCAAACCGCCGTCGTCCGACACCAAGCGCCAGCGCCGCAAGCCCGATCAGCGTGGGGAGCCAGATCGCGATCGCGCGCGGCAGCGTCCAGTTGCGCCAGATCGTCGCGCGAAGTTGCCATTCGTCGGGGAGGTAGAATTGGCGATAGTGGCGCAGCGTCAGTCGCGCGAAACTAATGGGATGCCGCCCGATCCAGGCGTCCGCTTCGCGGCGCAGCGCCTGGAAATAGGCGATCTCCCCGATTCGGCGGACCCGATCGGCGGCGACGGGGCTATTGAAGGGGTGGATTTGGTCGATGCGGGCGTTGAACGTCGCATCGCGCGGCTCGCCATCCACCGCTGCATCGTGATTGGCGAGCGCGAGTTCGAGGCCGAAGTTGCTGCGCAGGAGGATCGGCTGTCCGAACGTGCGTTCGTTGCGGATCGCCCACGGCGCGATCAGGAGGGCCAGCGCCACCGCGCCGAGCAATGCGAAGCCGGCGACTCCCGCCCATGACAATCGTCGTAGCGCGAACAGGCCCCAACATGCGTCGATCGCGACACCCGCTGGCGGGCTGACGAAGAACGTCGCGGACGCCAGCGCCGCCGCCAGGAAGAGGAACCGAGTCGGGGTCGCGTCGCGACGGTCGAGCGTGAACAGCAACAGCAGGTTGGCGAGTACTAAGCACAAGGCGAGCGCGCCCTCCCACACCCTGAAGTCAGCGGCCTCCTGTGACAGGAACGCGGGCGAGATCGCCAGGACCAACAAGCCCGCGCGAGCGACAAGGGGCCGCACGCCGATCAATCGCGCGACGGGGTAGAGCAACGCGAGCGCGGCGAGGCTTTGCGCGAGACCCCAGAGCGCGACCACGACATTGGCGGCGGGCGAGGGGTATCCGAACAGGCGGTAGAGCCCGCCCGCGATCGCGACGCTCGTCGGCAGCAGATGCGCGGTCGGACCTTGGCCTAAGAAGAAGGCGTCGACGATGCCGTCGCCGCGCGCGACCGATAGGGCGACGTGGCTTGCTTCGCCAAGGTCGACGAAGCGGGTCAGCGCGTTCGCGGCGTGCATCCACCAAAGCCGGACCGCCGCCGCCAACATCAGGATCAGTGCGACATCGCCGATTTCGCGCCGCCGCGCCGGTATCGTGTTCGCCCCCATCGCATCCTTGTGTCGTCTCGCGACGCCGGGCGCAACGCGGAGGCTTGAACTCCCCGCACCGGCGCGCGACATAGGGCGTCTTCCCGGGGCATAAGAGAGTTTCCCAATGCACAATCCGTTCGAGACCGGCGATTTCGCGGGCGCGCTCATCAACGCCGGTGTCGCCATGGTTCCCGGCCACGCCGGCCTGGTGCCGATCGTCATCGAGCAATCGAACCGCGGCGAGCGCAGCTTCGACATCTATTCGCGGCTGCTGCGCGAGCGGATCATCTTCGTGACCGGCGGGGTCGAGGATCACATGGCAACGGTGATCACCGCGCAGTTGCTGTTCCTCGAATCGGAGAATCCGAAGAAGGACATCTTCATGTACATCAACTCGCCGGGTGGAGTCGTCACGGCGGGAATGGCGATCCACGACACGATGCAATATATCCGGCCGCGCGTCGGCACGGTCTGCGTCGGTCAAGCGGCGTCGATGGGGAGTTTCCTGCTCGCGAGCGGCGAGCCGGGGATGCGTGTCGCGCTCACCAACAGCCGGATCATGGTCCACCAGCCCTCGGGCGGGGCGCAGGGCATGGCGGCGGATATCGAAATTCAGGCGCGCGAAATCCTCAGGATGCGCCACGATCTCAACGTGCTGTACGCAAAATATACCGGCAAGTCGCTCGAGGATATCGAGAAGGCGATGGACCGCGACAAGTTCATGTCGAGCGCGGAAGCGCAGGAATTCGGGATCATCGACGAGGTGTTCGACAAGCGGCCGGCCCCGGCCGACGACGTCGCCAAGGCGGCCTGAGGCGCGGGCACGGGGTATTAGTATTTTTGGGGCATTGCCGTAATGTGACGGCGCGGGTTACCATGCCCGGCCCAGATAGCGCGCCAGCAGGCGCGACAAGCCAGATATCGCGCCATCGGGCGCGACAAGGATGACGTACATGACGAAGCTCAGCGGCGGCGACAGCAAGAGTACGCTTTATTGCTCGTTCTGCGGCAAGTCGCAGCATGAGGTGCGCAAGCTCATCGCGGGCCCGACGGTGTTCATCTGCGACGAATGCGTCGAGCTGTGCAACGACATCATCCGCGAGGAGACCAAATCGGCGCTCGTGTCGAAAAAGGACGGCGGCGTGCCGACCCCGCAGGAAATCTGCGACGTCCTCGACGATTATGTCATCGGGCAGAAGCAGGCGAAGCGCGTGCTGTCGGTCGCGGTGCACAACCATTACAAGCGGCTCAACCACGGCGCCAAGGGCGCCGATGTGGAGCTCGCGAAGTCGAACATCCTGCTCGTCGGGCCGACCGGCTGTGGCAAGACGTTGCTCGCCCAAACCCTTGCCAGAATCCTCGACGTGCCGTTCACGATGGCCGACGCGACGACGCTGACCGAGGCGGGTTACGTCGGCGAGGATGTCGAGAACATCATCCTGAAACTGCTCCAGGCGTCGGATTACAACGTCGAACGAGCGCAGCGCGGGATCGTCTATATCGACGAGATCGACAAGATCAGCCGCAAGGCGGAGAATCCCTCGATCACCCGCGACGTATCGGGTGAGGGCGTCCAGCAGGCGCTGCTCAAGCTGATGGAAGGCACGACCGCCAGCGTTCCGCCGCAGGGTGGGCGCAAGCATCCGCAGCAGGAATTCCTCCAGGTCGACACGACCAACATCCTTTTCATCTGCGGCGGCGCGTTTTCGGGTCTCGAAAAGATCATCGGCGATCGCCTGCAAGGCAAGTCGATCGGCTTCGGCGCATTCGTCGCGGGTCCCGACGACCGCCGTACCGGCGAATTGCTGCGCTCGACCGAGCCCGAGGATTTGCTCAAGTTCGGCCTCATTCCCGAATTCGTCGGCCGCCTGCCGGTGATCGCGACGCTGGAAGATCTCGATATTGACGCGCTGGTGAAGATCCTGTCGCAGCCCAAGAACGCGCTGGTGAAACAATATCAGAAATTGTTCGAGATGGAGGACGTGAGGCTCGGCTTCACCGACGACGCGCTCGTCCAGGTTGCGCGCAAGGCGATCGACCGCAAGACCGGCGCGCGCGGGCTGCGCTCGATCCTCGAAGGCATCTTGCTCGACACGATGTTCGAGCTGCCGGGAATGGACGGCGTCGACGAGGTGATGATCGACAAGGACGTGATCGAAGGCCGCAAGGACCCGGTCCGCGTCTATGCCGAAAAGCAGAAGACGGGCGACGCGGCATAAGCTTTCGGATCGCGCCGGTCCGAACAAGCCACGGGCGCAGGTGCCCGAGCGCCAGCGTGCGCCGCGACCGGCATTTCAAGCATCATAGCCGGTGCGCGGGGACATCCCTTGGGCGATGCGCGATCAGCCGCCCCGGCGCGCTGCCGCAAAAGCGCCGGGGAAACGTTGAACATCTGGCTCCCAAACTTCGATAAAGCTTCCGCCGAGTTCAATCCCTCGACGCAAGAGCTTCGCATAGTCACTTTCGGTGCAGTTCAGCGTGGGCGCGCGACGATCAACCTGACAGCCTACGCCGACGCGGGGACCTTCGTAGAGATTGGTCTGCCAGCCGATGGTTGCGCCATCACGATGCGCATCGATAACGCGCTCCGCCATTCGGCCGGTAAGCTTTAGCGCATTCCATTGTACGCCGCAGCGGGCCTTGAACTTGGCGATGCAACGTGAGATGATCTGATCGCCCGTACGAACTTCCTTGTGGTCGATCGCATTTCCGTTTTCGTCTATTGCCGGGAAGCCTTGCGCCTGCAAAATAGGCTGTACGATCAAGCTGTGCGGGAAAAAGGCCGCAACCTGATCGGCGACCTGACTCCACGCATTCACCACTCGGCTCGGTCGATATCCCAGCGACGCCCACTTCGCGTCTACCGTCGATGAGCATCGATTGTTGCGCGGCAGGCGGAGCTCCAGCGTGTGCTGCGCGATTGCAGTGAGTTTGACGTTTCGAACCGAATCGAACGCGCCGATCTCGACCAAATGCTTCTTAACTTCGGCCATCATGCCGAGATATCGAGAAATGTATGCCGGGCTCCAGGGAACCGCGACGGAGATCGTTCTGCAACGCCTGCGAGCGATCGTCATTTCGAGGGTTGGAACGCCGGCGTCGGCCAACCAGGACGGACTTTCTTCTCCTGCGATCACGCCGATTGAAAGCACTTTCCCGGAAGAGACCGCCTGCTTAGCGACCGCGTCAAGGAGTCTCCAATCGAAGCTGTCGCGGGTCGGTTGCAGACTACTCCATGCGATGCGGATGAATACGCCGTCTATCGCGGTAGAGCGCAGCGTGGCGGCGGCGGGGAGATCGGCAGTATCGCGAAGCTTCTGCGTCGCCAAAAAAAATATCTCGGGTCGCTTCGGTGCGCCTTCGCACGCCGTCGCAAGCAATAGGCCGAGAAAGGCCGCAAATAATCGAGGAAGGCGCATATCGGCTCCAGAATGTGACAGCTAAGCATTAGACAAGCGCAACAGGCGCTGTACAGTCGCGCGCGGGCTGCGAAGCGAGCGTGCGTACGCCGCTCACCCCACCGAGCATACAGGCCGGAGTTCGTAATGCGAGTGATCATTCATGCCGGGATGCAGAAGACCGGCTCGTCCGCGCTGCAGGAGTACCTCGCCAGCAATCGTTCTGGCCTTCGCAAAATCAAGGTCGTCTATCCGGACCTGGACCATCGTAGCCACTGGATGCTGGCGGCGGCGCTGACGGACCCAGCGGAAAACCGCTATCTCAAGCGTCGTGTTGACGACCAAAACGTCGATCAGGTGAGGGCGAACGCTCTCGATATCGTCGGCGCAGCGATCGCAGAGATGCGCGACGACGAGGTGCTCTTAATATCGCATGAGAGTTTCAGCCTGGAACCGCACATGACTAACCTTCGCGCGTTCTTGGAACATTCGATGCCGTCGCCGTCGATCGACGTCATCGCGTACGCGCGCAATCCCGTCAGCCATTTCCCGTCGGGATTGCAACAGAGGGTTAAGAGCAGAAACCGAGCGCTCACGAGTCCGAGTTCGTGGGTGAGTACGCATTTCGATCGTGGCCTGATGCTGCAAGCCGCCTTCGGCGACAGGGTGACGATCCGAGCACATTCCAAGGAAACGCTCGTGAACGGGGATATAATCGCCGATTTCCGCACCTATTTTGCGAGTGTTATCGGTCACGAACTCCCCGTTCCTGAAACGGAGATATCCACTAACAGCTCGCTGTCGGCACCCGCATGCGCCATTCTACAAAGGTACAAGGCAATAGCTTTGAATGATGGGGATGACGACTTTAATGTTGTGCGCCGCCTTCTGCTCAAGTTTGACGAAGACCAGCCGAAACGAAGCCTGGTACTTGGAGAAGAATGGAAACGCAACATCGCCTTAAACAACCAAGATGGCTGGAATAGTCTCGTGAGGCTAATGAGCCATGGCGAAGATGTCAAGTCAAGTCTTTCTATCGATTATGATACACGGAATCAAGAAAACGTTTCTATAGAAGAGGTAATAGAATGGCTGCAATCTTTATACGATTCAAGATATACAGAAGAGTTTGCTAAATTCTGTCGATCGGTCGCACGAACCAAACGCGGTAAAGCTATGCGCGTCGCTGATTGGGTCGATGGCTACCGCTCGGCCAAGGCGTTTGCGAGCAACCGAAACGAGTCCGTCGCGTCATCTTTCCATTCTTCTGCTACGATTGATGCGGCGGATCAGCGTCCCATATAGGAAGAACGCGCTAGGGTCGATCGCCGCCTCCTTCGTGCGGCACGGAGTATCCATGACCAGCTTCCCCGTTCTGCCGCTTCGCGACATCGTCGTCTTTCCGCACATGATCGTGCCCTTGTTCGTCGGCCGCAAAGGCCCAGTGACTGCGATGGCCAAGATCTGGGTAAATCACTCCAAGTTCACGCAATGCGTCCCGATTACTATAAATATACTCTTGCAATGCTGACGAGCCTGTCTTCTGCATTCCGGCGTGGACGATGACCTGCATTGGATTCCCAGAGACGTTTCATCTAAGGAAGCCGAAGCGGACTAACGAGTCAACCGTACGAATGCCTCTTCTCGTCCCGCAGCTAGTCGAACTGGCACGGTGGATGCGGAACAAGTCCGGTATGACGGGGTAGAATCGCGATGACAAAACCCGTCCTCCTCTGGCTCCGCCAGGACCTTCGACTCCACGATCAACCCGCCTTAATCGCCGCCGCGCACGAGGCTTCGGTGATGCCGATCTACATTCTCGACGACGACGGCCCCGGCAAATGGCGGATCGGCGCGGCGCAACGATGGTGGCTGCATCATACGCTCGAATCGTTCGCTAGGGCGCTCCGCGACAGGGGCAGCCGCCTGATCTTGCGCCGGGGCAAGGCGGCAACCGTTCTGAAAGCGCTGATGAAGGAGACCGGCGCGACCCGCATCCACGCCGTCCGCCATTACGAGCCTTGGTGGCGCGACGCGGAGGAGGCGCTCGGAGATGCGCTGTGCCTCCATGACGGCAATTATCTCGCGCCGGTCGAAAGTATCACCACTGGCGCGGGAACACAGTTCAAGATCTTCTCGTCGTTCTGGAAGGCGCTGTCGGCGCGAATGCCGCCCGACGAGCCGCTGCCGGTCCCACGCAAGATCGAGGCACCCGCGAAATGGCCGAACACCGACACGCTCGCCGACTGGAAACTGCTCCCGACCAAGCCCGATTGGTCAAAGGGTTTCGACGTCTGGAAACCGGGCGAAGACGCCGCGCACAAGGCCGTCACCGACTTCGCGGATGTCGTCGACGCCTACGAGCACGACCGCAATCTGCCGTCGGTCGAGGGCACCTCGCGCCTGTCGCCGCACCTCCATTTCGGCGAGGTCAGCGTGCGCCACATTTGGCACGCGCTAAAGGGACGCGGGCAGGGGATGCAGAGCTTCCGCCGCGAACTCGCCTGGCGCGATTTCACCGCCGGGGTCATCGTCGCGCTTCCCAAATACGCCGAGGAGAACGGCCGCCCGAAATTCGACAAGTTCCAATGGCGGCGCAGCGCGAAGGACCTCGAGGCGTGGCAGAAGGGCCGCACCGGCTATCCGATCGTCGATGCCGGGATGCGCCAGCTCTGGGCGACCGGCTGGATGCACAACCGCGTCCGGATGATCGCTGCGAGTTTCCTCATCAAGCACCTGCTGATCGACTGGCGCGAAGGCGAGGCGTGGTTCTGGGATACGCTGGTCGATGCGGATTACGGCAACAACAGCGTCAACTGGCAATGGGTCGCGGGTACCGGCGTCGATTCGAACATGTTCGGGCGGATCATGGCGCCGCTGGTCCAGTCGGAGAAATTCCACGCTGCCGCGTACATCCGCGAATGGGTGCCCGAACTGACGGAAGTTCCCGATGCGGCGATCCACGATCCCGAGGCGGCGGGGTGCCGTCCCGACGGCTATCCGTCGAAAGTCATTGGCCACAGGGAAGCGCGCGAGCGCGCGCTCGCCGCAGGCGCGAAGGCGCGCTGACCCCTTTTCGCGACCGCGCTTGCAGTGCATGAGCGCGCGCAATGAACCGGGGCGCGGATATAGAAAGGCGGGGGGAGGGAGGCAGGATCGCGCGCGCGGTGGCGCCGATCTTCCACCGCATCCTCGACCGCGTCGATGCGGGGTTGGAGGAGGGCGCGATCGAGGCGACGCTGCCCGACGGTTCGCGGCGCCTGCTCGGTGGTCGCCGCGATGGTCCGGTCGCGATCGTCGGCGTGGTCCGCTGGCGCGCGCTGTGGCGGCTAGTCTCGGCGGGATCGGTCGGCTGGTACGAGGGGTGGGCGGCGGGCGACTGGACCAGCCCCGATCCGGTGCCGCTCTTCGACCTGTTCATGCGGAACCGCCGCGCGCTCGGCACCGTCGCGCGGGCGGGTGGACCGACCCGCCTTGCCATACGCGCGTGGCACAAGCTTCGGCGCAACGATCCCGGCGGCGCGCGGCGCAATATCGCCGAGCATTACGATCTCGGCAACGATTTATACGCCGCCTGGCTCGACCCGGGCATGACCTATTCGAGCGCGATGTTCGCCGGGCCGATCGATCCCTCCGAGCCGCTCGAACGGGCGCAGCAACGCAAGCTCGACGCGATCCTCGCACGAACCGGGGTTGGCACCGGCGATACGATCCTCGAGATCGGCTGCGGCTGGGGTTCGTTCGCAGATACCGCCGCGCGCGCCGGCGTCGCCGTCCACGGCATCACGCTTTCCGCTGAGCAAAAGGCCTATGTCGATGCGCGCGCGTTGCCCGGCGTCACCATCGCGCTGACCGACTATCGCGTGGTCTCGGGCAACTATGACGCGGTCGCCAGCATCGAGATGGTCGAGGCGGTCGGCGAGCGTTACTGGCCCGCCTATCTCGCCACGATCGCGCGTGTCCTGAAACCCGGCGGCCGCGCCGCGATCCAGTTCATCGCGATCGCCGATGACGTCTACGACGCCTATGCGCGCAACGTCGATTTCATCCAGCGCTACGTGTTTCCGGGAGGCATGCTGATCTCCGAGAGCCGGTTCCGCGCGCTCGCCGAGGCGGCTGGGCTCGAATGGAATGATCGCAAGGGTTTTGGCCTGCATTATGCCGAAACGCTGGCGCGCTGGCGCGCGCGCTTCGATGCAGCGGCGCGCCAGGGGCGGTTGCCTGCGCAGTTCGATGCGGCCTTCGTACGGCTGTGGCGCTATTATCTGATGTATTGTGAGGGCGGCTTTCGCGGCGGCGGTATCGATGTCGCGCAGGTCACGCTGGTGCGCGCAACCTGACGATCACCGGCAAAGGTTGGCGCGCCCGGCAGGACTCGAACCTGCAACTCCAAGCTTAGAAGGCTCGTGCTCTATCCAGTTGAACTACGGGCGCCCAAGGCTGCGCGTAGCGCGGATTGCGCTGCGGGGAAACCGCCCGCATAGATGGTCACGAAGGCGTGGGGGTCGATATGCGCGGTGTCGCGGCAAGCGAGGTGAAGACGGCGCAATTCCGCTATTACGATTTCGTCATGGCGGCCTTCGTCGCGATCATCCTGCTGTCGAACGTGCTCGGCGCGGGCAAGGTCGCGCAAATCTGGGTCCCGGGCTTCGGCTATCAGCCGTTCGGTGCGGGCATCCTGTTCTTCCCCGTATCCTACGTCATCGGCGACGTTCTGACCGAGGTCTACGGCTACGCCCGCGCGCGCCGCGTGATCTGGGCCGGGACCGCCGCCGTCCTGTTCATGGCGTTGATGTCATGGGTCGTCGTTGCGCTCCCGCCCGCCCCCGACTGGACCAACCAGGCAGCGTATCGGACGATCTTCGGCCAGGTGCCGCGGATCGTTTTCGCCAGCGTCTGCGCCTTCTGGGCGGGCGAGTTCGTCAATTCCTTCGTCCTCGCCAAGATGAAGCTGATGACCGAGGGCAAACATCTCTGGACGCGCACGATCGGTTCGACGATCGCGGGCGAGGGGGTCGACAGCCTGATCTTCTACCCGCTCGCCTTCTGGGGCGCGGCGGGGTTCACGCATGCGCTCGTGATCAAACTGATCTTCGTCCAATGGGCGCTGAAGGTCGCTTGGGAAGTGCTGCTGACCCCGCTGACCTATGCGGTGGTCGGCTTTTTGAAGAAACGGGAGGGTGTCGATGTTTACGATCGCGGCACCGATTTCACGCCGTTTCGGGCGCGGGTGTGAGTCCGGATCAGCTGCCTTCAAGAAAGCGATCGACCCGCTCTTTGTTGGCGAGATTGAATGGATCGACGATTTGCAGACCATTCCAGCGGAAGCCATCCTGCATATCTTCCGAAAACAGGACCATCGCCCCGGCGCTGCGTACAACAACGCAGATCAACGCATCGAAATAGGCGAGGCGGTGTCCAAAGGACAGATCGACTGCGGAATCGATATGCTCCGGACGAGTTGGAGCGGCGACGAAGATCTCACCAAATTCCTTCAGTCTCACGCGCACATCCTCGGCGGAAAGCGCGGTCTTTCGACGGCAGACATTGGCGAATTCGGCATGAACCTGTAGAGGAATGACGCATTCGATCAGCGCCGCGCGGAGGATGAGCGACCGTGCGAAGGGCGTCTTTTCATCCGTTCCCAAGGCATAAATCAGGATGTTGGTGTCGATCGCGATCAACGCCCGGTGCGTTCATCGTAGCTGGCGGGACCAGTCAGGCCCGGCACATTCTGATCGAGCAATTTCTCCAACCGCGCGAGACTCGCGCGAAAGGCGGGGTCGTCCCGCCTGCCCGGCTGTTTCGGACGGATTTCCGCGAATACCTTGCCCTTATTCGAAATATCGAGCGACTCGCCTGCCGCGACGCGCGCCAGTGCCTTTGACACATTCGCGTTGAACTCGCGGATCGAGATCACACCCATGCCCGCCTCCTTGTTGCAACCGTTGCAACGTAACTGGCAATTCGATATTACGCAACGAGCTCCAGCAGCCCTTCAAACAGCCGCCGCCCATCGGTGCGGCCATGCGCCGGTTCGATCGCGCGCTCGGGATGGGGCATCATGCCGAGGACGTTGCCCGCGTCGTTCAGGATGCCCGCGATCCGCCGCGCACTGCCGTTGACGCTTTCCGCATAACGGAACGCGACTCGGCCTTCGCCCTCCAGCCTGTCGAGCGTCTCAGCATCGGCGAAGAAATTGCCGTCATGGTGCGCGACGGGGATCCGGATTGTTTCGCCCGCGTCGTACCCGCTGGTGAACAAGGATTGCGTATTTTCCACCGTCAGCGACACGTCGCGGCAGACAAAGTTCAGACCGGCGTTTCGCATCAACGCGCCGGGCAGCAGCCCCGCCTCGGTCAGCGACTGGAAACCGTTGCATATGCCGAGCACCGGCATCCCGCGCGCTGCCGCCGCGACAACCGCCGCCATGATCGGCGACCGCGCCGCCATCGCGCCCGAACGCAGGTAATCGCCGTAGGAAAATCCGCCGGGCAGCGCGACCAGCCCAACGCCATCCGGCAGCTCGGTCTCGCGGTGCCACACCATCGCCGGCTTCACCCCGGTCACGTCCTCCAGCGCCACCGCGATGTCGCGATCGCAATTCGATCCGGGGAAGACGATGACCGCGGTCTTCATGCGGCTTCGATCCGGTAATTCTCGATGACGGTGCTGGCGAGCAGCTCGCGGCACATCGCCTCGACATCGGCGTCCGCGGTTCCGTCGGCGAGTTCCAGTTCGATCACCTTGCCGACCCGCGCTCCCTCGACCCCCGCGAAGCCCAGCCCGGTCAGCGCATGCTCGATCGCCTTGCCCTGCGGGTCGAGCACCCCGGGTTTCAGCGTGACGTGGACTTTAACCCGCATCTATTTGCCCCGCTTCTGGCGATGCTTCTCCAGATCGAGCACCGCCGAATCCTCGCCTTCGGGCATCAGGCCGAGCCGTCGCGCGACCTCCTGATACGCCTCCGCCTCGCCGCCGAGATCGCGGCGGAAGCGGTCCTTGTAGAGCTTCTCGTCGGTCTTCATGTCCCACAGGCGGCAACAGTCGGGGCTGATCTCGTCGGCGAGAATGATCCGGCCGTAATCGTTGTCGAAAATCCGCCCGAACTCGAGCTTGAAGTCGACCAGCCGGATGCCGACTCCGGCGAACAGGCCGCACAGGAAATCGTTGATGCGGATCGCGAGGTCGGCGATGTCGTGCATCTCCTCCTGGCTCGCCCAGCCGAACGCGGCGATATGCTCGTCGCTGATCATCGGATCGCCGAGTTCGTCGCTCTTATAGGCATATTCGATGATCGTGCGCGGCAGCTTGGTGCCTTCCTCGATCCCGAGCCGCTTCGAAAGCGTCCCCGCGGCGACGTTGCGCACCATCACCTCGATCGGAACGATCTCCACCTGGCGAATGAGTTGCTCGCGCATGTTGAGACGGCGAATGAAGTGCGTCGGCACCCCGATCGTGTCGAGCAAGGTGAAGATATGCTCGCTGATCCGGTTGTTGAGGACGCCCTTGCCGTTGATCGTACCCTTCTTCTGCGCGTTGAAGGCGGTGGCGTCGTCCTTGAAATATTGGATCAGCGTGCCGGGTTCGGGACCCTCGTAGAGGATCTTGGCCTTGCCTTCGTAAATCTGGCGGCGACGAGCCATGTCTGTCCCCTGAAATGAGCGGCCCCGGCGGCGCGAAACGCGAGGCCGGGGCCGGATGCGGCGCCTATAGGGGAAGGGCGCGGGGGGATCAATCGGCGGGAGGTGTCGGAGCCGCTCGGTCTCGGCGCCGGATCGCCGGCCCGAACCGCCGCCACAGCAACCACAGCAGGAACAGGACGATCGCAGGCGGACCGAGGATCGCGAGTGTCCCGAGAACGAGCCCGATCGTGACCTGCGCCGAGCCGAGCGCCATATCGACCGCGCTCTTGACCGGCGCGCTCGCGTCGAACCCGCGGATCGCCGCCCCCGAGGTGTAATCGAACACCATCGGCGTATTGGCGAGGCTGTCCTTCTTGTCGCTCGTCTCGTCGCTCGCCGCGGCGATGCGTCGTGCGATCTCGGCGCGCTGGGACTGAAGTTCGGCGCGGTCCGCCGCAGAACGCGCGACAGCCAGTTGCGAGTCGATCCGTTTCAGCTCGTCGCCCGCGCGCGCCTTTTCGGTCGAGAGCCGGTCGATCGCGGCGCCCGCGTCGGTACCGGTGATCTCGGCCTCGGTCAGCGTGCCCTCTGCGGACTTGACGATATCGATGCCGTTCTTGCCAAACGCGCGCGCGATCGCCGGATCGAGCTTGAACGCCAGTTGCGCCTGCACGTCATTCTCGCCGACCAACCGATAGGCCATGCCGGTGATCCGGCACCGCGCGATGCCGAGCTTCTCGCAGGCCTGCGCATGCGCCTCCTGCGCGGTGGCGACGCGTTCGGCGGACAGACTGAAGGCGTAGTGATAGTTGAACGCGACCCCCGGCGCGGCGGTCACCGCGATGCCCGGTGCCGCCCGGCCCGCGGTCATCGCCTCGGCTGCGGGCGGCGACTCGGCGACGTCATAGGATGGCCTGTCCGGGGCGCTGGTTTCCGGCGCCTTGCTGCACGCCGCCAGCGCCAGAACCGAAACCGCGATCAACCCAGTCCGCATCGCCGATCTCCCGTGATTGTCGTAACACTATCACGTCGGAGTACTATGCGGTCGGCGTGTATTTTTATCGATGAGCCGAGTATCGCGATCGTCTATTCCTCACCCGGCCGCGGCGAAGGGCCATCGATCGCGCGCGGACGCGGCGCGGCGAAGGCGGCGCGGATCAGCCGTTTGGTTTCCGCCCATGCTGCTGTCTCCGGCGCGATCAGTTCGACGTGGCCGGTCGCGGGGATGGTGTGCAGCGTCGCGCGATCGCCCGCCGCTTTCGCCTTGGCGACGTAATCGATCGCCAGCCGATACGGGATGATCCGGTCCTCGCGGCCGTTGACGAGATCCTGCGGCACGCCGAGCGGCAGCAGCTGCGGCACCGACGTGTCGGCATAATGCGGCGGATTGCCGACGAGCTGCGAGATCACCTCGGTGCCGCAGCCGTTGTCGGGGCTCGCCGCGGTCGCTTCGAGATCGGGTAGCCCGCCGAGGCTGATGACATGCGCGATCGGCAACGGGTGCGCGCTCCGGAGCGGGCTGCCGGCGGGCAGTTTGCCGCGCCCCGCGAGCCACAGCGCAATATGCCCGCCTGCGGAATGCCCGACGGAAACGACACGTCCGAGATCGAGATGATATTTCGCTGCATCGATAGCGAGTTGATCCGCGGCCTTCGCAGCGTCCGTGAACGTGCCCGGATAGCCGCCACCTGGCCTGTCGACCCCGCGATAGTCGATGTTCCAGACGGCGACGCCGCCTTTGCGCAGATCGTCCGCGATCCAGTCCATCAAGGTGCGGTCGGCGATGCTCGTCGTCCAGCAGCCGCCGTGAACCATCAGCACGACGGGGTGCAGCCCCGCGCTCTTGGGAAGCCAGACATCGATCTTCTGATAGGCGTAGTCGCCATAAGCGATCGTCGCATCGGCGGCGGGGCGCGCCCGTTCGGTCAGGTCGGGCCAGGTCAGCAGCACGTTGGCTGGAGGGTTCGCGGGGCCTTCGGCGGATGGCATGCACGCCATCAGCGGGATCAGGGCGAAGAAGGCAAGGTGGCGCATGGCCGCTTGCTACTTCATCCGCCGCGATCCCGCCACTCGCGTGTCCCGATCACCCGCGCGGGTCGTGCCGCCACGGCGCGTCGAACTGATAGGCGTTGAGCCGCGCCAGGCTCTTCGCGATGCTGGCAGCCAGCTTATTGAAGCTAGCGGCAACATGGCCATGATGGCGGGCCCAGTCGGCGCTCAGATAATCGTCTCTCATCGGTCATCTCCTTCGGTTCCTGTTAAGCCGATATGCCGATCGCATCCGCGTCTCGCCAACAAATCGTTCGACAGAGGACATAAGCATGGCTTATCGATCATCGCATGCGCAGGCTCCCCCCGCTCGCCGCCGTCCGCGTCTTCGAAGCCGCCGCGCGTCACGAGAATTTTACCGCCGCCGCCGCCGAGCTCGGCATGACGCAGGCCGCGGTCAGCTATCAGGTGAAATTGCTCGAGGAGCGGCTTGGCGTCGCGATGTTCCGCCGCGAGAAGCGCCGCGCGACGCTCACCGAGACCGGTCGCCGCATCGCGCCGTCGCTCACCCGCGCGTTCGACGCGATTGACTCCGCCTTCGCCAGCGTCCGCGCCGAGGACGAGGCGTTGTTGACAGTCTCCACGTCGAACACCTTCGCGAATACGTGGCTCGCGTGGCGGCTCGGCGGCTTCCAGCTCGCGCACCCCGACATGGCGGTGCGGCTGACGACGAACGACGCAATGGTCGATTTCGCGGTCGATGACGCCGACTGCGCGATCCGATCAGGGATGGGCGCCTGGGACGGCGTGTCTGAAGATCTGCTGCTGACGATCGATTTCACCCCGATGTGCAGCCCCGGCTTCCTCGCCCGCCACGGCGGCCGCATCGCTCCTGTCGATCTGCTCCGCCTGCCGCTGATCAGCCCGCAGGACATATGGTGGGCATGGTGGCTGCGCGAGGCGGGGGTCGAGGTTCCCGAAGGCGCGATCCGCCCCGGTGTGCGGATGGATTCGCAGGCGCACGAGGGCAATGCCGCGATCGCGGGGCAGGGGGCGGCGATCCTTACGCCGTTCTTCTGGCGGCACGATCTCGCCGAGGGGCGGCTGGTGCGGCTCTCCGATCGGATCTCGTCCCGCGGCTACGGCTATTGGTTCGTCTCGCCCGAGCACCGCCGCGGCGTCCCGAAAATCAAGCGATTCCGAGAATGGCTGCTCGCGGAGATCGCGCTCGATCGGGCGAGTCGAGGATGAGGCGTGAGCCGGAGGTGTTATCGGATCCCGAGATCGCCTGGCCCGAACGCGTTCGGGAGCAGCTCGGACAGCCGGTACGATTCATATCCCTCGCCCTGCGCTCCGGCGCAATGGACGAGCAGATCGCGCGCGCCGAGTTGCGCGGCCTCGTTCAGGATTTGACGGCATCGCCCGCACGGCCGGATCGGCGCGACGCCGGTGATCGACCCGCCGGCGCCGATCGTTCCACCGATCACCGCGACCGCCATGACGTCACGAAGCCGCCCTTGCGTGTTGGCGGTCGCCATCGCGACCGTCTCTGCGCACAGCGACAGGCCGTAGCTCGCGTTCTCGAAATTGGCGCCGGTGACGATCGAACCGTCGTCGAGCAATAGCGCCGCGCCGACCGCGAAGCGCGAATAGGGGGCGTGGGCGTTGACCGCCGCCTTGCGCGCCGCCGCGATCAGATCGGGTATCGTCATTGCGCCGCCACATCCCAATGCACCGCGCCGTCGAGCCCCTCGATATGGCGGAAGTCGCTCGCCTGCCACATCTGCCACGGGCGCGCGGCGTAGTCGGGGGGGAAGACATTGCCGATCGCCCAGACGCTGCGCGGCAGTGCCTCGCTGAGCCGGTAATCCGATTCGACCGGGCGCGCGAGTTTGAGGAGGACAGGCTTTCCGGTGTGATTTTCAATCATCGTCGCGAAACGCGCGAGTTCGCCGAGCAGGACATCGCGGTCGGGGCGAGAGGTGCAGGCGTTTTCATAGTGGAGATCGATCGCGGCGGGGAGGGCGCCTTCGTCGCGCGGCACGAGCGTGTTGAAGGCGTCGGCCTGGTCGGTCGCCAGCTGGCACAGCGAATAGACGTGAATCGCGCCGCGGCGCAGCCCGGCCTGATCGATGCCGCGCCAATTGGCCTCGAACGCGGCGTCCCGGCGCTGCGCCCCGGCGGTCGCCACCGTATAGCCGAAATCGGCGCCCGCCGCCGATACCGCGTTCCAGTCGATCGCACCGTTCGCCTCCGACACATCGACGCCTTGCACCGGATAGCGATCGACCGAGGGATGCCAGCCGATCGCGAGCCGCCATACGCCGATTGCCGCCAGCCCCGCGACGAACGCGATCAGGATGAAGCGCCACATCCTCTCGTCAGGCCCGGATATGGAGCACGCAGATCAGCGTGAAGAGGCGGCGGGCGGTATCGAAATCGATCTCGATCTTGCCCTCCAGCCGTTCCTTCAGCAGCTCCGCTGCTTCGTTGTGAACTCCGCGCCGCGCCATGTCGACCGTCTCGATCTGCTGGGGTGTCGATTGACGTATCGCCTGAAAGTAGCTGTCGCAGATTGCGAAATAATCGCGAACCGGACGGCGGAAACGCCCGAGGCCGAGGATGATGGTCTCGAGCGGACTATCGTCCTCGCGCTTGATCCGGATGGCGAGACGCCCTTCCTCGACGCTAAGTGCAATGCGATAGGGACCCGCATAGCCATCGACATGTTCGCGTTGCGGCGCGAAGTGATTGCCCTCGATCAGGTCGAAAATCGCGATCCGGCGTTCCTGCTCGATATCGGCCGATCGCCATAATATGGTCCGCTCGTCGAGCTGAACATCGATGATCCGCGGGTCGGCCATATGGTTTCGATAGAGACGAAGTGGGAAAGCGACAATCCGCCCACAGCTAATCGAAGTCGGACCGGCGGAAGCGGGTTGAGCCGACTCGTACCGTCCCCCAAAGTGCGGCCATGGCGACTCTTGCATTCCCGACATCGACCCCGGTCGAACCCGTTCAACTTCCCCGCAACGTCGAGGCGGAGGCGGCGATGCTCGGCGCGATGATGATCGACAACCGGCTCGCCGACGACATCGTCGACCGACTCGAGCCGTTGCATTTCTACGAACCGGTCCACGGGCGGGTGTTCGCGGCGATCAAAACGCTACGGTCGAACGACATGCTGGCGACGCCCGTCACCTTGCGTCCTATGTTCGAGGCCGACGAGGGGATGAGAGAGCTTGGTGGGCCGGCATATCTCGCCGGGCTGACCGGGTCGGGCGCGGGGCTGATCGGCGCGCGGCAATTCGCGACGCAGATCTACGATCTCGCGATGCTTCGTGCGCTGGTGAGTGTCGGGCGGACGCTCGTCGATCGTGCGATGGATACCTCCGAAGAGGTCAATCCGCGCGGGCAGATCGAGCTGGCCGAGGAGGAATTGTTCAAGGTCGCGGCCGACGGCGGGACCGAATCGAGCGTCAAATCCTTCGCGCAGGCCACGACGCTGGCGCTCAAGATGGCCGAACGCGCGCTCAATTCGGGAGGCAGCGTATCGGGAATCACGACGGGCTTCGATTCGATCAACGCCAAGATCGGCGGGATGCATCATTCGGATTTGATGATCCTCGCCGGGCGTCCGGGCATGGGCAAGAGTTCGCTTGCCACGAACATCGCGTTCAACGCCGCGCGGCGCTGGATGCGCGACATGGCCGACGGGATCGCGCCCGCGCAATCGGTGGGTGCGAAGGTCGCGCTGTTCAGCCTCGAAATGTCGGCGGATCAGCTCGCGACACGCATCCTCGCCGAACAATCGGGGATCAGCAGCGAGGGTCTCAGGAGCGGCAAGATCAGCCGCGCGGAATTCTCACAATTGGCCGCGGCGGCGGCGGAACTCGAGAATCTGCCTTTGTTTATCGACGACACCGGCGGGCTCTCAATCGGCGCGTTGCATACGCGTGTGCGCCGCCTCCAGCGGCGGCACAATAACGAGATCGGTTTGGTGATCGTCGATTACCTGCAATTGCTGACCGGATCGGGCAAGCAAACCGACGGCAATCGCGTCCAGGAAATCTCGGAGATTTCGCGCGGGCTGAAGACCCTGGCGAAGGATCTGAACGTGCCCGTCCTCGCGCTGTCGCAGCTCAGCCGCGCGGTCGAGCAGCGCGAGGACAAACGCCCGCAGCTCAGCGACCTGCGCGAATCGGGGTCGATCGAGCAGGACGCGGATATGGTCTGGTTCATCTACCGCGAGGATTATTACGTCGCGGCGAAGGAGCCGAAACGGCCGAGCGAAGGCGACGATTCGAAGGTGTTCGAGGACCACGCCAAATGGGCGACCGACATGGAGCGCGTCTTCGGGCTCGCCGAAATGATCATCGCCAAACAGCGCCACGGCGCGACCGGCAAGGTGATGCTGAAGTTCGAGCCGAACATCACGAAGTTCTCGGATTATGCAGGGTATTGAGTTCTTTCCTTCTCCCACAAGCGGGAAGGGAAGTTAGACTTAGTCCGTTTGAAGTAGAAGCAATGCTCCCGCGAAGGCGGGAGTCCAGGCTCGCGAAGCGATCGCTAACGCGAGCCCGGATCCCCGCCTTCGCGGGGATACAAGGCGGATCGACTTGAACCACGCAAAATCTAGAACACCGGCTCCTCGCCGGGTTTTTCGGGGACGTGGATGCCGCATTCGACCTTTTCCCAGCCGCGCCAGCGGCCCGCACGCGGGTCTTCTCCGGGCAGCACCTTCGAGGTGCAGGGCTGGCACCCGATCGAGAGATAGCCCTCCGCCTCCAGCGGGTGGCGCGGCAGATCGTGGGTCTCGAACCAGGCGTCGAGGTCGGCCTTTACCCAGTCGCCTAGCGGGTTCACTTTCAGCCGCCCATCCTCGATCTCGAATCGGGCGATGTTCTGGCGGGTGGCGGACTGAAACGCCTTGCGGCCCGAGATCCAGCTGTCGAGGCCGTGTTTGGCGCGGCGGAGCGGTTCGACCTTGCGGATATCGCAGCAGCCGTCGGGGTCGTAGGACCAGCGCAGGCCCTTGTCGTCTTTCTGCGCGAGGACGAGCAGGTTCGGCTCGACGGTGCGGTAGTTGGTGAAACCGAACGCCGCGATCAGCGTATCGCGATAGGCGAGCGTTTCGGGGAACATCTTGAGCGTATCGACGAAGACGACCGGAACGCTCGGATCGGCCTGCGCGACGAGGTGGAGCAGCACCGCGCTCTCGGTGCCGAACGAGGAGACGACCGCGATCTCGCCGAGGATGTTCTCGGCGAACAGCGCCTTGAGCATCGCCAGCGTATCGACACCTTCGAAGCGCGCGTTGAGCAGGTGGGCATCGGCCTGGGTGTAGGCCGGTCGGACGTCGATCAGGTCGAGCTTGCGCGCCGCTTCACCCATGACGCAGCTTCCACACCGGCACCGCGTCGTCGGCGGCGGGCTGGTAGACGTAATCGTAGCGGTCGAGGCTGCGCGCGAGCGTCTCGGGGTCGATCGGCGCCTCGGGGGCGAAACTGTCGAAGCCGCAGCGGCGCATGAACAGCATCTGATCGACCAGCACGTCGCCTGTGGCGCGGAGTTCGCCGGTATAGCCCGCCTCGCGCAGCACGCGCGCGGTGGAATAGCCGCGGCCGTCGCGGAAGCGCGGGAAATCGACTTCGATCACCGCGATCCGGAAGAGATGCGGGATCAGCAAGCGCGCGTCGTCGCCCGCTTCCAGCCGCACCGCAGTGGCATCGGCCTGACCGTCGAGGAACGATTCGAGCGTGACCGGCGCCTCGCCGTGGGCTGCGTCGTCGCGAAAACGCAGGAAACCCCCGCCGCCGGGGGCGGGGGATACGAGATCACTCATAGATCGCCTCCTTGAACGGCGCGACGCCGACGCGGCGGTAGGTGTCGAGGAAGCGCTCGCCCTCGGTCCGCTCGCGCAGATAGACGTTCGTCGCCTTCTCGACCGCATCGACGATGCCGTCCTCGTCGAAGCCGGGGCCGGTGATCCGCCCGAGGCTCGCGTCCTCCGCGCCCGATCCGCCGAGCAGCAATTGGTAATTCTCGGTGCCTTTGCGATCGACGCCGAGGATGCCGATGTGCCCGGCGTGGTGGTGGCCGCAGGCGTTGATGCAGCCGCTGATCTTGAGCTTCAATTCGCCGAGTTCGCGCTGGCGGCCGAGATCGGCGAAGCGCGTCGCGATCTTCTGCGCTACGGGAATCGAGCGCGCGTTGGCGAGGCTGCAATAATCGAGGCCGGGGCAGGCGATGATGTCGCTGATCAGGTCGAGATTGGCGTTGGCGAGGCCGGCTTCGGCGAGTTGGCTCCAAAGGTTATGAAGGTAACGCTTAGGAACGTGCGGCAGAACGATGTTCTGGGCGTGGGTTACTCGTAACTCGTTACAACTGAACCGTTCTGCCAGATCTGCCATCAAGTCGATTTGATCGGCCGAGGCGTCGCCGGGGATGCCGCCGATCGGCTTCAGGCTGATGTTGACGATGGCATAGCCGGGCGCCTTGTGCGGCTTGACGTTCTGATCGAGCCAGACCGCGAAATCGGGGTCGCCGCGATCGACGTCTTCGCTCAGGCCCGTCTCGAACGGCGGCGGCTGGAAGAAGGCGGCGATGCGGTCGAATTCGGCCATCGGCACGTCGGACTTGTTGGGGAGGATCGCCTGCCATTCGGCCTCGACCTGACGCGTGAATTCCTCCGCGCCGAGATCGTGGACGAGGATCTTGATGCGCTGCTTGTGGATGTTGTCGCGGCGGCCGTGGCGGTTCCAGACGCGCAGCGCCGCCTCGCAATAGCTGAACAGATGCTCGACCGGCAGGAACGAGCGGATCAGCGGCGCGACGAAGGGAGTGCGCCCCATCCCGCCGCCGATATAAACCTCGAAGCCGAGCTCGCGGGCGTCATTCTTCACCAGCTTCAGCCCGATGTCGTGGAGGCGGATCGCGGCGCGATCATTGTCGGACGCGGTCAGCGCGAACTTGAACTTGCGGGGCAAATAGCTGAATTCGGGGTGGAAGGTCGTCGCCTGGCGGATCAGCTCGGCCCAGGGGCGCGGATCGGCGATCTCGTCGGCGGTCGCGCCGGCATATTGATCCGACGAGACGTTGCGGATGCTTTCGCCCGAGGTCTGGATCGCGTGCATCTCGACCGTCGCAAGCTCGGCGAGAATGTCGGGCGCCTGTTCGAGCTTGATCCAGTTGTACTGGATGTTCTGGCGCGTCGTGAAATGGCCGTAGCCACGGTCGTATTTGCGCGCGATTGTCGCGAGCATCCGCATCTGGCGGCTGTCGAGCGTGCCATAGGGAATTGCGACGCGGAGCATGTAGGCGTGGAGTTGGAGGTAGAGGCCGTTCTTGAGCCGGAGCGGCTTGAACTGATCCTCGGTCAGCTTCCCCGCGAGGCGGCGCTTCACCTGATCGCGGAACTCGTCGACGCGGGCATCGACGATCGCCTGGTCGTAGGTGTCGTATTTATACATGGTTACCTCGTCATTCCCGCGAAAGCGGGAACCCAGCTCCTGTCCGTTCCACCAAGCTCAACTTGCGCGTGATGGGTCCCCGCTTTCGCGGGGATGACGATCGTATTCATATCACCCAACTCCCGGCATCCGGATCGGCCGGTTTCAGTGTGAGGTCGGGCCGCACCGTCGGGCCGAGCGCGCGGATGCGGTCTTTGATGTGGGCGGGGCGGGGGCCTTCGGGGGTTTCGGTCGCGTCGATGACATAGGGGCCGTTGACGCGGCGCGCGCCTTCCTCGGCGCGGGCGATCGCTTCGCCGTCCTCGCCCGCATCGGCGGCGTCCTCGACGTGGCGAGACCAGCCGCTGCCGGTCCACCACGTGACGTCGCCGGTCGCGAGATCGTTGCCGGTCAGGAGCTTCATGCCGGATAGCCCGCCGCGGCAAAGCCGCGTCGTCGGTCGGGTGCTTCGCCCCGCCGGCCGCGCTTGTCGGCGTGGCGCGCAGGATGCGCGCTCTCGCCGACTGCGCGCAGCTTGTCGTCGGCGTCGCTCAGTTCGACGACTTCGCCGACGACGATGATCGCCGGGCTCTGCACCTTCTCGCGCGACACCATCGCGCCGAGATCGGCAAGCAAGGTCTTCATCGCGCGATGCCCGACGAGCGTGCCCTTTTCGAGCACTGCGACGGGCATGTCGGGGGCGACGCCATCGGCCATCAATTTATCGGCGATCGCATCGGCGGTCGCGACGCCCATGTAGATGACGAGCGTGCGGCCTTGCCCCGCGAGCCCCGACCAATTCTGTTCGGTCAGCCCCTTGCACTGGCCCGCGACGAAGCTGACCGCGCTGGAATGGTCGCGGTGCGTGAGCGGCAACATCGCCTCCGCCGCGCAGCCGAGCGCCGCCGATACGCCGGGGATGACTTCCACGGGCAAGCCCGCAGCCCGCACCGCCTCGACCTCTTCGCCGCCGCGTCCGAAGATGAACGGATCGCCGCCCTTCAACCGCACGACGACGCTCCCCGCCTTGACGTGCGCGACGATGAGCGCGTTGATCGCTTCCTGCGGCAAAGTGTGTCGCGCACGCTGCTTCGCGACCGAGACGCGTTGTGCCGCGGCGGGCGCGAGATCGAGGACGCGCGGATCGATCAGACCGTCGTGGACGACGATGTCGGCCGCTTTCAGCGCTTCGACGGCGCGGACGGTTAGCAGGCCGGGATCGCCCGGACCTGCGCCGACGAGGATGACGCGGCCCAGCTTTTCAGGAGGGGGCGTGTCGGGATCGAGGAGTGTGGCCATGATGAGGCGCAGATGGTCGGCACCGCGCCATATCGCAACCGAGCGATGCTTTCCTCGCGGCAAGCCCAACTATCCGTCCAATGTAATCGACATTCAGCCGCTGCCGGATTGTCCCGATCCTCCCCCGCCAGGAGGAGGTGGCGCGCGCAGCGCGACGGAGGGGGAGGATACCCAACAGAAGTCGTCGCCGTCCGCCCCTCCGTCAGCCTGCGGCTGCCACCTCCCCCTGGCGGGGGAGGATCGATAAGGCCGTCACCCGTCCCGCAGCCCGATCCCGATCGAGGCGCGCGCCGCATCCGCCTCGTTCGAAACGACCGGATAGGCGCAATAGTCCGCCGCGTAATAAGCGCTGGGGCGGTGGTTGCCCGACCAGCCGATGCCGCCGAACGGAGCGGACGACGAAGCGCCGTTGGTCGGCTTGTTCCAGTTGACGATGCCCGCGCGCGCTCCCGCCCAGAACCGATCGTAGAGCGCGGGCGTCTGGCTGATCAGCGAAGCGCTGAGGCCGTAGCGGGTATTGTTCGCCTCCGCGATCGCGGCGTCGAAATCGTCGGTGCGGAAGACCTGGAGGATCGGGCCGAACAGCTCGATGTCGGGACGTTCGGCTGCGTTGGTCATGTCGATCAGCGCGGGGAGCAGGAAAGGGCGGTCCTCGATCGGGCGCTCGAGATAACGGATCGGGCGACCGCCGTTCATCAGCAGCGTGAGGAAGCTCTCGGTCAGGCCGTCGGCGACCTCGTTGTCGATCACCGGCCCCATGTACGGCGCCGGGTCCGCGTGCGGTTCCCCGACGATCAGGCGATCGAGCAATTTGTTGATCTGCGCGAGGAGCGGCTCGGCGAGCGTCTCCTCGACGATCAGCCGCCGCGCCGCAGTGCAGCGCTGGCCCGCGGTGGTGAAGGCCGACTGGATGACCAGGATCGCCGCCGAATAGAGATCGGGCGTGTCCCACACGACGATCGGGTTGTTGCCGCCCATTTCGAGCGCGAGGATCTTCTCGGGCTTGTCGGCGAAGGCGCGGTTGAGCGCGATGCCGGTGCGCGCCGATCCGGTGAACAGCAGGCCGTCGATGTCCGGATGCGCGGCGAGCGCCTTGCCCTCGGCCGGGCCGCCGATGACGATCCGGGCGCAGTCTTCGGGAACGCCCGCGGCGCGATAGCAATCGATCAGGAACGCGCCGGTCGCGGGGGTCTTTTCCGACGGTTTGAAGACGATGGCGTTGCCCGCGATCAGCGCGGGGACCATGTGTCCGTTGGGGAGGTGCGCGGGGAAATTGTACGGGCCGAGCACCGCGAGGACGCCGTGCGGCTTGTGGCGCAGCGCCATGCGGCTCCCCATCGGCGCGTCGAGCCGGCGTTGCGCGCTGCGTTCGGAATAGGCCGCGACCGAGATTTCGACCTTGGCGAGCACGCTTTCGACCTCGGTGCGCGCTTCCCACAACGGCTTGCCGGTCTCGCGCGCGATGACATCGGTGAACGCGTCGGCGCGCGCGCGAACGACATTGGCGAAGCGGCGCATCGTTTCGATCCGGTAGGTCAGCGGACGCGCCGCCCAGCTCGACCAGCCCGAGCGCGCGGCGGCGACCTCGGCATCGACGTCGCCGTGCGCGCCGCGCCACAGCTCCGCGCCGGTGGCGGGTTCATAGGAGATGAGTTCGCTTGGCATCAGACTAACCGACTCCAGCCCGTTTGCCCTGAGCTTGTCGAAGGGCTGTACTTCTTTCATCCGTATAAGGAAGGACAGGGCTTCGACAAGCTCAGCCCGAACGGGAGGATAGGGCATCACCGAGCTGCCGAATGGAAGCAATCTTCGCGGCGAACGGCGCCCAATCGTCGCGGTCGGCGATAGCCGACCAGATCGCCTCGACTTCGTCGATCAGTATCGCGCATGGCGTACCGGTCCAATAAGGATGCGTTCGAGCCTTGCGCGATGCGTACGCGTCGAGCGCGGCGCGGGCGTCGTCCCAGGCCTCGCCGTATGCCTCGGGCAGCGGCTGGGCGAAGGCGTCGAAGAAGAATTGATCGAGCGGCGCGTTGGTCTCGCGCAGCGCTCGCTCTACGGTTTGCACCAATGCGCGATCGGTGTCGGGGTAGCGGGGGAGTCGGCCGAGCCGCCCGAGTAAAGCATCGGTGATCGCGGGCTGATAGCGTTCGCCGAAGGTCTCCAGCACCGCGATAAGCGGCTCGGACTCCGAAATCAGCCGCAGCGACACCCCCAATTGCATCGCATCCCAGTGGATCGACTCGGGCTGGCGGCCGAACGCGTAGAGCCCGGCGTGGTCGAAATAGGCGGCGACGAACGCGGGGTCCCAGGTCGGCGCGAATCGCCATGGGCCGTAATCGAAGCTCTCGCCGGTGACGTTGATGTTGTCGCTGTTGAGGACGCCGTGGACGAATCCCGCCGCCATGTAGCGCGCGGCGAGCGTCGCGCAGCGTCCGACGACGAGATCGAGCAAGCGAACGGGGTCGTCGCTGTCCTCGCCGTAGAGATTGCGCAGCACGTATGCGGTCAAGGCGCGCATCCCCGCCTCGTCGCGTTCGTAGGCGAGGCGCTGGAAGGTGCCGATGCGGATATGGCCGTGGCTCAGCCGGACGAGGATGGCGGAACGCGTCGGAGAGGGTTCGTCGCCACGTTCGAGTTGCTCGCCGGTTTCGATCAGCGAGAAGCTGCGCGAGGTGGGGACGCCGAGCGCTTCGAGCATTTCGGAGGCGAGCACTTCGCGGACGCCGCCCTTGAGCGTCAGCCGCCCGTCGCCGAAGCGGCTCCACGGGGTTTGCCCGGACCCCTTGGTGCCGAGGTCCATCAGGCGGTCATCGCGGTCTCGCATCTGCGCGAAGGTGAAGCCGCGCCCGTCGCCGATCTCGGGATTGTACACGCGGAACTGGTGGCCGTGGTATCTGAGCGCGAGCGGTTGTGGCAACGAATCGGGAAGTGGCGCGAAGCGGCCGAAATGTGCGATCCATTCGGCGTCGCTCAGGCTTTCCAGTCCGACCTCTGCCGCCGCGCGATCGTTGCGGAAGCGCAGCCGGGTTTCGGGGAAATCCGCCGGTGTGACCGCGTCGTAGAAGCCGTCGCCGAGCCCGAGCAGCGGGGTCTCGGGGCGATAGGCTTGCGGGTCGAATGGCATCCGGCGATATGGGGGCCGCCAACCGCGGGACGCAAGCATGCCGGCTTATGAGGATCGATATTGGTGGTCCGGCGACGGCCTCAGGCTGCACGCGCGCGACTATCCGGGGGATGCCGCGAAACCGCCGATCCTGTGCCTGCCCGGCATTACCCGCAATGCGCGCGATTATGCCGCGCTGGCGGAGCGGCTGGCGGGGGAGTGGCGGGTGATCACGGTCGATTTTCGCGGGCGCGGTGAGAGCGCTTACGCCAAGGACGCGATGAGTTACGTGCCGCTTACCTATGTGCAGGATGTCGAGGCGTTGTTGGCCGAATTGAGTATCGAGCGCTTCGTCGCGGTCGGCACCTCGCTCGGCGGGATCGTGACGATGCTGATGGCGGGGATGCGCGCGGGCCGGATTGCGGGCGCGGTGTTGAACGACGTCGGGCCGGAGATCGATGCCGCCGGCCTCACGCGAATCCGCGGCTATGTCGGCAGGCCGAGCGTCTGGCCGACCTGGATGCACGCCGCGCGCGCGGTCGCCGAGGCGCATGGCGACGCCTATCCCGACTGGGGGATCACCGACTGGCTGGCGATGGCGAAGCGGCTCTACCGGCTCAACAGCGCGGGGCGGGTGGTGCTCGATTACGACATGCGGATCGCCGAGCCTTTGCGCGTGCCGGGGAACGAGGCGGGGCCGGATATGTGGCGTGCGTTCGCGGCGCTAGACGGGGCGCCGGTGCTGATCGTGCGTGGGGCGCGGTCGGATATCCTGTCGGCGGCGGTCGCCGAGCGTATGGTTGCGTCGGTCGCAGGGGCGGAGGTGGTGACAGTGCCGAATATCGGGCATGCGCCGACGCTTACCGAGCCTGAGGTGACGGCGCCGATCGACCGGTTGCTCGCGCGCGTGGCGCGGGAAGTCGCGCCGGCATGACCTTTCCGTTCGACGCGCTGGTCTTCACGCCCGACGACGTCGATCTGTCGCAATCGCCGCTGCGCGGGCATATCGATTTGCCGACCTATGTGCTCGGCGCGTTCAATCCGGGGATGACGCGACTCGCGAACGGCAATCTGTTGTTGATGGTGCGGGTGGCGGAGGCGCTGAAGGTGCCGATCTTCGACGGGCATATCCATTCTTTGCGCTGGGATGCCGGGCGATACTGCCTCGACCGCTGGCCCATGGATCGCGTCGATGCCACCGATCCCCGCGCGTTTCGGGTGTGCGGCGGCGACTGGAAGGTGCTCGCGCTGACCTCGATTTCCTGGCTGCTGCCGGTCGAGCTCGACGCTGCGGGTCGGCGTATCGAGGCGGTGCATTACGCCAAGGCGATCGCGCCCGCCGCGTCATACCAATGCTATGGCGTCGAGGATGCGCGCATCTCGCGGGTCGGCGATCGGTATCTGATGACCGCCTGCTCGGTGAGCCCGGAGCGGCAATGCGCAACGCTCTATACCAGCGATGACGCGCTCGACTGGACGCTGGAGGGAATCGTGCTCGATCACCAGAACAAGGACATGTTGATCTTCGAAGGGCTGATCGACGGGAAATTCTGGGCGCAGACGCGGCCGCTCGGCGACCTGTATTTCGCCTATCCGCCCGACAGCGAATGGCGCGCGGGGCCGTCGATCAATCTCGCGAGTTCGCCCGATGCGGTACACTGGAAACCGTGCGACGAGCCCGGCATCCGCCCGCATGCCGCGACGATGGCGACCGCGCGGATGGGCGGCGGCGCGCCGCCGGTGCTCACCGATGCGGGATGGCTGACTTTGTGGCACGGGGTGGAGCCATCGGGGATGGTCGGTATCTACCGGACTTACTGGTCGGTGCTCGACCGCGACGAACCGTGGCGGACGGTGCGGACCGAGCACGCGCCCTTGATCGAGCCGAATCCGGCGCTGACCGAGCGATTGAGGGATCAGATGTATCTCGACAACGTCGTGTTCACGACGGGGATCGCGGACGGCGGCGATCATTGGGTGGTGGCGAGCGGCGAGGCCGATCTCGCCTGTCGGATCACATGGGTACCGAAGGGGATGATTGGCGGGGGTTGAGTGCGGCTATCAATGCGTGTCCGGGTGTTTCGTAGGTCCGTTGGCGGGGTGGGTTCATGGGTGGCCGCAACGGCTTGTTGGTGCTGCCCTCGGGGCGCTCCCGGTTCTGCACCCGGATGCAGTCGCCGTCACCGGTCGCCTTTCCGGTGATTCCAATGAAACGAACATTGCTGATCTCGGGATTGGTGCTACCGACAAGCATCAACCGGCCATCCGTCGAGGTGCAGCGAACGCCTTGATAGAGACCGTCTTCGATCGCGCGCGAGGCGGATTTGTCGCCGGAGAATTGCAGCGCCGCATCGCCCCCGGAATCGATGCTGCCGCCATAGCAGCGAAAACCCTTGCCCTGAAACACACGGATTCCCGCACCATTCGCATCGATCGCGTCCGAACCGAAAACGCCGGCCGGAACATAGCCCTGCGGATTGCGGATGGCGGGATTGATGATCCGGGCGTAATCGCCACCGACCGCCATCGCGATGCCATTATAACCGTCGATCGTCACGTCTTCGATGAGGATATTGTTGCCATATACGCGGACCACCGAGCCTGCCGGATATAGCTTGTAGACCGTGCCACCGACGGTCGTTTCCATCGGAATGCTTTGAAACGTACCACCCGTCCAGCTGGCGTTCTCGACACCAGCAGCCGCGCTCAGGATGCCGGAATCCGTATCTCCCACCTTGCTGGGAAAGTCCCATGTGATCGTGCAACCGGGCATGCACTTAACAATTGCATTGCTGGCAAGCTGAATAGCTTTGTTTGTTGCGCTGGTGGAAATAGTGTAGCTTTTTGCTGGCCCGATTATGATTCTCTGACCAGCTCTGAAACCTATAGCTGCAACAAGCAAATCCATATTTTTGATTGCCTCTGCAGGTGTGACTAAACCATTTATCATACCTATTTCGTCAAAAGAGACGATTTCTAACACGCCACTCTCCTACAAAGCTAAAGCTACTTTATATTACGATATCAGAGTGATGAATTACATAAATTCCCGAAAGGTCACCGACCGCCAAGATAGTCATATCTGGCACATCATCAGTATTCGTAAATACGTTTATATGAGATATATTGCTTGAAGAATCGTACGTTACAGTAACATCGCCAATATGTTTGGGCGTCGTACCGGTATGATAATCATCAACCCCAGATTCTTTAATTGGTAGACTTATTCTATCCCCTATAGTAAAGTCGGTTATTAGGTCCGGCACACCTACTAGGCTATCTGTACTGTCAAATATTGAACGATACTTAAATACATCATTACCAAGGCCGCCGGTCAGCG
Source organism: Sphingomonadales bacterium (assembly GCA_038236185.1). GTDB lineage: Bacteria > Pseudomonadota > Alphaproteobacteria > Sphingomonadales > Sphingomonadaceae > Sphingomonas. The sequence continues at coordinate 43,505 of JBBSTE010000001.1, read as the reverse complement.
TATCTGCCCCAAATGATCCAATTAACACATCATTTCCATTACCCCCAATCAATATATCATCTCGTAATCCGGCAATAATTCTTATGTTAGCGCCGGTTATCTCCGCAGCATCCACAGATAGGTTGGCTGAACCATTAGAAACAAAAACTCTTAGATCAGAAATCCCATCTAGGAAGGTAAAGTCGTAGCTTCCGCCCGTCAACTTGATCGATTCGATGTCGCGAAAATTGTCCGGTCCAAGGACCAGATTCGTGTCGCTCGTGCCGCTTAGGATCAGGCGGTCGAGGCCATCGCCACCATAGACGACATCCTTGTCGGTGTAGGTGTTGCCGAAAAAGAATTTGTCATTGCCCGCGCCGCCATGCAGCGTGTCGTCGCCGCCCTGATCGACGTGAAAATTGTCACCGCCGGAGGTGCCGTGCAACCGGTCGTCGCCAGCGGTGCCGTAGATATTGTTTCGTCCCGCCCCGCCACGCCCTCCGGCCGCTGCGCCGTCGAACCACAACGGAGCTTCATCCTCGATCGCATAAGGCATATGCTCGATACGGGCCATCGACTCTCTCCTCAGGTCACCGGCAATCTCCTAATCCATTCTTCAAGCGACCGCTAATAGGGGCGAGAACAGAGGTTCGCGTTGGGACACCACCCGGAAGCATCAAGCGAACCACGACACCCCCATGACGTTCGCCATGCATCGCGCTAAAGCCGCGCCGATGCCCGTCAACATCCTCCATCTCCACTCCACCTTCGATCTCGGCGGGAAGGAGGCGCGCGCTGTTCGGTTGATGAATGCGTTCGGGGACAGGGCGCGGCACACGATCGTGTCGGCGATGCCAGACAATCTCGGCGCACGCGGGCGGATCGACAAGGGGGTCGCCTATGAGATCGCGCAGAACGCGCCGCCGCTTACCGGGCGACCGTCGGTGGCGCGGTTCGAGGCGCTGGCGCGGTACATGCGGCGGTTCGATCTGGTGCTGACGTACAATTGGGGCGCGATCGATGGCGTCATGGCGCGGCGCGTCTTCGGGAAGAGCCTGCCGCCGCTGATCCACCACGAGGACGGGTTCAACGAGGACGAGGCGCGCGGACTGAAGCGCGAGCGCAACCTCTATCGGCGACTCGCGCTGGGCGCGGCGCATGCTCTGGTCGTGCCGTCGCGGACGCTCGAGACGATCGCGCTCGAAACGTGGCGGCAGCCGCGCGATCGGGTCCATCGGATCATCAACGGGATCGCGACGAAACTATACAAGAAAGCCGCCGATCCGAAAGCGATACCCGGCTTCGTTCGCAACAAGAAGGAAGTCGTGATCGGCACCGTCGCCGGGCTGCGCGCGGTGAAGGACCTGCCTGCGCTCGTCCGTGCTGCCGGTGGCCTATCGATGCGTTTCCGGCTGGTCATCGTCGGCGAAGGGCCGGAGCGTGAGACGATCGCGCGGGCGGCGGCGGCGATGGGGATCGGCGACCGGCTGGTCATGCCGGGGTTCCTCGATCGCCCGTATCGTTTCCTCGGGCATTTCGACATCCTCGCATTGTCGTCGCGGTCGGAGCAGTTTCCGATCTCGGTCGTCGAGGGGATGGCGGCGGGATTGCCGGTCGCGGCGCCGCCGGTCGGCGACGTGCCGTTGATGGTATCCGCCGCGAATGCGCCGTATATTACGGAATACCCTGGGGAGGTTCGCTTGCGCGACGCGATCCAGTCGCTGGCGATCGACGCCGATCTCCGCCGCTCGGTCGGTGCGGCGAATCGCGCCAGGGCGCAGGCGGACTATGATGAAGCCGCGATGATCGCGCGCTATGCTGCGCTCTATGAGTCGGCAATGGGGCGACCCGGTGCCTTAACCTAAATCGTATTTCTGTCGCGCGGGCGCATCCTTGCGGTATAGCTGCGCGTATATTTGTCGAAGGGTGAACGAAGCACGTGTTTAAGGGCCTGACGCCGATCGTCTACGGAGGCCGCGAGGTCTGGCCTCTGGTGGAGGGCGGCAAGGGCGTCGCCGCGACCAATCACGCGAGCGCGGGCGCCTGGGCGGCGGCGGGGGGCATCGGCACGGTCTCGGCGGTCAATGCCGACAGCTACGATCCCGACGGCAAGATCATCCCGCAAATCTACAAGGCGCTGACGCGGCGCGAGCGTCACGAGGAACTCGTCGAATACGCGATCGAGGGCGCTGTCCAGCAGGTGAAGCGCGCGTTCGAGATCGCGGGCGGCAAGGGCGCGATCAACATCAACGTGCTGTGGGAGATGGGCGGCGCCCAGAGGGTGCTGCACGGTGTGCTGGAACGGACCAAGGGGCTGGTCGCGGGAGTCACTTGCGGCGCCGGGATGCCGTACAAGTTGAGCGAGATCGCGGCGTCGTACAACGTCAATTATCTGCCAATCATCAGTTCGGGCCGCGCCTTCCGCGCGCTTTGGAAGCGCGCCTATTCGAAGGCGTCGGAGTGGCTGGCGGCGGTGGTCTACGAAGACCCCTGGCTGGCGGGAGGCCACAACGGCCTGTCGAACGCCGAAGACCCGCTCAAGCCGCAAGACCCGTATCCGCGCGTCAAGGAATTGCGCGAGACGATGCGCGAGGGGGGCATTCCGGACACGACGCCGATCGTGATGGCGGGCGGCGTCTGGTATCTGCGCGAATGGGATCACTGGATCGACAATCCCGAACTCGGCAGCATCATGTTCCAATACGGCACGCGGCCGCTGCTGACCAAGGAAAGCCCAATTCCGCAGGGGTGGAAAGACCGGCTGACGACGATCGACGAAGGCGAGGTGCTGTTGCATCGCTTCTCTCCGACCGGCTTCTATTCTTCCGCGGTTCGCAATCCCTTCCTGCGCAGTCTTGAGGCGCGATCCGAACGCCAGATCGCGTTTTCGCGGCAGGAAGCGGGGGATCATGTCTTCCAGCTCGACGTGGGCGTCAAAGGCAAGAATTTCTGGGTCACCAAGGGCGATTTGCTCCGCGCGCGGACCTGGTTCGGCGAGGGCTGCACCGAGGCGCTCAAGACGCCCGACAATACTCTGGTCTTCGTCACGCCGGGCGAGAAGCAGGAAATCCGCCAGGATCAGACCGATTGCATGGGCTGCCTGTCGCAATGCCTGTTTTCGAGCTGGGCGGATACCGACACCAATTCGACCGGGCGGCTCGCCGACCCGCGTAGCTTCTGCATCCAGAAGACCTTGCAGGACATCGCGCACGGCGGCGATACCGAGCAAAATCTGATGTTTGCGGGCCATTCCGCTTACGAATTCAAACGCGATCCCTTCTACTCGAACGGTTTCGTGCCGAGCGTGAAGCAGCTGATGGATCGAATCCTGACCGGCGATTGACGCGTTACCCGCTCGGGAAAAAGCCGAGATAGGCCGGATCGTCCCGTCCCTCGGACGCCGACACCGCGCCGGCATCTTCGAGCATCGCCCGGGTCGCGGCCCGATTCGAGACGATTCGCCAGGCGTGCGAGATGGGATAGGGCTCGTCGACGTCAGGGCAGCGATCGAGCGCCTCGACCAAGTCGTGCGCCTCGGGCTTGTGACTGACGAAACCTTCGTTCGCCAGCGCGGCTCGATCGATGCCGAGCGCTGTGCAAAGCGTGGCTTTGGCGCCGACGTCACGTTCATTCGCAGCGCGCGCCTGGACGATCAGGTTGCGGACCGCGGGATCGACCGGATGGTCATCGACGACATACACCGGCTGCGTATCGGCCCAGGCCTCGGGCGGGCAGGACTTCCGCGCCGGATCGAGCGCAACCAGCGGGTTCAGCTCTGCGGGGTAGATGCGGCACACCGCGGGGCGGTCTTCGTATCCGCCGCACCGCATGTCGGGCAGCAGGAACGGGCACGGTCCGTCGAAGGCGGCGACGAGCGTGACCGCGATCCGCACCGGCAGCGCACCGCTGGCGCCGACGAACGAGCGGTCCCGCATCAATTGCGCGGCGATGTCTTCCGCGGGTGGTTCGCTCGGCCACGGCGTGGCTTCGCACAGCAATTCGACCGCGCCGCCGCGGCGCAGCCACGACCGCGCCTCGGCGATACTCAATGGCAGTTTCAGACCGTGGCAGCATTTGCCACACATCGTGCAATCGAAATGGATATTCATGCCGCCCTTTCCTGACGATCTTCGTCGGGAGGCTCACCTTCGTTACGGCAGCGATGCGCAAGCCGCGCGGCACTGGCAATCTTCGGCTAGCGGTGCCAGCACGGCGGGCAGGTTTCGAGGAGACGATGATGCGCCGTGCCTTTCCCCTTTTGGCGGTTCTGCTTTGCGGATGCGCCGTCGCGCAGACCGCACCCGAACCTCCTCGCACCCAGACCGCCGACTCGGGCTGGCCGAGCTTCCGCAATGCCTTCATCGAGGGCTGGTTCAGGATCGATCCTGCGAATGCGGTCTATCAGGGGCGGCACGATTTCGACGGGCAGCTTGCCGACTGGAGCGCGGCAGGGCTGAAGATGCGCGGCGACTTTCTGCGAGATGCGATCGTGCGCGCGAGGGCGATGACATCGCTGTCGGCTCGGGATGGGTTCGAGCGCGATTATCTGGTGATGGTCGCGCAGAAGGAATTGTTCTGGCTCGAGGACGCCGATCAGCCGCATCGCAACCCCGCATGGTACGTTAACGCCGGGCTCGACCCCAACGTCTATATCGCGCGCAATTACGCCGACAAGCCGACGCGGATGAAGGCGATGATCCGGTTCTTCGGCAACGTGCCCGCGGCGGCGGCGAACATCCGCGCCAACCTGAAGACCCCGATGCCGCTCAGCTTCGTCAATTTCGGCAAGGCGGCGTTCGCGGGGTTCGCGGACTATTACGGCGGCGACGCCAAGGCGGCGTTCGCCGATGTGAAGGACCCGGCTTTGCAGGCGCAGTTCGACGCTGCCGCGAAACAGGCGGCGGCGGCGATGCGCGATCTCGCGACGTGGATCGAGAGGCAGCGCGGCGCCGCAACGCAGGATTTCGCGCTGGGCGCGGATCGGTTCCAGCGGATGGTGACGATGACCGAAGGAGTCGATGCCTCGCTCGACGTGCTCGAAGCAGCGGGACGGGCCGATCTCAAGCGCAATCAGGACGCGCTCAAGGCGGCGTGCGCGACCTATGCGCCGGGCAAGCCGATCCCGGATTGCGTCGCGAAGATGAACGCCGACAAGCCCGCCGACGGCCCGGTCGCCGAGGCGCGGCGGCAGATCCCAATATTGCGCAAGTTCGTGACCGATCGCGACATCGTGACGATCCCGGATCAGGAACAGGCGCTGGTCGAGGAAAGCCCGCCGTACAATCGCCAGAACTCGGCGTACATCGATCCGCCGGGGCCGTTCGAGAAGGGCGTGCCGTCGATCTACTACATCTCGCCGCCCGATCCGGCGTGGGACAAGGCGACGCAGGAGGCGTTCATCCCCGGCAAGGACGACCTGCTGTTCACCACCGTGCATGAGGTGATGCCGGGGCATTTCCTCCAGTTCCGCCACGCCAACCGTTCGCCGTCGCTCTTCGGACGGCTGTTCGTCGGTTATGCCTATGCGGAAGGCTGGGCGCATTATTCCGAGGAGATGATGTGGGAAGCGGGGCTGGGGAATGGCGCACCCGAGGTTCATATCGGGCAGCTGTCGAACGCGTTGCTGCGCGACTGCCGCTATCTCTCGGCGATCGGGATGCATGCGCGCGGGATGACGCCGGAGCAGTCGCGCAAGATGTTCGTCAATGAGTGCTATCAGGACGAGGGCAATGCGCGGCAGCAGAGCGCGCGCGGGACGTACGATCCGGCGTACCTCAATTACACGATGGGCAAATTGATGATCCGCAAGCTGCGCGCCGACTGGACCGCGACGCGGGGCGGGCGGCAGGCGTGGAAGGCGTTCCACGATCAATTCCTGAGCTATGGCGGCCCGCCGATCCCGCTGGTGCGGCAGGCGATGATGGAGGAGGCGGCGCCGAAGGCGGTGTTCTGAATAGTCCCTTGTCATCCCCGCGAAAGCGGGGACCCATGGAGGGCCGGCGCAAATGGATGAAATCTATTGCGTTTATATCCTTGCGAGCCAGAAGAACGGCACGCTGTACATCGGCGTCACAGGTGACCTGGCCCGGCGCATCTGGTCGCATCGCGAAGGCTTGGTCGAGGGTTTCACCAAGCGGTACGACGTGAAGAAGCTCGTCCATATCGAGCGGTTCGCCGATGTCGCGCTGGCCATCGCAAGAGAGAAGGCGATGAAGAAATGGCGGAGAGCGTGGAAGATCGAACTGATCGAGCGGGATAATCCCGGGTGGGACGATTTGTACCTGTGGATGAACTGGTGAGGTCAGGCCATGGGTTCCCGCTTTCGCGGGAATGACAGGTTGGCGCGAAGCCTTACCGCGCCTGCCTGAGCACGGGCACTTCGTCGCGCGTTTCGGTCATCGTCGGGTTGCGGATCGAGGGGCGGAGGCGGGCGATGCTGCACAGGCCCGCGATCAGCGCGAGGCCCGCCGCGACCAACGGCGGGACGCTTCCCGTGCCGACACCCAGCGCGAGCAGGGCGGCGACGAGCGTTGCGCCGGTCGTCTGTCCGGTCAGGCGGACGGTCGAGACCAGCCCGCCCGCTGCGGCGGCGCGCTCGCGCGGGGCGCTGCCGACGATCAGGCGGGCGTTCGGCGGCAGGAAGGTGCCGAAGCCCGATCCGCACAGCGCCATCCGCCAGGCGATGTCGAAATAGCTCGGGTCGGCGGGCATGAAGGCGAGGAGCAGCAGCGCGGTGATCGACACGGTCATGCCGATCCCGCCGAGCAGCCCCGCAGGAATGCGATCCGATAGGAAGCCCGAGAGCGGCGCGACGACCATGTTGGTGAGCGGCCAGGGCGCTATCGCGGCGCCAATTTCGGCGGCGCTGAAGCCGAGGCTGGCGAGGCGGAACGGAGTCGAAATCAGCAACGTCATCGATGCGGTGAAGGCAACGAAACCGCCGAATGAGGATAAGGCCAGTACGGGGCGGGCGAGCAGGTCGACCGGCAGGATGGGATTGGGCTCGCCGAGCTGGCGACGGACGAAATAGACCGCGACGACTACGCCGACGATGACGATCGCGGCGGAGACGACGGGGCTGTCGCCGTGGACCGCGCTTTCGAGGCCGCCGATGACGAGGCCGAACATCGCCGCGCACAGGATCGCGCCCGGCACGTCGAAGGTCGTCAGCCGCGGCTTCGGGTTCGGCATCGCGCGGCCTAGCGCGAGGCTCATCGCCGCGAACGGCACTGCGCTGGCGAAGACCCAAGGCCATGGCGCGACCGCGAGGACGAGGCCGCCGATCGTCGGGGCGATCGCCGCCGAGCTGGTTACGACCACCGAATTGATGCCGAGGCCGCGGCCGAGCTGGTTCGCGGGATAGATCTGGCGGATCAGCGCGGAGGAGACGCTGAGCACGCCCGCCGCGCCCATCGCCTGCACCGCGCGAACGATCAGCAGGAACGGCAGGCTCTTGGCGAAGAAGCACAGGAAAGTCGCGACGGTGAAGACCGCGAGGCCGGCCTGATAGGTGCGCTTGAGGCCGATCCGTTCGCCGAGGCCGGAGAACGGCAGCAGCAGCATCACCAATAGCACCTGATAGACGGTGACGATCGACACGACCGAGCTTTGCGCGACGCCCAGGTCTTTCGCGATCGTCGGTAGCGCGACGTTGGCGACACCGCCGTCGATGATGACGAGCGCCGAGCCGAACGACATCGCCGCGATGGCGACATAGCGGCGGGGGAGGGGCAGGCCATCGCTCATGGCGGGGCGATAGCGGCGATTGCCGTCGGCGCAAACGCTTGGCATGAAGCGCCTTCCCCAGGAGTGCCGTCATGCCGTCGTTTCCCCGTATCACGCTCGCCACGCTGCTGCTTGCCGCCGCGCCCGCCGTCGCGCAGACGGCGCCGATGACTCAATCGACCGACGATCCCTACATCTGGCTCGAGGATAAGGACGGCGCGAAGCCGCTCGCCTGGGCCGAGGCGGAGAATGCCAAGACCCTGCCGCGGCTGGAGAACGATCCGCGTTACAAGACTTTCTACGACGAGGCGTTCGCGATCGCCTCGGCGGAGGATCGTATCCCGATGCCGAACCAGATGGCGGGGCGGATCGTCAATTTCTGGCGCGACGCGGCGCATCCGCACGGGATCTGGCGCTGGACGAGCGAGGCGGATTATGCCGCGGCGGCGCCGAAGTGGACGACGCTGATCGACATGGATGCGCTCGGCAAGGCCGAAGGAAAGCAATGGGTTTGGAAGGGCGCAACTTGCCTCGACCCCGACGAGACCTTGTGCCTCGTCGCGTTGTCCGAGGGCGGCGAGGATGCCGTCACCTACCGCGAGTTCGACGTCGCCAGAGGCGCATTCGTCGACACCGGCTTCGTATTGCCGATCTCGAAGCAGGACGCGGCCTGGGTCGACAAGGACACGCTGCTGGTTGCGCGCGACTGGGGCGCGGGCACGATGACCGCGTCGAGCTATCCGTTCGTGCTGAAGATGGTGAAGCGCGGGCAGCCGCTCGCCGCCGCAACCGAGGTCTATCGCGGCGCGGCCAGCGATCAGGGCGGAGTCGCGCCGATGGTATATTACGACGGGTCCGGCAATCGCGCGGTCGTCATCCAGCGCAACAAGACGTTCTTCGGTTCAGACAAATTGCTGTGGACGCCCGAGGGCAATGTCGCGCTGAAGGTGCCCGACCGCGCCGATCCGCAAGGGCTCGTCGATGGCCGGATGATCTTCAAGACCAGCGATCCGTGGGGTGCGATTCCCGCCGGATCGATCGCCGCGGCGCCGCTTTCCGAGGTGCGCAAGGGTAGCTTCACGCCGCAACTCATCTTCGCGCCGGGTCCGCGTCAGTCGGTCGAGGATGTCGCGGTGACCAAATCGGCGGTGTTAGCGAGCATCTACGATAATGTCCGCGGTCGCGCGGTCGTCTTCACGCCGGGCGCCAGGGGCTGGGCGGAGCGGCGGCTGGCGTTTCTCGACAATCTGGCGATCCACGTCGTCTCGACGACCGACCGCAGCGACCGCGCGTTTCTGGTGGCGGAGGGTTTCCTGACGCCGACCGGGCTTTGGTCGGCCGACGTCGCCGCTGCCGCCGCGCCGGGTGAGGTCAAGGCGCTGCCGGCGCGGTTCGATGCCTCGCGATCGGTGGTCGAGCAGTTCGAGGCCACCTCGACCGACGGGACCAAGGTGCCGTATTTCGTGGTTCATCCCAGGGGCGCGAAGCTCGACGGGACAACGCCTACGCTGATGACGGCGTATGGCGGGTTCGAGATTTCGCGGCTTCCGTTCTATTCGGGATCGACCGGCAAGCTCTGGCTCGAACGCGGCGGCGCGTTCGTCCTCGCCAATATCCGCGGCGGCGGTGAGTTCGGGCCGAAATGGCACGATGCCGGGCGCAAGGCCAAGCGCCAGATCGTCTATGACGATTTCGCGGCGGTCGCGAAGGACCTGTTCGCGCGGAAACTGACCACTCCACAGAAACTCGGCATCTACGGCGGGTCGAACGGCGGGCTGCTGATGGGGGTCGAGTTCAACCAGCATCCCGATCTGTGGAGGGCGGTGACGATCCAGGTGCCGTTGCTCGACATGATCCGGTACGAAAAGATCGCGGCGGGGGCGTCGTGGGTCGACGAATATGGCAGCGTGTCGATCCCTGAGGAGCGCAAGTTCCTCGAGACGATCTCGCCCTACCAGAACCTCAAGAAGGGCGGCAAATATCCCGAGCCCTACATCTGGACGACGACCAAGGACGATCGCGTCGGACCGCAGCACGCGCGCAAGTTCGCCGCACGGATGAAGGAATATGGCCTGCCGTATCTCTACTACGAGGACACCGCGGGCGGGCATTCGGGCGACGCCGACATCGCGCAGGGCGCGCGGCTGCAGGCGCTGCAAATGACCTATTTCGCGCAGAAGCTGCTCGGTCCTGCCGATGCGGGCACAACCCAGAGCGGAACCGCAGGACAGTAGAAGTGTTATTGCTGCGATGCAGCAATTCGGATATACCGAGGTCATGAAGCTCAATACCGAGGAAGACCGCGTCACCGCGCAGCCCGCGCCCGGCGCGGCCCCGATCGTCTTCGAGGCGATCGTCAAGAAGCTGGCGCTGGCTGCGACATACAATCGCGGCGAGATAACGCTGGCGCCGCATATCCTCTACACGCGCCACGGCGAGATGTACGTCGATGGCGTGACGCTGGAACGCGACGGCAAGCCCCCGAAGGAGGCCAAGGTCGGCGCGTTCAAGCTCGCCGGGCTGTCGCCGCTGCGGCTGACCGCGCGGCGCTTCGTGCCGGATACGATGTTCGACGCGAACGACGCGAAATACGCCGACGTCACGCTGATGGCGATCGATCGCGATTGATCCTTTGGGGCTGGTGCCGCGCCGCGCGCGTCGCCACATAGGGCGCGAAGGGAACGCCATGTCCAAGCCAGTCAAAATCCCCGGCCCAGATCACCCGATCACGATCGAGTCCAACCCGGATACGGTTACCGTGCGTGTCGGCGAGGCGACGGTCGCGCGGACGAGCGATGCGCTGACGCTTCAGGAAGCGACCTATCCGCCGGTGCACTACATCCCGCGCGCGGACGCCGATATGGCCGCGCTCAAGCCGAGCGACCACACGACCTATTGTCCGTACAAGGGCGATGCGTCCTATTTCCACATCGTTGCCCTCGGCGAGCGCGGGCGCAACGCGGTATGGAGCTACGAGGCGCCCCACGAGGCTGTTACTGTCATCGCGGGGCATCTCGCGTTCTACGAAGACCGCGTTCACATCGACGAGGCGTGACCGCGCCCGAAACCACCGGGCGCGCGGTCGCACGGTGGCTGTTGATTGCGTTCTACGGACTTGCGGGCGTCGCGCATATCGTATCGACCGATGCGATGGTGAAGATCACCCCCGGCTGGGTGCCCTATCCGCACGCGGTCGTCATCGCGACGGGCCTGTGCGAACTGGCGGGTGCGATCGGGCTGATGACGACGACATGGCGTCGCGCGGCGGGCTGGGCCTTTGCCGCTTATGCGATGTGCGTCTATCCGGCGAACGTCCAGCACGCGATCCAGGATTTGGGTAGCGGCACGGGGTTGCCGGTCTGGTATCATGCCCCGAGGTTGCTGCTACAGCCCATGATCGTCTGGTGGGCCTTGTGGGCGACGCGGATCATCGACTGGCCGTTCGGGCGCGGCGCGACACAACAAGGGGCGAGCGCATGAGCGACGACAGGCGATTATCGACGGTGGAACGCGCCTACGAACTCGCGCGATCGGGGCGGTGCCATAGCGTCGACGAAATTCGCACGACGCTGATCCGTGAGGGCTATGAGGCGGTACAGGCGCATCTGACCGGGCCGTCGATCAAGAAGGACCTCGCCGCGCTGTGCAAGGCGGCGGTTGCGGAGTAAATTCGAGCACGATCACGTCGAGCCGTCATCCCGGCGAAAGCCGGGATCTAGGGTAACAAGCGACTCCGTGTGGGACTCTGGATTCCGGCTTTCGCCGGAATGACGGAAATGGTTTAATCTGGCCGAACCCGACTCTAGGCCGGGTCGCTCCAGTGGCGCAGCAGGTTCTGCTGGATGCGCTGAAGCCGCATGAAATTCTCGCGCTCCATGCCGAGGCCTTCGAGCGCGGCGACTTCGTTCAATTCGTAGAGCCACTCACGGCGTTCGGCATCGGCGATGCGACTTTCGATGAAGGTCAGCCCGACACGGCGCTCGCCGCTCGTCACCGGCGTCACTTCGTGGAGCGTCGTCGAGGGATAGAGCACCAGCGAACCCGCACGCAGCCGGAACTGGACCTCGCGAGACCCGAGCACGACGCGTAACGCGCCACCTTCGTAACTGTCAGGGTCGCTGAGGAAGAGCGTGCAGCTCAGGTCCGCGCGAAGCGGACGCGAACCGATCTGCATGAATGCGGCGTCGGCGTGGAGGCCGTAGCGCATCGCCTTGTGATAGGTCGTGATCAGCGGCGACGCGACGACTTTGGGAAAGGCGTAATTCCGGAAATCCTCATGCCGGTACATCGCGTCGCGCATGATCTGCGCCGACCGCTCCATCGCCGAGGGATCGTTGAGGTGGAGGTTGTTCTTCGCGGTGTTGTGCGGATTGCTGATCCGCCCATCGACGAACGTCGCGTCGTCGGCGATGCGGTGAAGCTCGTGGAGCTCGGCGTCCGAGAGGATGTCGTCGATGACCTTGAACATCTTTAGTCCTTCCGCGCCCGCAGCCGGGCCACATCGGTATTCGACCGCGTCAGTGAGTCGAGCCACGCCATCCCGCGCGCTAGCGCGTCGCGATGCTCCTGCGCTGCCTGCGCTTTGACCTGCCGCCGCAGATCGGCGGTATACGCGTGCTCGGGGGCTTTCGAATAGCGCTGCGTGATCGGGTCGTCGGCGATCCGCGCCGCATCGGCTGGCGAAAGCGCGAGGCCGAAATGCGCCGCGATCCGGGTCAGCGCGGCAGCGGGATTGACGAGGAACGCATCGAAATCGAGCCACATCACGCTGCCCGAGGTCATGCGGTCCGCGGCGGCGGCGAGCGACAGCATTTCGGTCGTCCACGCCAGCGCGACGCGCTCGCCCTCGTCGAGCGACCAGGCGCGGTAGGGCATCGGATCGAGGCGGCGCGCAAGACGGAGGAGGCGCGGGCCGGTCAGCATCGCGAGCTCCTGACGCGACGCCTCGCCACCGAGGATCGTCTGCATGTAGCTTTCGGGCGAGGTGTACAGGAACAGCGCACGAGCCTCCGGCGCGAGCAGCATGGGCGCGATCTCGCTGGTGAAGCTCGTCGCCTTGATGATCGCGCGCTGCTCGGGGCGGAAGGTTCGCGCGAGAAGGCGGCGGAGAATCGCGACGCGCGCGTCGATGCTTTCGGGCGGCCACGGCATATCGACCTGATCGCGCTTGCCGAGCAATTCGGCGAGGCCGCGCAGGACGAGCGGCTCGCGCAACGACAGGATGTCGGGGACGAGGCCGAGCAGGCGCGACACCAGGGTAGAACCGACATGGCCGATATGAAAGATGTACTGCGCGTCGTCGCGAGCGGCGCGGTCGGCGGTCGCGACGATATCGCGCATCGCCACCCACGAGCCGCGGGTCTGCGCGCCGCTCAGGCGCTGATCGAGGAAGCTCGCGGCGGCAAGCTCGGCCTCGGTCGTCTCGATCAGCAACAGCCGGTCGGTCGCGAGATCGAGCGAATTCGGGAAGTGCGCCGGACCGGCGGCGAGGCGGCGCACGAGATCGGCGGTCATCGCGCACCGTCTAGGATAGCGGCGCGACAGAGGCAATTTCTACCGGCTAGGCGAGACGCGTGACATATCCATCGTCGTTGCGAGCGTAGCGAAGCAATCCAGGAAACGGCGGCTGGATTGCTTCGCTACGCTCGCAATGACGGACGTTGCGGATTTAACGCGCGTCGCTCTAGGCGAGGCTCGGGCGATCCTGCTCCAGCTTGGCGAGCCGCGCCTGGACCTCTTCGAGCAGGCTTTGCGGCACCATCGCGCCGGCGCTGCGTCCATTGGCGGTTCGCAGCGCGCCGGCGAGGGGTGGCGCGACGCGATCGAGGCTGGCGATATCGCCGCGCGAATAGGGCGCGCCGTCGCTGCGCGGCGCGAGGATGAGCCAGCCGATCGTGCCGTCCTCGTCGGTCAGCTCGACAATGCGCGCGACGCGCGGATCGTCGGGGAGTTGCGCTATCGTCAGCGCGGTCAGTTCGGCGGCGCGATCCACGTTGGTCGCGGCGAGCAGCGTTCGGCCGGTCGAGGTGCGCAGCAGGATCGCGCCGCCTTCGGCGTGCGCCCCGGGGATGACGACGTCGAGCACACGCATCGCCAGGCCCGGTGGATCGCAATTCTCGCTCCACCAGTCGAGCCGCTTGGGGAGGTCGTCGATCGCGAGGCGGTCCCTTTGGAACAGCCGCTTCGACCAGCGGAGCACGACGCGCTGGGTCGGCGCGAACAGGCTGGCGGCGAGGATCGGGCCGATCGCCAGCGCAATGACATTGTGGTCGTTGCCCAAGGCCCAGCCGATCGCTGCCTTCAGGAAATCCGCGGAAGCCGCCCAGGTCAGGCCGATCAGGCCGGTCAGCACCGCATAAGCAGCGGATCGGCTGATCAGCGCATCGACATCCCATAATCTGTATTTTAGCAGCGACACGATGAGTCCGAGCGGCATGATCGCGAACGCCAGGTTGAAGATGCAGATCACCGCGAGCGGCCACAGCGCTTTCGCCATTGGCGACCATCCGGGATCGCCGATATCAACCAGATCCACGATGCCGAGCGCCACACCGACCAGAACGAAACCGATCGCGAAACCATAAGCCGCCCATTTGATCTGCTGGCGCTCGAGTCCCACCGGGAGGCGGCGATAGCGCCGGACCTGCATCGCCAGCACGATAAGCGGAAAGACGATTCCGAACAGCAACGACAGGATGTCGCTGAGGTCGTCCTGCGCGAGGATGACGCCGAGGACCGGCGCGGCCGGAATCGTCCAGCGCAGCCATCGCGGCTGGAAGCGCCCGTCGGGAAACGCCGCGATCGCGACGAACAGCAGGACCCACCAGGCCGAGGTCACCCAGCCCATCAACGTGCCCGCGCCGATCCCGAGCCACATGATCAGCGGCGGATCGACCGTTGCCGCGATGCCGAGGAACGCGAACGCGATCAGCATCGCTTCGGGATCGTGCGGGCGGCGCAGGAACAGAACCGTCGTCGAACCGAGCAGCGACAACGAACACAGCAAGGTGAATGACAGCCGTATCAGCATCCGGACGTCGAGCGGGATCGGATTGGCGGGATTCAGCAGCGGGGCCTTCGCCCCGCGGGTCAGCGTCGCATCGACGATCCCGCCATCGGCGTTGCGGACGCGCAGCCGAACCCTCGGACCCGGCGTCGCGATGACCGCGCGTCCGATCTCCAGCGCCGTCGCATCGATACCGAGCGATCGATCGCCGACCGCGATGATCCGCGCGCCGGGATGGATGCCGGCGGCCAGCGCGTCGGCGCGGATCGGGTTCGTGAGGAGCCGGTCGTCGTCGTCGAACTGGTCGCGCAGGCCGATCGCGGCGAGTGCGGGAGTGGCGCGATAGGCGTCAAAGAGCACGTAAGCGATGCCGACGAGCTGCACCGCCAGGACGAGCGCCATGAGCGTGAGCCAAGCGGCGCGGACGATCCCGACGCCGCGAACCCCGATCGTCGGCAGACGATCCGGTGGCCAGGTCGCAAATCTCTCTCGCTTCGCCCCCGACACGTCCACGCTCCCCCCGTGCTACGACGCCATCGAAAGCCGAAATCTAGCACGTCCCGGGACAAGACAAAAGAAGGCTCGCCATCGCCTTCGCGCGATCCGGATGCGTGGGATCAATGCTCGACGCTGGCGGCGGCCATGTCGTCGGCGACTTTCTCCGCCGCCTTTTGCGCGGCCGGCGATAACGCCGCCCACCACGCCGCATCGTTCTGGTCGCCGACCTGCGCGAAGCGGAGGATCGACGCATCGATCCGCTCGCCCGGCGGGTCGAGGAACGTGTTCACGGTATCGACCTGGACGGTCATCGCCTTGCCCTTGTGCGCCGCGAGAAAGGCGGCGAGCGGACCCGATTGGACCATCGGCTGCCCTTCGGTTTCATGCCCCTTCGCCTCGCCGAAATTGGCGTAGAGATAGTCGCCCTGGAGGAAGCTGTCGAAGGTCGCTTCGAAATTGGCGCGTGAGATCAGCTTCTCGCCGTTTGCGGCGGACGGCGTCGCTTCCGGCGTGGTCGGCGCGGTGGCGGTCGCCTCGACACCTGCGGTCGTTCCGGTCGGCAGCGCGGCGACATTCGCCTGCGTCTCGTTCTGGCAGGCCCCCAAGGCGATCGGCGCCGCGATCAGCAGGATAAGTCGTTTGGTCATGATTTGTGATTTCCCCCTAAATTATGCCGACCGTGCGGGAATCGCTTTGGACAAGCAAGGCTCGCGCGCTCCTGACGACCTCAAGGACGGAAACGCACTTCAAGACGTTTCCCGTTTTCGGATTGTTACGCTTTGCGCTGGCGGCAAAACGCGTTAGGTAGGGCGGATATAAAGAAAAAAACGGGTCGCAGCGTGCAACGGGGGTTTGGCGCATGCGATGGCGAACGCGAATATCGGGGATTGTTGCTGCGGCTCTCGCGCTCGGGTTGCCGAACGCGGCAAGTGCGCAAGTTCGCCCTAGCGTCGCGTACAGCTTTCGCGTCGGAAGCGGCGGCGACGCGCTCTGCCGCGCCGAATTGATCGCCGACGACAAGGCTGCGTCAGGCCTGTTCGATCGCGCTTATGCGCTGGTCTGCCGCGACGCCGCCACCGCGATCGGGCATCTGTACGTGATTCGCGGCACCCGCGATGCGGCGGTGGCGCGCGTCGCCGAGACGCGGAAGCAGCCGGTGAAATGTGCCGACGCTGCCGCTCAAACGCTCGACATCGGCGTGGCCCGGCGGAGCGACTGTATCCGCGGCGACGGAGTCAGTTATGTCGCGTACAGCTTCGGCAAGGGCCGGAACACCTTTGTCGGCGAAGGCCTCACCGGGTATCGTTCGGCGCTGGAGCTGGCGTTGCGATCGCTCGTCGTGGATCGGGTGCTCGACGGCAAGGTCGAGATCGCGATCACCGACGCGGGTGATCCGGCGGCGTTCGCGCGGGCGCAGGCGGGCAGCCTCGATCGCGACCGCGCGCTCGTCGAGGGGTATCGCCGGAACAATGCCGGGAGTTTCGCCGAGGCGTCGGAATTCTTCGATACGCTGTTCGTGCAAGCCGATGCCGCCTCAGGAAAGCCGGGCGAGTATCTCATCAATCAGGCGTTGCAGCTGTCCAATCTGGGGGAATTCGATCGGGCGGACGCGCTTTTCGCACAGGCGCTGACGGTCCCGACGAACGATCCGGTCGAGTTGCGGCTACGGCGCAACTATCTCGCGATCCACCGGCTCAACCAGCGCGATCCCGCCGCCGCGCTCGTCGAACTCGACAGGCCGGTCGCACCGTCGCCGCCGCCGCCGCTGGGCGCGACGATCGACTTGGCGACCGCGCGAATGCTGAACGACGGCGCGCGGGTAGCGCGCGGAATCGGACTGGCCGACAGCGAGAAGCTGACGCCGGGGGAGCGTGCCGCCTTGCTTGACGCCCAGGCTCTCGCGCTTCGTGGCGCGGCGGCGCGCCGCCAGGGCCGAACCGCTGACGCCCAAGCCGCGTTGAAGGCGGCGCTGACTGGCCTGGATCAGGTCCGGATGGGGCGGGTGGTTTCGACCGCGCCCGTCCGCGCGCAAATTCTGACCGACCAGGCCGCGCTCGCGGAGGCGGCGGGAGACCGCGCGGCGGCGGCCGGATTGCTGCAGCGCGCGATCGACGTGCTCATCGTGCAATATCCCGGGTCGCCGGCGGTGACGGTCGCTCGCGCGCGGCTCGCCGCCTATCTCGCGCGGACCGGCCAAAGCGACGCCGCGATCGCGCTGTACCGCGAGGTGATCGCTGCGTTGGGGCAGGAACGTGGCGCGACCGCGGTCAGCACGGGTTCGCTGCTCGAACCTTATTTCGATCTGCTGACGACTCGGGCCGATACCGATCCGACCGCGATCCCCGCCTTGTTCGAGGCGAGCCAGACGCTGGTGCGGCCCGGGGTCGCCGACACGCAGGCGGTGCTCGCGCGCGAACTCTCTGCGGGCGACGGCGAAGCCGCGCGACTGTTCCGTCAGTCGACGACGCTGGCGCGTGAGGCGCAGGCGCTCCGGGTCGAAATCGCGCGCCTCGACGCGTTGAAGGCGCGGACCGCGCAGGACGCGGAGGGCTTGCGCGACGATCGTGTCCGGCTCGCCGACGCCGAATCCGCGCAGGTCGCCACGCAGGCGAAGCTCGCGGCCTACCCCAGCTACCGCGTGATCGGCGGCGGCGCGATCTCGATCGACGGTCTGCGCGAGTCTTTGGCCCCCGACGAAGGCTATTGGAAACTCGCGGTTGTCGGGCGGTCGATCTTCGCGATCTTCATCACGAAGGAAACCGCGTCCGCGTGGCGCGTCGCGCTCGATCCGGCGCGCATGGAGGCGCAGGTCGATGCGATCCGCGACACGATCGCGAAACCCGCCGACGGCCGGGTCGTCACCTATCCCTTCGACGTGGTCGCGGCACGCGCGCTGTTCGTCGCGCTCGCCGGGCCCGCGGCGGACGCGATCGCCCATACCGGTCACCTGATCGTCGAGCCCGATGGCGCGATGCAGCGCCTGCCGGTCGCGGTATTGATCGCCGACGACGCGGGGGTCGCGGCCTATCGCGCCCGGATCGCGAAGCCCGACGGCGATCCGTTCGATCTTCGCGGGGTCGGCTGGCTCGGCGCGAAATCGGCGATCGTCACCGCGGTTTCGCCCGCGGCGTTCCGCGACGGTCGCGCCGCGCCGCGCTCGTCGGGCGACAAGGCGTATCTCGGGATGGGCGAAAATGCTCCGGTTCCAACGATGCGGCTGCTAACCGGCGCGGCACCGTCGTCCGCTGCGATCGATTGCCGCTGGCCGCTCGCCGCGTGGAGCCGGCCGATCTCCGCCGCCGAACTCGTCGAGGCGCGACGCCTCGTCGGCGCGGGTAGCGAGATCGAGACCGGCGCCGCCTTCACCGACGACGCGATCGTCCAGCGCACCGATCTCGCGGAATTCCGCATCCTCCATTTCGCGACGCATGGACTCGTCACCGGTCCCCGCCCGCAATGCCCGGTTCGCCCGGCGCTGCTCACCTCGTTCGGCGGCGCGACTTCTGACGGGTTGCTGACGTTCCGCGAAATCTACGATCTCAAACTCGACGCCGATCTGGTGATCCTGTCGGCGTGCGACACCGCCAGCGCGTCCTCGGTGGATGCCGCGCGCGCTGCGGGCCTGTCGTCGGGGGGCGGCGCCGCGCTCGACGGCCTGGTGCGCGCGTTCGTCGGCGCGGGGAGCCGCTCGGTGCTGGCGAGCCACTGGCCCGCGCCCGACGAATTCGACGCGACCGGGCGTTTGATTACCGGGTTGTTCTCCGCCCCCGCCGGAACCGGCGCGGCGGACGCGCTGCAGACGGCGCAAAAATCGTTGATGCAGGCGGCGGAGACCTCGCATCCTTATTATTGGGCGGGGTTCGTGCTGATCGGCGACGGCAAGCGGCCGGTGCGCGCGCTGTGAAGACGCCGTCGATCCTTCGCCGGATGAGGCGCGTCGGTTTCGGCCGATTGGCGACCGTCGTCATATTGAGTGCGGCGGCGCTCACGCTCGCGCGCTTTTCCACCTCGATCTACATCGCGAAGGACGTGGAGCGCGCCGCTTTCGACGTCCGATCCGTCCTCGCCGCACCCGCCGCGCCGCAGGATCCGCGGATCGTGCTGGTGACCTTCACCGACGACACGATCGAGCGGACCGGCAAGATCTCGCCACTCGATCGCAGCGTGCTGGCGCGCGCGCTTCGCGCGATCGACGCGATGCATCCCAAAATGATCGGGATCGACATCCTGATCGATCAGCCGCAGCCCGAGGATCAAGCGCTCATCGCCGCGCTGCGCGCATCGCGCGCACCCGTCTTCCTCGCCTTCGCCCGCTACGCCAGCAACCCCGGCTCGATGCAGCCGTGGCAGGAGCGCTTCGAACGGCGGTTCCAGGCGAGCATCGGCTCGCCGCGCGTGCTTCCCGCGAGCATCAGGCTGGAGGACGATCCCGACGGCGCGATGCGGCGCTGGCCCGAGCCGCGGGCGGGCGATCCGCCGCGTCTCGTCGATCGCATCGCGGGGTATCACGTCCCCCCCGGCTATGTCCGCAGCATCCGGTTTCGCTTGCCCAAAACCGTCGATCGCCCGGTGTTCGCGAGTTTCCCGATCGATCTGTTCGATGGCGCGACCGCATCGATGTTCGCGGACCAGATCAAGGGGCGGATCGTGCTGATCGGCGGCGACATCAGCGACGTCGACCGCTTCGACGTTCCCGCGACGCGCGGATCGCACGTCAAGATGACCGGGCTGGAGGTTCATGCGACGATGATCGCGCAGGCGCTCGACCGCCGTTTCCCGTCCGCGCCCGAACGATCGCTGCTATGGGCGATCGCGTTCCTCGTCGTTCTGGCCGCGGCCGCCACGGGGCTCGGCGATCTCGCCGGGTGGCGCATGACGCTGGCGCTTTTCGCTCAGTTTTCGGCGATGATCCTCGTCCCCTTCCTGATGGAGCGCGGCGGAATCGACACGCGGACGGTGCCGCAATTCGGATGGATCGGCGGCTGGATGCTCGCTTATACCGCCGCCGCCGCGCTGGCGCGGGGAGTCGCCTCGGATGCGCGACGCTTCGCGCAAGGCGCGCTCGGCCGCTATCTCCCGCGCGACGTCGCCGCCGAAATCCTGCGCGATCCCGACCAGCTCACCTTGTCGGGGGAGCGGCGTCAGATCTATGCGTTGTTCAGCGATCTCGAGGGCTTCACCAAGCTCACCCATGCCGTCTCGCCAGAGGCGATCGCGACGCTGCTCAACGCCTATCTCGACAAGATGAGCGCGGTGGTGCTCGCCTATGGCGGGACGATCGACAAGTTCGTCGGCGATGGCGTCGTCGCCTTCTGGGGCGCGCCGATCGCGCGCGACGACGATGCCGATCAGGCGATGAGCGCGGTCCTCGCGATGCTGGAGGCGGGCGATCGCTTCCGTCGCGATGCGCCCGCCTCGGCCCCGCCGATCGGACGCACCCGGGTGGGGCTTCATTTCGGTGACGCGGTGGTCGGCAATTTCGGCGGCGAGAAGCGTATTCAATATACCGCGCTCGGCGATGCGATGAACACTGCGGCGCGGCTGGAGAACGCCAACAAGGCGCTCTCGACGCGCGCGCTGATCAGCGCCGAGGCCGCGTCGCGCATGACCGAACCGCCGCTCCGCGCGATGGGGCGGATCACGGTGCGCGGCCGATCCACTCCCGTCGAGGTGTTCGAGCCGCACGGGGCGAACGACAATGAGACGACCGATGCGATGCTGGCGCGCTACCGCGCGGGCGACGGCGGCGCGCTCGCCGCGTTCGACATCGCGGCGGCGAGCCGACCCGACGACGCCGCGCTGGCGCATCTCGTCACCAGACTTCGCGCGGTTGGGCCAGGAGGAAGTTATGCGGTGGATTAGGACGATGCTCGCGCTTGGCCTCGGCGCTACAGCCACGACCGCTTTGGCGGACATGCTCGTCGTGCGATCGGTCGGCCCGTCGGTGGCGCGCTACAAGCCGGGGCAGAAGCTGGCCGAGACCGCGCGCGTGACGATCGCGTCGAACGACCAATTGGTGCTGCTCGACGCCAAAGGGATAAAGACGTTGCGCGGCCCCGGCACGTTCGTCGTCTCGGCTCCGGCCAAAACGGCGCCGACCCGGCTGAGCGCGATCACCGGAAGCGACCGGCGCCGCGAACGCGTCGGGGCGGTTCGCGCGCCCGGCGCGGTCCCGGCGACGCGGCCTGATATCTGGGATGTCGACGCCGGCGCCTCGGGCACGACCTGTCTGACCCAGACGATCCCGACGCTGTGGCGCGCGAGCGCGGACGCGGCCGGCACATCGACGATCACCGCCGCCGATGGTCGCAGCGCGACACTGTCGTGGCTCGCGGGGCAGGCGACGCAAAGCTGGCCGGCGGACCTGCCCGTGGCGGACGGCGCGCGCTATCGGCTCACCGGCAGCGGCTCGGCTCCCGGCGGCACCGCGATCGAGGTCAAATTGTTGCGATCACCCCCGGACGACGTGCAGTCGCTGGTCGCCGCGTTGATCGCGGCGCGATGTCAGGCGCAGGTCGATTCGGTGATAGTCGCGGCCGGCGGAAATTGAGGTCGGTGACGACGATCCGGACAATCGCGCTCGGCACATCGGCGGCGACGCTGGCGCTGGCCGCCCCCGCGATGGCGCAGACGCAGGCGCTGCCGACGCGCGAGGAGGTGCGTCCGCCCGCGCTCGAATCCCCGACGCCGCCGCCTTCGCGCCTGACCGTCGAAGGCGGGATCGAGCGCGCGCCGTGCCCGCTGTCCGATGCGCGTTTCGCCGGAATCACGGTGACGCTGACGATGGTCGAGTTCGATCATCTCGCGCCGCTCGATCCGGCGCTGCTGCAACCCGCCTATGCGGCCTATATCGGCAAGACGGTGCCGATCGCCGCGGTCTGCGACATCCGCGACGCCGCGGCGACGATCCTGCGGCGCGCGGGCTATCTCGCGGCGGTCCAGGTCCCGCCGCAGGAAATTCAGGGCGGCGTCCTGAAGCTCGACGTTCTCCTGGCGAAACTCGTCGGTTTGCGTATTCGCGGCGAGACGGGCCGGTCGGAGGCGCTGCTGGCTTCGTATCTCGAGAAGTTGAAGGACGGCCGCCCCTTCAACCAGCGCGAGGCCGAGCGATCGCTGCTGCTGGCGCGCGATCTTCCGGGGTTCGACATCCGCTTGACGCTGCGCGCGGCGGGGACCGTGCCGGGCGAGGTGGTCGGCGATGTCGTCGTCTCGCGAATCCCGGGTACGCTCAGCCTGGCGATCCAGAATTACGGCACCAGATCGGTCGGGCGGTGGAGCGGCTTCGTGCGGGGCGAGGCCTATGACCTGATGGGCGCTGGCGACCGGCTGTCGCTCGGCGTTTTCAACACCTTCGACGTCCGCGAGCAGACCGTCGTCCAGGCGGGCTATGATCTGCGGATCGGCTCAGACGGTCTGGGCGTCGGTGGCAATTTTACCTACGCCTGGACGCGGCCGGGGATCGGCGGCGGCGATCCGCTGCGCGCGCGCACGCTCGTCGCGACGATCGAGGCGGGGTATCCGCTGGTGCGCAATCAGGCGACGACGGTTCGCACCGCCGCCGGGTTCGACCTCATCGATCAGCGCCTTCGCTTCGCGGGCGCGCCGCTGACGACCGACCGGCTCCGCGTGTTCTATGGCCGCGTCGATGTCGCGGCGATCGACCGGGCGAGCATCACCGACACCTCGGGCTATTCGGCAGCGGAGCCGATGTGGCGGCTCGATGGCGCGCTCGAGTTTCGCAAAGGCGTGTCGATCCTGGGCGCGAGCCACGATTGCGGCGCGCCGCCCTACACCCGCTGCTTCGCGGCGACGCCGCTCAGCCGGATCGACGGTGACCCGCAGGCTGGACTTTTTCGCGGCGCCATCGGCGGCGAATATCGTCCGGCGCCGATCTTCACGCTGGCGGTGCATGCGCGCGCGCAGGCGGCGCTGAACCCGCTCATCTCCTATGAGGAGTTTTCGGGCGGGAATTACACGATCGGTCGCGGTTATGATCCCGGCGCGATCGCCGCGGACAGCGGGATCGGCGTGTCGGTCGAGGCTCGCGTCGGGCGCGGCGCGCCGAGCGGCCCCGAAGACCTGAAGATCCAGCCCTACGCCTTCGTCGATTCGGCCTGGGCCTATAATCGGGGAACGATCCCGCTGCCCGATCGATCGGATCGGCTGGTGTCGGCGGGCGGCGGGGTTCGCCTCGCCTGGGGCGATCGCCTGCGCGCGGACTTGACGGTGGCGCTGCCGCTGCAACGGACCCTGCTCGCGCCGAGCCGCGAGGCGCGCGTTTTGTTCAGTATCACCACCCGATTGCTCCCCTGGAGGCCTTTATGATCCGATCGGCGCGCCGTCGCTCCTTGCTGGCCGGGGCGGCCCGCATCGCCGTGTTGCTGATCGTCGCGGGCGCTCCCCAAGCCCGGGCGCAGGACGCGACGCGCGGATTTCAGGGTATTGTCACGGGCGGCGCGGGATCGACAACGGTCACGACCGGTCCATCCAGGACGACGATCGTCGTCAATACGCCGACCGCGCGAATCGATTGGCTGCCGATGGATGCCAACGGAACTGGGGTGATCGATTTTCTGCCCGCGGGCTATCGCGCGAAAATCTACGGTCCCGCCGATTTCACCCTGCTCAACCGAATCCTGCCGGACAGCGGCCGCCCCATCGCGCTGAACGGAACCGTCGTCAGCCGCCTGACCGGCGGCGGCACGCCCGTCGCGGGAGGGAATGTCTGGTTCTACAGTCCCGGCGGGATCGTCCTCGGGCCGAATGCGGCATTCGACGTCGGCGGGCTGCTGCTTTCGACCAACGACATCGCGCTCGACGGCGCGGGCCTGCCCGATCCGCAAAACGTCCGCTTCGTCGGCGCGACCGACAGCATTTCGCCGGTCTCGATTTCCGCGGGCGCGCGGGTCACCGCGACCGATTATGTTGCGATCCTCGCGCTCCGGATCGTTCAATCGGGCCGGGTGCGCGCCGACGGGCAGATCGCCTTTGTCGCGGCGGAACGCGGAACTCTGACGATGCCGGTCGGCGGCGACCTGTTCTCGATCGCGGTCGATGTCGATGGCGGCACTGCCGCGACGGGCCGCGCGATCCGGCACGACGGCGTCACCGGCGGCCCGGCGAGCACGGCGACGAGCGATCCGCACGCGATCTACATGGTCACGGTCGCGAAGAACGACGCGGTGACGATGCTGCTCGGGGGAACCATCGGATACGATTCCGCCTCGAGCGCCAGCGCGGTCGGCGAAAGGATCGTCCTCTCCGCCGGTCGCTCGGTGACCGGCGGCGCGATCGATGCGAACAGCGCCCCCATCGGCGCGCCGACCGGGATTCGCTTCGTCGATACGAGACTCACCTCGGACACCATCGCCAATGCCAGCGGTAACATCGCGCTGATCGCCGATAGCGCCGGGTCGATCCGC
The DNA here is from genome assembly GCA_038236185.1 of Sphingomonadales bacterium. GTDB lineage: Bacteria > Pseudomonadota > Alphaproteobacteria > Sphingomonadales > Sphingomonadaceae > Sphingomonas. The sequence continues at coordinate 18,875 of JBBSTE010000001.1, read as the reverse complement.
GCGCGCGAGGGTTTTGCGATCCGGGCTGGCGGCGCGATCGCGGTGAACGCGACCGGTGCAAACGGCGTCGTCGCGGGCGGGGCCATGAGCCTCGACGGCGGCGCGATCGCGATCGGGCACCAGGCCAATAACGCGACCGACCGGACGTTGCGCGCGGCGTCGATAAGCCTCGTCAGCGCGGGAGAGATCGACGCGACCGCCGGTTCGAGCCTCCACGCGCGCCAAACCCTCTCCTTCGACGCCGCGACAAGCGCCGCCTTCGCCGTGCTGAGCGCGGGGGACGCCATCACCGGGCGCTCGGGCGGGTCGATGACGATCGGCGACGCGCGAGCCGCCGCGCCCGCGCAACTGACCGCCGACGGCGGAATCGCGACGGTCGGGAGCATCGATCTCACCGCGGGCGCCGCGACATCTCCGGGCGGATATGCCGCGGCCGACCTTCTGATCCGTGGGCGCGTGTCCGCCAAGGGCGCGGTTTCGCTTGTCGCCGGACGCGATGTGATCCTCGCGAACGGCGCAAGCGCGCGCGCGGGCAATCTCGTCTCGGTTTCCGCGGGCGACGACATCATCGTCGCGCCCGGCGCCGATCTCGCCGCGGGCTTCGCGCCGCTGGCGGGGCTCGCGCCCGATCTCGCGGGGGCGCGGCTCACCGCGGGGGGGTTGCCGCTGGCGTACGATCCGGCCGCCGGCAACGTCGCCTCGGTGATCCTCCAGGGCGGTCTTCGCGCCAATGCGACGGCGATCGCGATCTCCGGCGGCGCGATGCAGGCGGTCGGGGCGCGTATCTCGGGCCGATCGCTGGCGGTCGATATCGTCGGCGCTCCCCGGCCCGTGGGCGCGCTGTCCGATGACGGCGGGCAGCTCGTCGCCGAATGCCGCGAAGGCGCGGCATGTCTCGGGCGGGTCGGGTTGACCGAGGGGCTGACGGTGGGAAGCGATGCCGCCGCGGTTCCGCGCACCATCAATACGGACGCTTTGCGCGCGGACAATGCCGTGCTCCGCGCGGCGGGCGACATCACGCTCGGGCGCAGCGCGATCACGGGCGCGGGCGCGACGAGCATCGTCTCGTCGGGAGGCGCGGTCGCCTTTCGCGGCGGCACGATCGCGGTTGGATCGCTCGCGATCCACGCGGCGGGCGACATCACCGGCGGTCGCTTGTCGATCGCCGCCGACCGGATCGGGCTGACGAGCGGTGGAGACCTCCGCCTGCGCGACGTTCACGCCGTCAGTCGGGTCGCCGGCGCCGACGACACCGGCAGGATCGGCGGTTCGGCGACGGCGGGCGGCGTCGCGACGATATTCGGGACGCTCGCCGTCGATGCGGGCGATCTGTCGTTGACGTCGGCGGCAAGACTGGGCGTCCGCAGCGCCTCGGCCGCGGGGCGTATCGCGCTGACGAGCACGAGCGGTCCGCTCATATTGGGCGCCGCCGATGGGGGCGACGCATTGGCGTTGCGCTCGGGGCGCAGTATGGTTCTGTCCGGCCCGGCTCGGGCGGGAACGCTCATCGCGTTGGACAGCGGCCGGGCGGCGACGATCGCCGCCGCGACGTCGGGATCTGGCGGCTTCGCGCTCCGGGCGACCGGCAAGGCCGATCTGACGGGACCTGTCGTCAGTACCGGCACGATCCGCGTCGCCGCGGCCAGCGTGCGCGGCGGGGTGATCGACGGCGGCGCGGTGTCGATCGCCGCCACGAAGGGGAGAGGCTCGATCCCCGACATCTCGCTGGGCGCGGTCACGGCGCGCCAGGGCGATGTCGTCATCGTCGCGCGGCACGACGTGTCTTTGGCGGGGCCGCTGACGGCGGCCGGGGACGTCCGGTTGAGCGGCGGCCGCATCGTCGCGGGCGACATCGCCGCCGGCGCGAACATCCGCATCGACAGCGGCCGGACGGTCACCCTCGCGGCGGCGACCGCGACGAACGGCGGGATCGCGATCACATCGTTCGGCGAGACGACGGTCGATACGCTGACCGCGCGGCAGAAGGTTTCGGTGGAGTCGGGCGCGATTCGCGCGGCGGGCAGAATCGATGCGGGCAGCGTGTCGCTCACCGCCACGCGCGCCGGGGTCGCCGACGGCAGCCTCGCTGCGGGTCCGATCACGGCGCGCGCGGGCGCGGTTCAAATCCGTGCGACCGGCGACGCGGACTTGACCGGGGCCGTCACCGCAACGGGCGCAATCGAGGTCACGGCGAGCGGTGTTGTGGCGTCGGGTCCGCTCGACGGCGCCGGGGTGTCGCTTACCGCGACCTCGGGCGGCATCGACGCCGGGGCGATCACCGCGAGAAGCGGAGATGTCGCGATCACCGCGCCACAAGGCGTATCGTTGGCCGGGCCGGTACAGGCGGCTGGCGCGATGATGGTGGAGGCAGGAGACGCGGCGTTGGTTGCGGCGGTAACAGCGACCGGCGCGATCGATATCACCGCCGACGGTATCGTGACCTCGGGTCCGCTCGATAGTGCGGGCGTGTCGCTCACCGCCACCTCGGGCGGAGTCAAGGCCGGCGCGATCACCGCGCGAAGCGGGGACGTGACGATCGCCGCGCCGCAGCGCGTCTCTCTGGTCGGTCCGGTTCGCGCGTCTGGCGCGGTCGGGATTTCGGGCGGAGCCACCACGCTCTCTGGGCCGATCGCCGCGACGGGCGCGCTCGAGGTCTCGGCCGGCAGCATCGCGGCAACGGGTACTCTCGCGGGTGGGACGGTGTCGCTGACCGCGACCTCGGGCGGCATCGACGCGGTGGCGATCACCGCGCGATACGGGACCGTGGCGATCACCGCGCCGCAACGCGTGTCCCTGGCGGGCGCGATCCGCGCCGCGACCGATATCGCGGTGACGGCGGGCGATCTGGCGATTTCCCGGACGCTCGACGCGACGACGATCGGCCTGACCTCGTCGACTATCGCGATCGCGCCGACGGCACGGATCGGGGCGGCGGGCGAGACGCAATGGGTAAGTTTCATCAGCACCGATCCGGGCCGCGCTTTCCTCGGCGCGAGCGGGTCGGGCTATTCGCTCTCGCTCGACCGGGTGCAGGCGAACGACGTGCTGGTCGCTCTGCCCGGTGACCTCACGATCGGCGATCTTTCGCTGGTCAGCGGCACGACGATCGGCGGCGATGGCGGCCTGTCGGTGACCGCGGGCGGATCGGTCCTGGTTACCGGCGCGGTTCGGCTGACCGGCGCGAGCGCGGCAAACCGGCTGGCGATCAGAGCGGGGCAGGCGATCGACGTGGTCGCGCCGCAGGGCAGCATCGCGATTCTCGATTCGGCTCTGGCCCCGGCGGGAATTCTGTCGCTGAGCGCGGGGCGGATCAGCGTGGCGATGCCCGGGGCGCTGGCCGATGTACTCGACGCGTCCGGCCTTGAGACGCGCGACGCGCGTCTCGCGATCAACGACGGCGCGGTCAACGACGCCGGGCTGTTGATCGCAGGGGCGCTGAACTTCGATGTCGGGTCCGGCCTGTATATCCAGAATACCGGAAACAGCGATGCCTTCAGCGACCGGCGCGGATTCACCGCGGGGGCGGGGGGCGTTAGCATCACGCAACGATCGAGTTCGCCGACCGGGCAGGGGTCGATTGAGATCGTGATCAACGGGGTCCAGACATCCGGCGGCGTGACGACGACCGGACTGGACCTGATACGGCTTCTCACTTTGCCCGGCGCGGCGGATAGGGGTTCGCGTGTCGATACGCTCTCGACCGCAAATGGGTGTCGGATTTTCGCGGTCCGCAATTGCACCATCGGCGACAAGATCAATATTCCGGACCCGCCGAACCCGCACGACCTTTTCCCGAGTATCGGATTTTCGCTGATCGATTTCGCCTTGCGATCGGTGTTGCCGATCGACGACCCGTTCACGAGCACCGGGAACGAGGATCAGTGGGACGATTCGCAGTGAAGCGCGCGTCGAGGCAAAGCGGGCGTTCGATCGGTTCGGGTCGTTGTGAAAGCGCCCGATGGCGAGGTCGGGCTGGCTCGGATCGCTTCCCCGACGGGACTCCGGCCTTCGCCGGGGAAGCGATCCGCCTTGGCGAAACCCCGCTTGAAAATGCGCTAGCGCGCCACCGCGAGCGTATCCGCGGCTGCGTCGATCCGGGCGAGCGCGGCGGTGTCGCTTGCGAAACTGGCGCGGGCCTGCGCCAGCGCCTGCCGCGCGCCGCCGGCGTCGTTCAGCGCCATCCGCGCGCGCATCAGCTGGACCCAGCCCGCCTCGTTGCGCGGATCGGCGGCGAGCCTCGCGGCGAGCCGGGCGACCATCGCGCGGGCCATCGCGTCCTGCTGGCCCGGCGTCATTTGCGCCGCCGCGGCCATCTGCTCCGCGCTCGGGCCGGGGATCGCGGCGGTCGGATCGGTAGCGGCGGGGGGTGTCGGCAGGACGAGCGGGATTTTCTCGCGCGCGGAAACCTGGGCGACGAGCGTGCGGACCGATGCAGCCCAGGGCGCATCGGCGGGCGCGTCGGCGAGCAGCGCGTTCCAATCGGCGAGCGCACCCTTGTGATCGCCCGCGACATCCTTTTCGACGCCGAGGAAATAGCGCGACCGCGGCTCCCTGGGGTCGATCGCGATCGCGTGCGTGAAGGCTATGTGCGCCTCCGCCGTCACCGCGTTGGCCGCCAGCGTGCGCGCCTCGCCGAGCGCGGCCCACAGCGTCGCGTCACGCGCGTCGAGAGTGACGCCGCGCGTATAGGCGCCCGCCGCATCGTCGTAGCGGCCAAGCGCGAAATAAGCGCTGCCCAACGCGCGCCACGCGGCGACGTCGCCGGGCTTTTCGGCGGCGCGGTTCTCGAGAGTTCCGAGCGGCTCGGCGGGAGATTCGGCGCCCTCCCGCGCGGTGGAAGATGCGGCCGAGGCTGGACGATCGGCGGCGATACGATACCCGATCGCCACAACCGCCAGAACCGCGGTCGCCGCGAAGATCGTCGGTCCTGGCTTCATCCGTTTCGCTCCCCCTCGCCCGTCGCCGATCCTAACCGCCCGCGCCGGGATTGCTACCGGTGACCCGCGTCAAGATCGTCATCGTTGGATCGGGTCCCGCCGGGCTGAGCGCCGCCTCGCGCGCCGCGGCGCTGGGGCTGGATCATATCGTGCTGGAAAAGACCGATCACCTCTCCGATACGATCTACAAATATCAGCGCGGCAAGCACGTCATGGCGACGCCCGCGCAGCTCGCGCTGCGATCCGATCTGGCGTTCGAAGCGGGCAAGCGCGAGATCGTCCTTTCGACCTGGGGGGATCAGGCCGCCCCGGTTTCGATCCGCAACAATGCGGAGGTGGTCGCGATCGAAGGCGCGGCGGGCGCGTTTACGCTGAAGCTCGCGGACGGCGACGCGATCGAGGGCGAGACCATCGTCCTGGCGATCGGTACGCAGGGCAACCCCAATCGTATGCGCGTTCCCGGTGGTGATCTGCCGCACATCCAATATCAACTCGACGATCCCGAGGAATATGTCGACGAGTTCATCACCGTCGTTGGGGGCGGCGACGCGGGGATCGAGAACGCGCTCGGCCTCGCCGCCGATCCGGCGCAGGGCAACAAGGTGATCCTCGTCAACCGCGAGGCCGAATTCGCGCGCGCGAAGCCCGCCAACGTCGCGCTCCTCATGGCGGCGAGCGAGGAAAAGCGGATCACCATTCTGCCCTCGACCAGCCCCGCGTCGGTCGAAACGGGGTGGATCGTCTTCGACACGCGCGACGGCGAGCGCCGTGAACGCTGCGACCGCGTGATCGCGCGGATGGGCTCGACGCCGCCGCGGCCGTTCCTCGAAGGGCTGGGGATCGCCTTCACCGGACCCGATCGCGAGGCGTTCCCGCAATTGTCGCCGATCTTCGAGACGAGCGTGCCGGGCATCCACATCATCGGCGCGCTCGCGGGCTATCCGCTGATCAAGCATTGCATGAACCAGGGCTATGACGTCGTCGAGTTCATCGCGGGCAACCGGACGCTCAAGCCCGCCGACGAACCGATCCTCGCCGCGCGACTGAAGCCGCTTGGTATGGATGTCGATGAAGGTCTCGAATTTCTTCGCTCGCGCGTGTCGATCCTGAACGAGATGACGCCGCTCCAGATGCGCGAATTCATGCTCGATTCGACGATCGTTCGCGCGAAGGCCGGGGAAATCGTCTTCGCCAAACACGCGATCGGCTCGTCGCTGTTCGGCATCGCCGAGGGATCGGTCAAGGTGCTGACCAAGGACGGCGAGGCAGCGCGGATCGCATGCGGATCGATCGTCGGCGAGGTCGGGCTGATCTCGGGGCGGCGGCGCGGGGCGACGGTGCGTGCGGCGAGCGACGCGATCCTCGTCGAGGTGCCGCGCGCCGCCGCGCTGAAGCTGATGGCGCTCGTGCCCCCGGCGCGGCGCGCGATCGAGCGGATCACCACCGAACGCCAGATCCTTCAGATCTTCGGCGCGGGGCTCACCTCCGACGATATCGCCGAATTGATCGAGACCGCCGAGGTGAAGTCGGTTCGCGCCGGCGAGGCGGTGGTAGTCGAGGGCGAGGCCGACAGCGACGTCTTCGTCGTCCGATCGGGATCGATGATCGTCGAGAAGAATATCGGCGGGAAACCGGTGTTCATGTCGTACCTTCCGGCGGGCGCGTATTTCGGCGAGATGGCGTTGATCGACGGCTTGCCGCGCAACGCCACCGTCCGCGCCGCGATTCGGTCGGAAGTCGTGCGGCTCGATGGCGCGGCGTTCGCGCGGTTGCTCGACGCCAAGCCCGCGCTTCTTGCCTACGCGCGGCGCGAAATGGCCGCGCGGCACGAGATCAACGCTTTCGTCGAGGCGAGCAAGGACGGGTTCGACGACGTCATCGACCTCCACAGCTCGGTCGCGCGGTTCCTGGTCGATAACGGCATCGGCGAGGCGACCGACGTGCTGCTGATCGACGAACGGCTCTGCGTCGGCTGCGACAATTGCGAAAAGGCCTGCGCCGACAGTCACGAGGGACTGTCGCGGCTCGATCGCGAGGCGGGGCGGACGTTCGCGCACCTCCACGTGCCGACCTCGTGCCGGCATTGCGAACACCCGCATTGCATGGCGGATTGCCCGCCCAACGCGATCACGCGCGGCGCCGACGGCGAAGTGAAGATCGACGACACCTGCATCGGCTGCGGCAATTGTGTCCGCAACTGCCCCTACGGCGTCATCCGCCTCGACCGCGCGCCGCCGAAGAAGCCGAGCCTCGCGTCGTGGCTGCTGTTCGGGGCCGGGCCGGGGCCGGGACAGCCGCCGGCGAAATGGTCAAAGAAGCGCGAGCCTGCGGAACCCGCCGCGAAGAAGGCGATCAAATGCGATATGTGCGCGGGAATCGACGGCGGCCCGGCGTGCGTGCGCGCCTGCCCGACCGGCGCCGCGATCCGCGTCGCGCCCGAAGCGTTCCTGACGGTCAAGCGGCTCGATCGGACGGGCGGCTGAATGGCGGACGCGGCGATCGGCCATGAGGGCTTCCTTCGCCACGCCCGCTTTCGCTGGCTGAAGCTCGCGAGCGTCGCGGCGGTCGCGGCGGTGCTCCTGTACGCGCTGGACAGCGATCCGCCGGGCGGCGGTACCGCTTACGGCTACATCACCGGCACGATTGCGGCGGCGCTGATCGTGTGGCTGACGATGCTCGGCGTCCGCAAGCGCTGGATGACGCGCGGGCGCTGGTCGCTGAAGGCGTGGACCTCGGCGCATGTCTGGCTCGGCACCGCGCTGATCGTGATCGGCACGCTTCATACCGGGTTCGATTTCGGCTGGAACATCCACACGCTCGCCTGGGTCTTGATGCTGGTCGTCATCGCCTCCGGGCTGGTCGGCATCGCGCTCTATTCGGTGCTGCCGCGCGCGCTGTCCGACAACCGTCTGGAGCTCACCGAAACGCAGATGCTCGCCGCGCTCGAAGCCGCCGACCGGCAGCTCGCCGCCGCCGCGCTGCCGCTCGATACGGAGCAATCGCAGTGGGTCGCCGCCGCGCTTGCCGAAGAGCCGTTCGCGCGCGGGCCGATCGCGCGGCTGACGGGCCGTTTCCCGCACCGCGCGCGCGACACCGCGCTGGCGCAGCTGGCGGGGACCGCGCTGGCCGGGCCGCTCGCGCGACGCAGCGCGCTGCTCGCCCGGATCGAGCGGCACATGCGGCTGAAGGCTTTGCTCGAGGGGTGGCTATACGTCCATGTGCCTGCGACCTTCGCGCTGCTCGCGGCGCTGACCGCGCATATCGTCGCGACGTTCTTTTACTGGTGAGCGCGGTGTTCCGGATCCGCACCATCGTAACCAGCGCGACCGGCCGCGAAATCGTGCGCGAGACGCCGGTCGCGGGCGACACGCTCACCATCGGCCGCGACGCCGGCAACGACATCGTCATCGCCGAACTTGCCGCGCGACCCCGGCATGCGCGCATTCTGGAGGTCGGTTCCGGCGTGGTGATCGACGTGGGCGCCGACACGCTGATCGACGGGCAGCGCCGCGAGCGGCTCGAGACCAAGCTCGCCGCGCCGGTGACGATCGGCATCGGCAGTCACGTCGTCACGCTTGCGCGCGAGGGCGAGACGATCGTCGCGACGGTGACGCGGCTCGAGCGCCCGGCGGTCGACGAGCGCCGCGCCTTTTCGCTGGCGGGCCGGACGCCGGGCAAGCGCGGCATGGCGTGGGCCGGCCTGCTGGCGATTTTCGCGCTGTTCCTCGCCTGGCCGGTCTGGTCGTATTTCCATCCGCGGATCGCCGCGACGCACATCGCCGGACACACTGCCGATGGAAGCTGGTCGGCGGGGCCGCTCAGCCTCGCCCACGCCAGTCTCGAGACCAACTGCAAGGCATGTCACATTGGCGCGTTCGTCGCCGTGTCGGATTCGAGTTGCAAGGCCTGCCATAAGGAAACCCACGATCACGCCGATCCGCGTCGCCTCGCCGCCGCAATGCCGTCACCCGGCGGGTTCGACGGGTTCAAGCGCGCGGTCGCGATCAGCTTCGGCAAAATACCCGGCCGCTGCGTCGATTGTCACCAGGAACATCTCGGCGCGACGACGATGGCGAAGACCGAGCAACGGTTCTGCACCGATTGCCACGCCGATCTAGACGCCCGGCTTAAGGATAGCCGGATCGGCGATGCGGGCGATTTCGCGAAAAGCCATCCGGAATTTCGCCCATTGGTCGTGACTCCCGGTGGCTTCACGCGGATCGATTTCGACGCGCATCCGAAGGAAGCGAGCAATTTGCGCTTTCCGCACAAATTGCATCTTTCGCCGACGGGCGGGGTCGCGCGGATGGCGCAGACGCAGGGCAAGGGCCTCCCCGCCTGCGCCGATTGCCATACCCGCGATCCAAGCGGCCCCGGCTTCCGTCCGGTGTCGATGGAGAAGAATTGCGAGAGTTGCCACAGCCTCGCCTTCGACCGCGTCGGCGGCACGGTGCGGCGGCTGCGGCACGGCGACGCCGCGCAGGCGATCGCCGACCTGACCCGCGCGAAGGGCGGCCGCGCGAACGCGATCCGCATTCTGTTCGGACGGAGCGGCGCCTGCACCGATTGCCACGTCGTTCGTCAGCCGGACGCGACCGGCGGCTGGCGAGTCGTGCCGGCGCGTTTTACCGAACGCTATCTGACCAGGGGCTGGTTCGATCACGATGCCCACCGCGTCACGCAATGCGCGACCTGCCACGCCGCAAAAGCATCGACCAAATCGAGCGACCTGCTGATCCCCGGCATCGCGACTTGCCGGCAATGCCACGGCGGGAATGTCGCGCGACCGCCCAAGGTCGCGTCGAGCTGCATCCTGTGCCACTCGTACCATCCGGTCAGCGGCGCGCCGCCCGCGATCCGACGACGCATTCCGAACGCTCCGTTGAAGGTGGCGTGGCGAAACTGAACAAGGGGAGGGCCGGGGGGTGCTGATCGTTCAGGTTTGCGATGTGCATCTCGGCTTTGCCGGGGACGCCGACGACGAACCCAATGTCCTGCGGTTGCAGCGGGTGCTCGACCGCATCGCCGCGCTCGACGTGCGACCCGATCTGTTGATCGCGACGGGCGATCTGGCCGAGCGCGGGGCGGCGGCCTCCTATGCGCGGGCGACGGCGATGTTCGCGGAGCTGGCGATCCCGTTTCATGCGATCCCCGGCAATCACGACGATCGCGTGGAATTGCAGACGGCGTTCGGGCTGCCGCGGCAACCTCACGTCCAATATGTCGTCGACGCCGGGCCGGTGCGCGTCGTGATGCTCGATAGCCACGCGCCCGGGAGGATGGGGGGGAATTTCTGCGAGGATCGCCAGCGCTGGCTGATCGATACGCTCGATGCCGAACCGACGCGCCCGACCTTGCTGGCGCTGCATCACCCGCCGTTCGACAGCGGGATCGACTGGTGGTCCGCCAGTGCAGACGAGCCGTGGGTGCGGCGTCTCGATGAGACGGTGCGCGGTCGCGCCAACGTCGTCGGCTTTGTCGCGGGCCACGTGCATCGCGCCATTCGCGGCGAATGCGGCGGCGTGCCCGTCCAGGTTTGTCCTTCGGTGGCGGATGGACTCGCGCTGACGCTCGCGCCGATCGATCCCGATCGGCCCGACGGGCGCGCGCTGATCGTCGATACGCCGCCCGGCTTCGCGCTCCATTATTGGACCGGCTCTCGGCTCGTCTCGCACGTCGAGTTCGTCACCGAGACGGCTGTCGTGGCGCGCTTCGACGAAACGATGCAGCCGATCGTCCGAGGCATGGCGGCGGAACGCGGGACGTAGATTCGGGCCATTGCCTTGACCTCCGTTCGTTTCTCGACTTCGCTCGAAATGAACGGGTCCGGGGAAATTCGTCCAACTCTACCGGCGCGGCGGCGCCCAGTCGCTGAGGTCGGCGCGGTCCGTGACCATCCACGGTTTGCCGTTCTTGCTGAGGTAGAAGCGCAGCATCTCCGCGCGGGTGAAGGGCCGCGCGCCCAATCGCCCGAACACCGCGATCTGCCCGCCGGTTTCATCGACCGCGCGATCGCGATCGAGCCCCTTCGACAGCGCGAGCGCGGGCGCGGCAGTCTTCGCCCAGGCGATCAGTTCGGGCTTTGGCGCGGGCGAGAAACCGTAGAAATTGGGCTGGCTGGAGGGTGAGGTGAGTTGCAGTACTTTCATCCCGTTCCGCCCGTCCGCGACATACGCGAACAACGAGGCGTTGGTCGAGGCGACGATCACGTCCTGCGCATCGTTCATCCGCCCGTCGAACGTCACTTTCTGGTAGAGTTTTGGGACTTCGGGATTGGTCACGTCGACGATCACCAGTCCGTCCGCCCCCGCCGCAACATAGGCGTAGGTGCGCGCGACATAGACGCGGCGCGCGTCCGCCAGCGGCACCGTCGCGCCCGGCACCGCAACGGGATGATAGAGATCGGTCGCGTCGAACAGCTCCAGCCCGCGCGCGGTGGTCGCCCAGAGGTAGCGGAATTGCAGCGCGGTCGCGCGCGCGTCGCGGACCGGCAGGGTCGCGGTGATGCGCGGGCGCAGCGGATCGGCGAGATCGATCACCACGATCGACCGCTCGGTCGCGACATAGGCGACGCTGCCCGCCAGCGTGACGTGGCGCGCGCCGGTCAGCGCGCCGTCGGGGTTCCACGTCAGCGCGCGCTTCAGGAAATTGTTGCGCGGTTCGCCATCGGCCATCGTGTCGACGTTGACGAGGATCAGCCCCTCGACCGCGTCGGTGACGACCGCATAATGATAGATCGGGGCGAACGCCTGTTCCTGATTGGCGGCGCGCATCGCGGGGGTGTTGCGCAAGGGCGCGATCGGCTGATCGGTCGGGAGCGCCATGCACGTCGCATCGGTCGTCGCGACATGCGTGTCCTGCCCGAGCGGCGAGACCGGCGCACGGACGATCGGGCGCGACACGCCCTTGTTGCCGATCGAGGCGACGTCATAGGCGCGGAAGCCGCCCTTGCCCTCGGCGACGAACAGATATTCGCCGCGAAGCTGGATGCACCGCGCCGCGCCGCCGGTCCCCTGGCTGGGGTTGCGAAAGAGTTCGGTCGGGTTGCGTTCGCCCGACAGATGCTTATCGAGGATCTGGCCGCGGACGCGATCCTTCAATTCGCGGTCCTGTTTCTCGATGAAATCACGCCAGTAATCGGGATAGGCATAGCGCTGGAGATACGAACCCATCACCGCCTGCGGCTCGTTCCATTCGGTGACCCGGATCGCCTGCACCGCGCCGTCGAGCCCGGTCCAGGCGTAGGCCCCGACGAAGTTCACGAAATTGGTGCCGGTCAGCATCAGCTGCGCCATGATCGCATTATTGTCGTTCGCCGCCGACAGATGGCAATCGGTGCAGGTCTTGGTCTCGGTGGTGCGGACGGTGTGCGGGAAATGCGGCGCGAAAGCCTGCGACGAAAAACCGATCGAACTGATCGGGGGTTGCTGGATGTAGATCCGCTCGCGGTTGAGGTTGGTCGAGGACAGGATCAGCGCGGAGGAGGATCGCACCGGCGCGATGATCGCGCCCTTCGTCGTCATGTGGCGGCCGAGCTGGAACATGTCGTCGCGCGCGACCTGGGGGTTGTACGTCGCGAAGTTGCGCGTCTCCTCCTCTTCGAAATGATGCGTTTTGGTCTTCCAGTTCGCCTCGATCGGCAAATGGCAGCCGCCGCACGAGGTGGTCCATGACAGATGACAGGTGAAGCAGGTCATCTTGTCGTTCTGGTGCGCGCGGTCACCGAGCGCCACGCCCGGACCGAACAGGAACTTGCCCGTCTCCGCGGCGGACGCCGCCATCAGTTTCGCGCGCGCCGCCTTGACGTTGAAATGGCTGCTGTCGCGATCGACCGTCTCGCGCACCAGCGACACTTTCCATTCGAGCTTGGGATCGACGATCGATCGCTGGATCAGGACGCGCTCGCCGCGCTCGTCGGTCGTCCAGTCGAACCGGCGTTGGCCGTCGGCGTTGCGGAGAAGCGACAGATCGGTGCCGCCGGGCCGCGCCGCCGGCCCGGAGGTCTTGAGCGTCGGCCAGGCGTCGGCGGTGCCGTGGCAATCGACACAGCCGATCTCGACCGCATTGGCGACCTCGCCATAGATCAGACCGTTGCCGTGGCTGTCCTGCGCGAAATGGCAATCGGCGCATTGCATGCCTTTTTCGGCATGGATGTCCATCAGATGGACCGCCTTGCCCTTCTGCTCGCCAACCTTGGCGAAGGGGCCGTCGATATCCTTTTTGCGGAATTTCTCGGCGTCATCGGGCCAGACGATCTTGCCGTCCTTGTCGAGCAGATTGCCCTGGCGATCGCGTTTGTAGACCGCGCGGAAATTCCAGCCGTGGCCGTGATAATCGGCGAACTGGGTGTCCTTCGCCTCAGGGTTCACGTCGTCGACGACCCGGCGGAGGAAATCGCGGTCGCCCCATCTGCCGCGTGCTGCCGCCGCCTCGGGATTGCGCTCGTTGATTTCGCGGACTTGCCTGGCGGTCGGGTATTGCTGTTCCTTGGGCCACATCAGCGGCGCATCGGATTCGTAATCCCACATCGTCACGCCGAGGAACGAGTTCAGGAACACGTTGGGCTGGTGCATGTGGCACGTCATGCATTGCGCGGTCGGCACCGTGCGGGTGAAGGCGTGTTCGACGGGATGGCCGCGCTCCAAACCGCCCGCCGCCGAATGCCCGACCGACACGCGCTGGAGCAGCCCCGCGATCGCCGGATCGACCGTCCGCGTCTGCCCGTCGCGTCCCGCGTTCGCCCAGGTCAGGCTGTGCTTGGGATCGCGATCGTTGGCATAGACGACGTGGCAGGCGGCGCAGCCCGACTGGCGATAGTCGCCGGGCTGGTCGTTGGTTCCCATCATCGTCGTGAAGGGATCGTTGAGCCGCGTCTTGTGGATGTTGAGAACCGGAATCGCGACGCGCAGGCCGGTGCCGGGTCCACGGTTCGACTGGCGGATGTCGGGACGGCCGGGCTCGTCGAGCCGCTGGATGCTGCCCGAGGGATTGGGCAGACCGATCTCGGCGAATTGCGACCCGATCACGCGCCCGCCGCGCTCGAACACGCGGAAGATGTCGCCCGGCGGCGTCACTTCCCAAGCGGGCAGCGGATAGAGCATCGGCAGCGCGCCGCGCGCCTTCTGCGACGGCGTCACCGTCCCCGGCGGCGTTCCCGGCGACAGCAGCTTCGCGGGTTCTCCCGCCTTGGTATACGCCGATCCGAAGATGTAATTCTTATACGGCGCGACCCCGTTATTGTAGCTCGCACCGCCCCAGAACATCGCCCCCGTCGCCATCAGCGACCGCTCCGCCGCCTCGATCGTCTCGAGATGGCAGGCGCCGCAAGCCTGACGCGCGACGCGGTAGTCGGACGGGTTGACGAAGCGGATGAACTCGGGCGCCTCGCGGTTGATCAAGGTATAGCTGCGCTCGGGATTGGCGGAGCTCGGGTAATGCCATGCGGCGGGGTAGCGCGGCAGGATGTGCGCGGCGTCGCGTGCTTGCACATAGGCGGCGCTCCCCGGCGCGCCCGCTACCCGGACCGCGGCATTGCCGCCGTGGCAATCGGTACAGCCGAGCACCACCGCCTCGCTCTTGTGCATCGAGGCGGCGTCGCTGGCGGTGTGGCAGCCACGACAGCCGCTGCTCTTGGCATCGGCCTCGGCGGCGGTCTGCGATGGCGGCGCGGGCGGCGTCACCGCGTAATGCCGCGCCACGGGCTTCTCGCCCTCGCTGGCGGTCAGCCGCGCACCGCCGGTCAGCGCGACCAGCCCGATCAGGAGAAGGAGGAGCCAGCGCGCCATCAGAACGTCAGCACCGCATTGGCGAGCACCGAATAATAGCGCCCGCTCTTGTTCGACTGGGTGAAAAGGTCGCGAAAGCCATCCCCCGCCGCCAGCATCGCCCCCGACAGGCGGAAGACGAGATTCTGGTTGTCGTGCGGACGCCAGATCGCCGAGATCGAATGATCCCAGCCGATCGATTTGGGGATCGATCCCTCGTTGCGCAGCGCCTGCAACACGTCGGTCTTGGCGAACGCCAGATGGTTGACGTTCGCCGAGACGCGAATCGTCGGGGTGATATCCACGTCCACCCCAGCGCCGAGCAGCACGGTGCCCGGGTTGTTGAAGTTCGATTGCCCCTCATCCTTCGACGAGCGCAGATCGGCGAGCAATCCGTTGCGGCCGTTGACCCCGATCGCGCGCCCGCCGCCCGCGAACGGGATCGTCTGGCGAATCCAGTAACTCGTGTCGGCCCCCGCAAAGACCGGGTTTTCGAGGATCGCGTCGAAGCCGCCTTCGGTATCGTCATACGGTTTGCCGTCGCCGCTGGCGTACAGCCCCGACAGCCGGACGCGGACGAAGCTGAAATCATAGGACGGTTCGGCGGCGAGGAAGAAGGCGCGGACCTTGGCGGGGCGGCCGGTGAAGATGCTGTTACGGTCCTGCCCGAGCGCAGCATACGCCGAGACGCTCAGGTTGACCCGCCCGAAATGCCCGTCGCCGTTATAGCCGACGTACGCGATGTCGTAATCGCGCCCGCGCAGATCGCCGATCAGCGCCGGGCGCACCGGGAAGCCGTTGTGATCGACCTGGATTTCGTCGGCCTCGCGGTTGCGGTTGTAGATCAGCGTCGCCTGGCTGGTGAAGCCGGGGACCGGCAGGTCCTGTCGGTAAAGGTTGGCGATCGCGACGAGATCGTGCCGCGGGCTCTGGGTGATGTCGTTGAGCCCGGAATTGGTGTCCTTTTCCAGCCGCACGAAGACCGCGAGATTATACTGGAAGCGGTTGTCGTCGCGATTGCCGAACAGCCGGACGCCGAGCGCATTGTCGTTGAACAGGAAGCCGCGGAAATCGGCCTGGAACGGCTGGATGCCGACGCGGATCGAATCGAAATCAAACCGGTCGGAGGTGTTGCGCAAATGATAATCGACGAACGCTTCCTGCACCCCGAGGAACGCGTCCTCGCGGTGCGACGGATCGGACGGCCGCACCGAGAGGATGCGGCGCTCGTTCACATCGACGTAGTTGAAATTATAGGCGAGCGTCAGGCGATATTCGATCTCGGGCGGTTTGAACGCGGTCTGCCCCTTGATCAGCGCCGCGCCGAACAGGAATGTCTGCGCGACGACGAGGCTGCTCGATCGCCCGAACACGTCGATGCTGCCGGGTCGCTCGGTCGTCTGGACGCCGACCGGGGTGGGAAAGCTGCGCGGCTCGACGATGGTGTCGGACACGCCGTTCAGCACGAGGAACCAGTCGTCTCCCTTGATCAGCGGCCATTTTTCGGGATCGAGCGGGCGATCGCCCTTCAGGACGTTCTGGTGATAGGGATCGCGCTTTGACCGGCACGTCGCGCGCGCCGCTACGAACAACGCATCGGGGCAGAGCGCGATCACCAGCCGCCAGCGATCGGGCAGCGGGATCTCGTCGGTCGGGAAACGATCGAGGCCCGGCGCGCGGACCGCGCCGGGGTTGACCTGGACGACGGCGTCGGGAAGCGTAGCGCGCTTCGCCCCCGGGCGGCGGCGGCCCGGAATCAGCGCGTCGTCGAGCGGATCGACCGGCTGCGGCTCGAGCGCCTCGTGATCGACCGGCGGCGGGGGAGGGGCGGGCTCCGTCTGCGCCTCGGGTCGCGGCGAGGCGACATCGGAGCTTTTCGGAAACGGGGCCGTGGTGCGCGCGGCATCCGCCGCGGGGGCGGTGCGCGCCGCGTCCGCCGCGGGGCTTGTGACCTGAAGCGCGAGAGCCGCCAGCGCGATCATTTGCCGCTACAGACATTCTGGTCGGCGGTGTCGAGGAACGGCGCGAACGGGCAATTGACGTAGCGCAGCCTGACGCCCTTCACGACGATCCGGTCGGCGCGGATCGCCGCCGGAGCGTTGCCGATCGTCAGCCCGGCATTGGCGAGGCCGAGGAACGAGATCATGTCGTCCTGATCGATCCCGTCGCCCGAGACCCCGATCCCGCCGACCAGCGTCGAGCCGCGATAGATCGGCACCGACCCGGGGAAGATCTGGATGCCGTTCTGGATGCGGTTGTGGCCGGGCGTATCCTCGCCGACTTCGCCGCACCGCTGCGGCACCTCCGCGCCGCCCATCAGCGCACCGACTTGCTGCGCGAGATTTTGGAAGATCAGCGCGGATTGCAGCCCGGTCGAGAACGGATTGAACTGCGCGATCGGGCGCGAGAACGGGCCATTCGCGGTGTCGACCTCGCCATCGGGAAAATAGGGCCGCGAGAGATTGCCGTTGGCGCGGTCGGTAAAGGCGAATTTGCCGGTCAGCGCATCGGCGCCAAGGAACGCGCGCGCCGCGGCGGCGAAGCCGCGGACGTCGGCGCTGGTGCTCGCGTCGAGATCGCGCCCGGCGTGGACACCCGAGAAAAAGGCGGCGGTGCGCGCCTTTTGCAACGCCACGTCGGTCCCGAAGATCGGCGCGTCGGGCGCGCGAACCAGGCCCAGCGCCACGCCGCGGGTATCGACCACCGCGACCGAGACCTGCGCCTGGCTGTCGAGCGGCTGGCGGATCTGCCCGCGCGCGCGGCGCATCACCGCGAATGCGCTTTCCAGCACGGCCCGCGCTTCCGCGGCGGTGATCGGCTGCGCGACGTCGGCGCCGTCGGTCGCGCCGCGGATCGGGAAGCGGTTGCCGCCCGATCCGTTCGAGAGGACGAAGGCGTCGTCCGCGCCGAATTCGCCCGCCGCGATGCGCCGGATGCCCGACGCTTCGCTGCCATAGGCCTGACCGGGCAGCAGACGCGGCGCGACGCCGTCGGCGTAATAGCCGCGCACCGGGAACAGATTGGCCGGATCGACAACGAAGCTTGTGCTGGCCGGGTTACTTTTGAATCCGCCGGGCGTCGCGTCGCTGTAGCGCAGCGATGTCCCATCGACGGTGATCCGGTTCGCCATGATTGCGGCGGACGGCGCGAAGCCGACCGTCCCGGCGAGCGCGGCGTATTCGTCATTGTCCTTGTCGGTGTCGAGAATATCGGGGTCGAACCCGTAGTCCCCATCGCCCATCACGCCGATGCCGCCGACGAGGACGCCGTTCTTGTAGAGCGGCAGTCCACCGGGATCGGCCGACAGCCCCAGCGGTGATCGTTTCGGCCCGATCAGCGCATCGGCGCCGCTCGGGGCGTAGCGCGCCGACAGGTCCGAACACGGCAATTGGCTGAACTGCACCCCGAACAGCGGGCCGCTCTCCAGCCCGACGGTCGATGGCGCGGGCGGAAAATGCTGCTGCACGATTTGCGATGCGGTGCGCGTCGAAAAAGCGTTGCCGCCGCTCGACAGATACGCCCCGGTGATCGCCTTCGCGATAGCCGCGGCGGCCGCGCCGCCGCTATCGATCTTGAGGCCTTGGATATCGATCGACTCGCCGTTCGGCGCCGGCGAAATCGTGATCTCGTCGCGCGCGCCGGGCATCTTGAAGACCGCGAGGACATTGCCGACGCGATCGACCACCGCGATCACCGCGGGCGCGCCGCGCGCCTGGGCCTCGCCTGCCGCCTGCGCGACGATCCGGCCCACCTCGTCCGACGTGAGTGCTTCCCGCGCGGGGATGGCGAAGGCCATGCCGTCCGTCGGACTCGGACTTGGAGAAGGCGTCGGCGCGGGCGCGGGCGTCGGGGTTCCGCCGCCCGAACCGCCGCCGCACGAGCCGACCAGCAGCGACACGAGCGCGAGGGCGGCGCGCTTCCTCATTGCATCCGCCTTACCGACCCCGCCGCGGAGGCGATGGCGCGGCGAAATCCGACAGGGTCGAAGGCGTTCGCGTCGCGCACCGCGGCGTAGGCGCGATCGATCTCGGGCCGGATTCCGGCGGCAGCGCCGCGCGAGACCGCGCCGTCGGCGACGAGCGCGGACAGCAACGTATCGACCGCCATCACCGCCTGGACGCAGCCCTCGTAATCGGTGAAGCGCTGCGTCGTCGCTTGCGCGGCGATGCGGTCG